>CANGXU010000112.1 GCA_947457885.1 Betaproteobacteria bacterium
CAGTCCCGCGAAGCCGGGATGCAAAACTCAAGACCTGACCCCCATGTTCCCAAGACCTGACCCCCATGTTCCATGTTCCTGATCGAGGAGCAGGGCACCCCGCCTCCTCGATCCGGCAAGGCGCTGTCGGCAGACGAGCGGGGGCGCTCAGGCCGAGAACAGGTCCACGAACCGGTCCACCGGCATCGATTGCAGCGCGGCAGCATCCGAGCAGGCCTCGCGAATCACCCGCTGCTGCTTCGCGGCGAATCGGCGTGCCAGGTTCACGGAGAACTTGGCATCGAGCAGTGGATAGCCTTCCGCGCGTCGACGGCGGTGTCCGACCGGGTACTCGACCTCTACCACCGGGGTGGCCGTGCCGTCCTTGAAAGTGACCTGCAGCGCGTTTGCGATCGAACGCTTCGCCGGATCGAGGTAGTCGCGCGTATAGCGCGGCTCCTCGACGATCTCCATCTGCCCGCGCAGTGCGTCGATGCGCGGGTCGGTGGCGACCCCGTCCTCGTAGTCGGCCGCCACCAGGTTGCCCTTGATCAGCCCGACCGCGGTCATGTACTGGATGCAGTGGTCCCGGTCGGCCGGGTTGTGCAGCGGCCCGCGCTTGTCGATGATGCGGATCGCGGATTCATGCGTGGTGATGGTGATCTTGTCGATGTCGGCGAGGCGATCCTTCACCAGCGGATGCAACTGCAGCGCGCATTCGACGGCGGTCTGCGCGTGGAACTCGGCCGGGAAAGAGATCTTGAACAGTACGTTCTCCATCACGTACGAGCCGAACGGGCGACCCAGCGTCAGCGGCTGCCCCTTGAACAGCACGTCCTGGAAGCCCCAGGTCTTCGCGGTGAGGGCCGACGGATAGCCCATCTCGCCCCGCAGCGTCATCCATGCGATACGTACCGCGCGCGAGGTCGCATCGCCCGCGGCCCACGACTTGCGCGAACCGGCGTTCGGCGCATGGCGATAGGTGCGCAGCGACTGCCCGTCGATCCATGCATTGGACACCGCATCGATCACCTCGTCGCGGGTGCCGCCCATCATCGCGGTCACCACCGCCGTCGAGGCGACCTTCACCAGCACCACGTGGTCGAGCCCGACCCGGTTGAAGCTGTTCTCCAGCGCCAGCACGCCCTGGATCTCGTGCGCCTTGATCATCGCAGTGAGCACGTCGCGCACGGTCAGCGGCGCCTCGCCGCGGGCGCCCCGGGTGCGTGACAGCCAGTCGGCGGTGGCGAGGATGCCGCCAAGGTTGTCGGAAGGGTGGCCCCACTCGGCGGCGAGCCAGGTGTCGTTGAAGTCGAGCCAGCGGATCATGGTGCCGATGTTGAACGCGGCCTGCACCGGATCGAGCTGGTAAGGCGTGCCGGGCACTTTCGCGCCGTGCGGGACGATGGTGCCGGGTACGATCGGGCCGAGCAGCTTGGTGCAGGCCGGGTACTCCAGTGCCTCCAGGCCGCAGCCCAGCGTGTCGAGCAGGCAGTAGCGGGCGGTGTCGTAGGCCTCGGTGCTTTCGACCTGCGTCGACAGCACGTAGTCGGCGATGTCGACCAGCAGCGCGTCGGGTTCGGGACGGATATTGGAGATCGGAGCGGACATGTGGGCGGTGCCAGTGGGTTGTACGGGGCTTGGATGAAGGGGAGGTGGCGTGGCGGGGTGCACCTGCGGCTTTGGGCAGGGGGCGTCTGCGGGGCGCTTCAGCGCTCGTCGATCGGCACCCAGCGCACCCCTTCCGGCCCGGTGTAATTCGCGGTCGGGCGGATGATCTTGCCGTCGATGCGCTGTTCGATCACGTGCGCCGACCAGCCGGAGGTGCGGGATATGACGAACAGCGGGGTGAACATCGCCGTCGGCACGCCCATCATGTGGTACGAGACGGCGCTGAACCAGTCGAGGTTCGGGAACATCCGCTTCTCCCGCCACATCACCGTCTCGAGGCGCTCGGCGATATCGAACAGCTTCGTCGAGCCCGCACGCTGCGACAGGCGGCGCGCGACTTCCTTGATCACGACATTGCGCGGATCGCCGGTCGTGTAGACCGGGTGGCCGAAGCCGATCACCACTTCCCTGGCCTGTACCCGACGCACGATGTCGGATTCGGCCTCATCCGGCGTCGCGTAACGCGACTGGATGTCGAACGCGACCTCGTTTGCCCCGCCGTGCTTCGGCCCGCGCAGCGCGGCGATGCCGCCGCAGATCGCGCCATGCATGTCGGCGCCGGTGCCGGCGACCACGCGACAGGCGAACGTGGATGCGTTGAACTCGTGCTCGGCGTAGAGGATGAGCGAGGTATGCATCGCGCGCACCCACTCCTCCGGGGGGGGCACGCCGTGCAGCAGGTGCAGGAAGTGGCCGCCGATCGAATCGTCGTCGGTCTCGACATCGATGCGCCGGCCGTTGTGCGACCAGTGATACCAGTAGAGCAGCATCGATCCGAAGCTGGCCATGAAGCGGTCTGCGATCTCGCGCGCCCCGGCGGTGCCGTGGTCGTCTTTCTCGGGCAGCAGGGCACCCATCGCCGACGCACCGGTGCGCATCACGTCCATCGGGTGGGCCGACGGTGGCAGGCGTTCGAGCAGCGCCTTCAGCGGGGCCGGAAGCCCGCGCAGCGCGCGCAGGCGGCGCTTGTAGCTTGCCAGTTCGGCGCGGTCGGGCAGTCGCTCGTGCACCAGCAGGTGCGCGATCTCCTCGAACTGCGCGCTGTCGGCGAACTCCATGATGTCGTAGCCACGGTAGTGCAGGTCGTTGCCCGTCCGGCCTACGGTGCACAGCGCGGTATTGCCGGCGGCGATGCCGGACAGGGCCACGGACTTCTTCGGCTTGAATGACATCGGTGGCGTGGTGCCGGGGGTTTCGCTCATCTCGTGTCCTCCGTTGCGTGCGGGCGAAAAAACGGCCGCTTCGCTGGCGGCCGTTCTTCGTCGTTCATCCGGTCGTCGAGGCTGTCGGCTCAGCCGAGCAGGTGCTTGACGCCGTCGCGCTCTTCCTCGAGTTCCTTCTGGGTCGCCTGCATCTTCGAGCGGCTGAAGTCCGAGATGTCGATGCCCTTCACGATCGAGTACTGGCCATCCTTGCAGGTGACCGGGAAGCCGTACATCAGCCCCTCGGGTATGCCGTAGCTGCCATCGGACGGGATGCCCATCGACACCCAGTCGCCGTCCGGCGTGCCGTTCACCCAGTTGCGCACATGGTCCATCGCCGCGTTGGCCGCGCTCGCTGCCGAAGACAGGCCGCGCGCGTCGATGATCGCCGCGCCGCGCTTCTGTATGGTCGGGATGAAGTTCGACTCGAGCCACTGCTGGTCGTCGATCATCGGCCATGCTGCCTTGCCGTCGACCTCGGCGCGGAACACATCGGGATACTGTGTCGCCGAGTGGTTGCCCCAGATGGTCATCTTCTTCACGCTGCTGACCGGGCGGCCGACCTTCTGCGCAATCTGGGTCAGCGCGCGGTTGTGGTCGAGGCGCATCATCGCGGTGAACTGGGTGGGCTTCAGGCTCGGCGCGTTCCTCATCGCGATCAGTGCATTGGTGTTGGCCGGGTTGCCCACCACCAGCACCTTCACGTCGCGGCTGGCGAATTCGTCCAGCGCACGGCCCTGCGGCCCGAAGATCTTGCCGTTGGCTTCCAGCAGGTCCTTGCGTTCCATGCCCGGGCCGCGCGGGCGTGCACCAACCAGCAGCGCCACGTTCGCGTCGCGGAAGGCGACCTTGGGATCGTCGGTTGGCACCACCGACTGCAGCAGCGGGAAGGCGCAGTCGTCCAGTTCCATGATCACGCCGCGCAGCGCCTTCTGGGCCTTCTCGTCGGGAATCTCGAGCAGTTGCAGGATCACCGGCTGGTCTGTGCCTAGCATCTCGCCGCTGGCGATGCGAAACAGCAGGCTGTAGCCGATCTGGCCGGCGGCACCGGTGACGGCGACGCGAACGGGCGATTTCATCGTGAAGCTCCCTTGGACTTGGAATGCATGGTTATGCACGGTTGCACGGTATACGGCACGCTGCGAGCAGGCGAACCCGCTGCCCCGGAAGGGCGGGCCCGGTGCCGGGCAGCGGCCCGGGCGTACCCGGACGGGCGGTAGGCGTTGCGCTGCAATGAAGTGGCGCTGACGGGCGCCGCCATGCCTGACCCTTGCTCGTGCACCGGGCGCGCGCGGACCGCCTGGCCGGCGCGTGGCACACGAGCGGACGGATGATACCGTACGCCGCTGGAGGCCGTTGCCTCGCTTGTGCAATGCGGCGGCTGCTGCGATAATCTGATCGCTTCGCAGCCAGCCCGCGCGCCTTCTCCGCAGGCCGCTCGCACGAGGCGGGATTGTTGCAGCCCCGCACCGACGTGCAGGGCAGCGGCTCAGCGGCGCCGCAGTGCAGCGTCGTCAGACGGCATCGCATTGCCGTGTCGGCATGCAGCGTCGTCGTCGAGCCTGGCGCGGAGCCGCCACCGGCGAGGCCCGGATTCCGGGCAGCGCCGCCGGCATGCACGCCCGCCGCGCAGTACTTTGCCAGAGAGGAAGAGCGTCCGTTGATCAAGAAAAGCCGTCCGAAGTATCTCGACCTGACCGAGATAAAGATGCCGACCCCTGCGTTGGTGTCCATCCTTCACCGGGCCAGCGGTATCGGCCTCTACCTGGTCGGCATTCCGCTGGGGCTCTATCTCTTCCAGATGAGTCTCGCCTCGGAGCAGGGCTACGCGCAGTTCGCGGCCATTGCCAGCCACTGGTTCGTCAAGCTGATCTTCCTTGGGCTGTTGTGGGCATTCCTGCATCATTTCTGCGCTGGTATCCGTTACCTCACGCTCGACATGCACATGGGTGAGGAAGTGCAGCAGGCGCGCAGCACGAGCTACGCGGTCCTTGCGGTCAGTCTCGTTCTAACCCTGGTACTGGGAGTGCAGCTATGGTGAGCAGGGTCGTAACTGGCGCGCATTACGGGCTGCGTGACTGGCTCGGGCAACGCGTGACTGCGGTGATCATGGCCGTGTACACGGTTCTGCTCGGGGCAATCCTGCTGTTCAACGCCCCTGACGGATATGGCGATTGGAAGGCGCTGTTCTCTGGCCGGATCATGCAGCTGGCGACCCTGTTGTTCGTCGCCTCCCTGCTGTATCACGCCTGGGTCGGCATTCGTGACGTGTTGATGGACTACATCGGGCCCGCTTCCGTCCGGCTCACGCTACAGATCGGCGTGATCCTGTCGTTAGTGGTCTACATGGGTTGGTCCATCCTGATCCTCCTGGGGTAAAGACTGATGGCACTCGCAAAACGTACTTTCGACGCGGTGGTGGTGGGCGCAGGCGGAGCGGGGCTCCGCGCGGCGCTGCAACTGTCCGAGTCAGGCCTGAAGACGGCAGTGCTGACCAAGGTGTTCCCTACCCGGTCGCACACGGTGGCTGCGCAGGGCGGCATCGCCGCGGCGTTGGGCAACTCGATGGAAGACCACTGGATCTTCCATATGTACGACACCGTGAAGGGCGCCGATTACCTGGGCGATCAGGACGCGATCGAGTTCATGTGCCGTACGGCCAACGAGTGCGTCTATGAACTCGAGCACTTCGGCATGCCGTTCTCGCGCCTGCCCAACGGCAAGATCTACCAGCGCCCGTTCGGTGGCCAGTCGATCCACTTCGGCAAGGAACAGGCCGCGCGCAGCTGCGCCGTGGCCGACCGCACCGGCCACTCCATGCTGCATACGCTCTATCAGCGCAACGTGCGGGCCAACACCCTGTTCTTCGTCGAGTGGATGGCGCTCGACCTGATCATGAACGAGGCCGGCGAATGCCTCGGAGTGACCGCGCTCGAGATGGAAACGGGCGAGGTGATGATGCTTCAGGCCAAGGCCACGCTGCTCGCCACGGGCGGCGCCGGGCGGGTCTATCAGGCCAGCACCAATGCGTTCATCAACACCGGTGACGGCATCGGCATGGCGGCCCGCGCCAACATCCCGCTGGAAGACATGGAGTTCTGGCAGTTTCACCCGACCGGCGTCGCCGGTGCGGGTGTACTGATCACCGAAGGCGTACGCGGCGAGGGCGGCTACCTGCTGAACAAGTCGGGCGAGCGCTTCATGGAGCGCTACGCACCGAACGCGAAGGACCTCGCCAGCCGCGACGTCGTCGCACGCGCGATGGCCACCGAGATCAAGGAAGGACGCGGTGCCGGCCCCGACGGTACCTACCTGCTGCTGAAGCTCGATCACCTCGGTGCCGAGACGATCAACTCCAAGCTGCCGGGCATCCGCGAGATCGCGCTGAAGTTTGCCAACGTCGATCCGATCAAGGATCCGATCCCGGTCGTGCCGACCTGCCACTACATGATGGGCGGCATCCCGACGAACTATCACGGCCAGGTGGTGATGCCGCGCGGCGGCAACCCGGAAGTGCCGGTGCCGGGTCTCTACGCCGCGGGCGAGGCGGCCTGCGTGTCGGTGCACGGCGCGAACCGCCTGGGCACCAACTCGCTTCTCGACCTCGTGGTGTTCGGCAAGTCGGCGGGCCAGCACATGGCAGACTACGCTCGTTCGAGCCGCAGTCAGCAGGACCTGCCTAAAGACGCCGGCGAGCAGACCGAGGTCCGGCTCGCGCGCCTCGAAGGCCAGAAGGATGGCGAGAAGGTTTCGGCGGTGCTGCGCGACCTGCAACTCACCATGCAGCTCGATTGCGGCGTGTTCCGTTTCCCCGACAGCCTGAAGTCGGGTGTGGCGAAGATGCGCGAGGTTGCGAAGCGTTCGCTGGTTACCGAGATCAAGGACAAGAGCAAGGTCTTCAACACCGCGCGCGTCGAGGCGCTCGAACTCGACAACCTGGTCGAGGTCGCGCTGTCCTCGCTGGTATCGGCCGAAGCCCGCACCGAATCGCGCGGCGCACACGATCGCAGTGACTTCCCGACGCGCGACGATGCGAACTGGATCAAGCACACCCTTTGGTTCAAGGAAGGCGACCGACTCGAGTACAAGCCGGTGCACGACAAGCCCCTGACGGTCGACTCGTTCGAGCCGAAGGCACGGGTCTACTGATCTTCCAGGGCATGCAACGACAAGGCACCGCACGATGAAATTCTCAGTCTTCCGCTACAACCCCGAAGTCGACGAAAAGCCGTACATGCAGAGCTATGACATCCCGCTCGAGCCGAGCGACCGGATGCTGCTCGACGCGATCGTGCGCATCAAGCAGCACGACGACTCGCTGTCGCTGCGTCGATCCTGCCGTGAAGGCGTCTGTGGCTCGGACGCCATGAACATCAACGGCAAGAACGGCCTCGCCTGCATCACGCCGCTCGATTCCCTGAAAGAACCGGTGGTGCTCAAGCCGCTGCCCGGTCTGCCGGTGATCCGCGACCTGATCGTCGACATGTCGCAGTTCTTCAAGCAGTACCACTCGGTCAAGCCTTACCTGATCAACGAGAACCAGCCGCCCGAGACCGAGCGGCTGCAGTCGCCGGAAGAGCGCGAGGAACTGGACGGCCTGTACGAGTGCATCCTGTGCGCCTGCTGCTCGACCTCCTGCCCGTCGTTCTGGTGGAATCCGGACAAGTTCGTCGGTCCGGCGGGCCTGCTGCAGGCCTATCGCTTCCTGGCCGACAGCCGCGATGAGGCTACCTCCGAGCGCCTGGACAACCTGGAAGACCCTTACCGGCTGTTCCGTTGCCACACGATCATGAACTGCGTCGACGTCTGCCCGAAGGGCCTGAACCCCACGCGCGCGATCGGCAAGATCAAGCAGTTGATGGTCCGGAGGATGGTCTAGCCATGGTCCAGACCGAGGTCGCCCGCATCCAGGAAAATCGGTTACGCTGGCACTGCCGTCGAGGCCTGCTCGAGCTCGATCTCGTGTTGCAGCGGTTCATGGACAATCGCTATGCTTCGATGAAGGCGGCGGATGTCGAGTTGCTGAAGGAACTGCTCGACTACCCCGACCAGGACCTGTGGGACATGATCATCGGTCGGCTGCAGCCAGCCGACAAGAGGGTCGCCCCGGTCCTGGAAATGTTGCGCGCGGCTTGACCGCGCGTTTTTGTATTCGCGCCTGCCCGAACTCGCTCGTGGCGCTGCGGGCGTGCGCGATTTCTCTGTGGAGAACCTGATGGACAGCAAAGCCAAGGCAACCCTCTCGTTCAGCGACGGACGCCCGTCGGTCGAGTTTCCGATCTACGGCGGCACGATTGGTCCCGATGTGATCGACGTGCGTTCGCTCTACGCGAAGACCGGTGCCTTCACCTACGACCCGGGCTTCATGTCGACCGCGTCGTGCAAGTCGAGCATCACCTACATCGACGGCGACGAGGGCGTACTGCGGCACCGCGGCTACCCGATCGAGCAGCTGGTCGAGAACTGCGACCTGCTCGAGGTGGCCTACCTGATCATGAAGGGCGAGCTGCCGAACGCGAAGGAGAAGAAGGACTTCGACAGCACCGTCACCATGCACACGATGGTGCACGAGCAGATGGCGCGCTTCTACCAGGGTTTCCGCCGTGACGCGCACCCGATGTCGGTGCTCTGCGGCGTGGTCGGCGGCATGGCTGCGTTCTACCACGACTCGATCGACATCAACGACCCGAAGAGCCGGATGATCTCCGAGTTCCGGCTGATCGCGAAGATGCCGACCATTGTTGCGATGACCTACAAGTACAACGTCGGCCAGCCGTTCATGTACCCGCGCAACGACCTTGGCTATGTCGAGAACTTCATGCGCATGATGTTCGGTGTTCCTTGCGAGGACTACACGCCGAACCCGGTGCTGGTGAGAGCGCTCGAGAAGATTCTGATCCTGCACGTCGATCACGAGCAGAACGCGTCCACCTCGACCGTGCGCCTGGCCGGTTCGTCGGGCGCCAATCCGTTCGCCTGTATCGCCGCTGGCATCGCCAGCCTCTGGGGCCCGGCGCATGGCGGTGCGAACGAAGCGGTGCTGAAGATGCTCGACGAGATCGGCGACGTGTCGAACATCGACAAGTTCATCGCGCGCGCCAAGGACCCGGCGGAAGCGTCGAAGCTGATGGGCTTCGGGCACCGCGTCTACAAGAACTACGACCCGCGCGCGCGCCTGATCCAGGGCGCCTGCCACGACGTGCTGGCCGAACTCGGTCTCGAAGACAACAAGATGTTCAAGCTGGCGATGGCACTCGAGAAGGTGGCGCTGGAAGACGACTACTTCGTCAAGCGCAAGCTGTTCCCGAACGTCGATTTCTACTCGGGCATCGTGTACAAGGCGCTCGGCATCCCGGTGTCGATGTTCACGGCGCTGTTCGCGCTGTCGCGCACGATCGGCTGGATCGCCCAGTGGAACGAGATGATCGAGGACCCGGACCAGAAGATCGGCCGTCCGCGCCAGCTGTTCCTCGGCGAGGCCGAGCGTTCGCTCAAGCCTCTGGCGGACCGTCGCTGAGTCCCTGCGGCTGAGCCTCACTGAAAATCGACGGGACGATTCCTGATGATGCAAGAGATGTTCGGTACCTCTTACCTGTTCGGCTCGAACGCGCCGTTCATCGAGGAGCTCTACGACGCCTATCTGGCCGACCCCGCGTCGGTCGATGGCACCTGGCGGCAGTACTTCGACGCGCTCCAGCGCACCGGCAACGGGCCCGACGTGTCGCACGAACAGGTCCGTGCGAAGTTTGCCGAGATGGCCCGGCGCAGCCCCTACCAGGTGTCGGCGTCGTCCGGCATCAGCGCCGAGGCGGCGCTGAAGCAGGTGGCGGTGCTGCAGTTGATCGGTGCCTACCGTTTCCTCGGCGTGCGCCATGCGCAGATCGATCCGCTGAAACGCCAGGAGAAGCCCTACATCCAGGAACTCGACCCGTCGTTCTACGGTTTGTCGGACGCCGACATGGAGACGGAGTTCAATACCGGCTCGCTGGTCGGGCCGCAGCGCGCGACGTTGCGGCAGATCCTGACCCATGTGCGCGAGACGTACTGCGGGTCTATCGGTTTCGAGTACATGTACATCTCGGATCCGGCGCAGAAGAAGTGGATCCAGCAGCGCTTCGAGAGCATCCACTCCAGGCCCTCGTATGACGCCGCATACAAGCTGAACATCCTCGAACGCCTCACCGCGGCCGAGACGCTCGAGAAGTACCTGCACACCAAGTACGTCGGCCAGACGCGCTTCTCGCTCGAAGGCGGCGAGACGCTGATTCCGATGCTCGACATCCTGCTGCAGCGCGCCGGTGCGCAGGGCGTGAAGGAGTCCGTGATCGGCATGGCGCACCGCGGCCGGCTGAACGTGCTGGTGAATACGCTGGGCAAGATGCCGAAGGACTTGTTTGCGGAGTTCGAAGGCAAGATGGACGACGCCATCCTGTACGGCGACGTGATCTACCACGACGGCTTCTCGAGCGACATCACGACCCCGGGTGGTCCGATGCACCTGGCGCTCGCGTTCAACCCGTCGCACCTCGAGATCGTCAACCCGGTCGTGACCGGCTCGGTGCGGGCACGCCAGCACCGGCGAGGCGACAAGCTGGGGCGCGAGGTGATGCCGATCCTGATCCACGGCGACGCTTCGTATGCGGGGCAGGGCGTCGTGATGGAGACCCTGAACCTGTCGCAGACGCGTGGCTTCGGCACCGGCGGCACGATGCACCTGATCATCAACAACCAGATCGGCTTCACGATCTCCGATCCGCGCGACTCGCGCTCGTCGCTCTACTGCAGCGACGTGTCGAAGATGATCGAGGCGCCGATCTTCCACGTGAACGCGGACGATCCGGAAGCGGTCGCACTCGTGGTCGAGGCGGCACTCGACTTCCGGATGGAATTCCGCAAGGACGTCGTGGTCGACATGGTCTGCTACCGCAGGCCCGGCCACAACGAGCAGGACGAACCGATGGTCACCCAGCCGCTGATGTACAAGGTGATCGGCAAGAAATCGGGTGCCCGCAAGCTGTACGCCGACAAGCTGGCCGCCGAGGGCGTTGTCACCGACAGCGTCGCGACCGAATTGATCAGCACCTACCGGACCGCGATGGACGGTGGCTACCACACGAACAAGACGGTACTCGCCAACTTCAAGCCGCCCTATGCGCCGAACTGGGAGCAGTTCAAGGGCACGAAGTGGAACGAGAACGACAACACCCAGATTCCGCTCGAGACGTTGAAGGAACTCGGACGACTGGTGTCGAAGGTTCCGGACGATTTCAAGCTGCATCCGCGCGTGCAGAAGATCATGGAAGACCGTCGGCTGATGGCCGAAGGCAGCATCCCCCTCGACTGGGGGATGGCCGAGACGCTGGCCTACGCGTCACTGCTGAAGGACGGCTTCGCGATACGCATGTCCGGCCAGGATGCCGGCCGTGGCACGTTCTTCCACCGGCATGCCGTGCTGCACGACCAGAACCGCGAGCGCTGGGATTCCGGCACGTACATTCCGCTGCAGAACCTGTTCCCGGGCCAGCCTGATTTCACGGTGATCGACTCGCTGCTCTCGGAAGAGGCGGTGCTCGGCTTCGAGTATGGCTATTCGTCGACCGAGCCGAACGAGCTGGTGATCTGGGAGGCCCAGTACGGCGACTTCGTGAACGGCGCGCAGGTCGTGATCGACCAGTTCATCGCGTCGGGCGAGGTGAAGTGGGGCCGGATGTCCGGCCTGGTGATGATGCTGCCGCACGGCTACGAAGGTGCAGGCCCCGAGCACTCGTCGGGCCGCATCGAGCGCTTCCTGCAGTTGTGCGCCGACTACAACATGCAGGTCTGCTACCCGGCCACGCCGGTGCAGATGTTCTACCTGCTGCGCCGGCAGATGATCCGTCCGTACCGCAAGCCGCTGATCATCTTCACCCCGAAGAGCATCCTTCGCCACAAGGAATCCGTGTCCCAGCTCGAGGAGTTTGCCCTCGACAAGTTCCGCCCTGTCAACAGCGAGTGGGACGAGGACATCGATCCCGCGACGGCGAAACGCGTCGTGTTCTGCAGCGGCAAGGTGTTCTTCGACCTGCGTGCCGCGCGGCGCGATGCTGGCGTGAAGGATGTCGCGCTGGTGCGCATCTCGCAGCTGTACCCGTTCCCGCATGACGAGTACAAGGAGCAGATCGACCAGTACCCGGCGGCGAAGGAGATCGTCTGGTGCCAGGAAGAGCCTCGCAACCAGGGCGCGTGGTACTGGGTACAGCATTACCTCCGGCGTCCGATGCGCAAGGGCCAGAAGCTGTTCTATGCCGGCCGCGTCTCGTCTGCGACCCCGGCGGTCGGCTACAAGAAGCTGCACGCGATACAACAGAAAGAGCTTGTCACCGCTGCGATCACGCTAGGCGGCGGCGAGACGAAGGAATAGCCCGACAGAGGCTCCGGTCGCGCGCGCCCTTCGCCGGGGCGCGCCGACGCAATACCATGACAAGGTGAATCGACCATGCTGGTGGAAGTGAAGGTACCGATGCTGTCCGAGTCCGTCGCCGAGGCGACGCTGCTCTCATGGCACAAGAAGCAGGGTGAGTTCGTCAAGCGCGACGAGAACCTGATCGACATCGAGACCGACAAGGTCGTGCTCGAACTGCCCG
>CANGXU010000113.1 GCA_947457885.1 Betaproteobacteria bacterium
CGAAGCGGCCGCCGGCTGCGCTCAGCCCGCGTCGAGCACGAGTTCGCGGCGCACACCGCGCACATCCATCTCGTACTCGAGGTCGAGCACCGGCGGACGCACCCAGTGCCAGGTGAGGCCGGAACGCATCGCGCCACGGCTCGCGAGTTCCGCCGCGAGGAACGGATGCGGATCGTGGATGGTGTAGAGCTGCGCGGCGGTGATGTCGGGCCAGGCGAAGCCGAGCGCAGCCATCCGTCGCTCCATCTCGCCCAGGACCCAGCGCGCCTTCTCGACGATGGCATCGGGCGACGTCTCGCCGCGGCGGACGATGTGGCTCTCGTAGTGGCCCTTGCCTTCCGGGGCCTCGGCGCTGCCCGCGACGACGAAGGTTGGAGGCGCATCGGCCGACGGCACGGTGTACGAGAACGCGAACAGACTGGGTACCGGCGGCTTGTCGAGTTCAGGGCAGACATTGCTTCGAGCCACCGGGTTCACGCCGTCGCGGATCAGCCCCCAGCGCTCCAGCGTACCGACATACGTGCGGTTGAACGAAACGAAGCCTTCTTCGGTGAACGGCGCCGGCGAGCGCAGCTCGCACTGGCAGAACGCAGCCGTAGGGCGGCCGACGGCTGCAAGGTGCCGCTCGATCGCCGCGAACCCTTCAGACAGCGCGACCGGATGCAGGAAACGCGCGCGCACGATCTCGAAGCCCGGCCCGGCGGCCACGCCGGCCGAATACTGGAACGGGCCTGGGACGAAACGGTAGCCCCCGGGCGCGAACTGCGGTAGCGACGCTGTCACCGGCACTCTCCTTCACGGACGAAAGCCGGATGGTAGCCGGTGCCGGCATGCCGGCACCATCGCTCACGCCATGCGCACGGCAGACCGGGCAGCACCCCGGGAGGCAGCGCCGGTCGTCAGCCTTCGCGGCGACGGATCGTGAACAGCAGGTAGCGCTTCTCGCGCCGGAACACTTCCGGGTCGAGCGTATCGAGGCGCACGCCGTCGAGCTTCGCCTGCAGCGTGTCGCGGAACAGGTAGCCGAGCAGCCGCTGCTTCAGGAACAGCTTGTCGGCACCGAAGCGTGCCATCGGCAGCGCGAAGCGGGTCGCCAGCAACCGGCCGTAAGCGAGGCTGGGCACGCAGTTCTCGGTGACATCAACCCGCTCGGAGATCTCCAGGCCGTGGCGCGCGAGCGCGGCCTCGAAGTCGGACAGCACATGGCCCGAGCGGTTCTTCGCGCCCGGCTGCAGCCGGTAGTAGTCGATGACGATCCAGCGCCCGCCCGGGGCCAGCAGCGCCTTGACCTTCGCCAGCCCCTGGTCGAGGTCGATGTACTGGAACGACTCGGCGTTGATCACCGCGTCGAACTTCGGGTCGATGGCCGCAGCATCGACCTGCTCGAACGGGCTTTCGATCAGCGGGATGTGCGGCCAGCCGGCCCGGATATGCTGCGCATGCGCCCGGTTCGGCGTGACGCCGGTCGGCTTCGCGCCGGCGCGGTCGAGCCGGTTCAGCAGCCCGCCCATGCCGCAGCCGACGTCGAGCACGCGCTCGCCGGGCTTCACCCGTTCGACCAGCAGCGATGCATAGTCGTCCATCGCACGGCTGACGTCGGCCAGGCTGATCTCGTCTGCCGAGGCCGGGATGTCGCGGAAGTAGCCGTAGTGCAGGAAGTTGTTGCCGAAGATCGCGCCGTACAGTTGCAGTTCGAGGTCTTCGGCCGGGTCCCAGACCGAACGATCGGCACGATGCTCGCGCAGGTAACGCAGCAGCGCCGGCAGGTTGAGCAACCGGCCGACGACACGCGCGATCATGGCGCGCTCCGCTGGCCGGATGCGCGCCGGGATGCCGGCAGCTGCGCCGGCATCAGACCAGGGCTTTCGCGATCTGGTCCTTCGTCAGCGGCAGGTCGCGCACGCGCACGCCGATCGCATGCGCCAGCGCATTGGCGATCGCCGCACCGGTCGGGCCCTGCGCCGCCTCGCCTGCGCCAAGCGACTTCTGGTCGGGCCGGTCGATCAGCACCACGTCGACCTCCGGCACTTCGTCGAAACGCAGGATCGGGTAGTCGTCCCAGGTCATGCAGCGCACGCCCGACGGGTCGAACGGCACCGCCTCCTTGAGCGTCCACGAAACCGCCTGGATCACGCCGCCTTCGGTCTGGTTGATGATGCCGTCCGGGTTGATCGCAAGCCCGGCCTCGACCGCAGCCACGCAGCGGGTCACGCGCAGCTCTTCCTCGAGCGACACCTCGGCCACCACCGCGCAGTAGGACTGCTTGTTCTTGTACTGGGCGAACGCGATGCCCATGCCGGTCGTGCCGTCGGAGGCCTTGCGCGACTTCCAGTTCGCACGATCGGCCGCCGCCTCGATCACCGCGCGGGCGCGCGGATCCTTCATGTGGCGCAGCCGGTACTCGACCGGGTCGACGCCGGCCGCCTCGGCCAGTTCGTCCATGAAGGTCTCGATCGCGAACACGTTGGCGAAGGCGCCGAGCGAACGCAGCGCCGACACCCGCACCGGCATCTCGGTGATGAAGTGGTGGATGACCTTCGAGTTCGGCAGGTCGTACAGCGGCACCGCGTTGCGGTCGCTGCCGCCGCCACCGGCCAGCGGGATCATCCGCGGCGGCGGCTTGGGCAGCGGATCGGCGAGGTGCCAGCCAGCCATCAGCCAGGTGCCCTCGGGCTGGCGCCCCGGCCGCGTGCTCTGCGTGTTGCTCCAGAGTTCATGGGTCCAGTCGACGATGTTGCCGCCGTCGTCGAGCGAGGCCGTGACCTCGACGCTCATCGCCGGGCCGAAGGGCTCCCACTGGAATTCGTCCTCGCGCGACCACTGCAGCTTGACCGGACGGCCGGGCACGGCGCGCGCGACCAGCGCCGCGTCGAGCGCCGCATCGTCGGCGCCGTTGTGGCCATAGCAGCCCGCGCCTTCGGCATGGTGGACGGTGATGTCCGCCTCGGGCATGCGCAGCGACTTGGAAAGGTCGACACGCAGCGGGAAGATGCCCTGGCTGTGCGACCAGATTTCCGGCTTGCCGTCGTTCCAGACCGCCACCGCACAGGACGGGCCGATCGAGGCA
This sequence comes from Betaproteobacteria bacterium, assembly GCA_947457885.1. Lineage (GTDB taxonomy): Bacteria > Pseudomonadota > Gammaproteobacteria > Burkholderiales > CAIKXV01 > CAIKXV01. The sequence goes on from CANGXU010000113.1 coordinate 3,068, forward strand.
TGAGCGATGTACGGCTTGGTGAACGCCGCCTTCATTGTCTTCGCCGACTTTGCCTTCGCAGCATCGTCGGTCTTCTCGTGCACCACGTGTACCGTCTTGGGCAGCGTCTTCAGATGGTCGTAAACCGCGCCTTGCGCCGGCAGGTTCGTGCGGTCGTCCCATTTCGCGCGGTTGCGCAACGCGCGCGCGGCGCGGATCGCCTGCTCTTCCTTCGTGCATACCACTGCGAGGAAACTGCCGTCGCGCACCAACTCGACCAGCCCGGGCATCGCACGCAGCCCCGCCTCGTCGTCGATCGACAGCAGGCGTGCATCGTAGCTCGGCGGGCGCACCACGCGACCATGCAGCATGCCGGGCAGAACCATGTCATGCACGTAGCTAGGCTTGCCGGTGACCTTCGCCGGGATGTCCAGCCGCGGCACGTCGGTGCCGATCAGCTTGAAGTCCTCCGCGGCCTTGGGCCGGAACTGGGCAGTGGCCTCGCGATGGAACAGGCCGGGTTCGAGCAGGTCCCAGTAGGTGACGCTGCCGCCCCCGGCGGCGCTGATCACCCCGTCGTCGACGGTCAGCCGCTCGGCACTCACGCCCAACCGCTGCGCGGCCTTCTGCAGCAGCGTGCCGCGGATCTCGGCGCACACGAAGCGGATCGCGATGCCGCTGTGCTCGATCGACAGGCTGCTGGAGGTCATCTCCTCGTTCGGCGAAGCGTCGGTGCCGGCCGGCTTCATCACGATACGCGACAGAGAGACGTCGAGCTCGTCGGCGGCGATCTGCGCGAGCGCGGTGGAGATGCCCTGGCCGATATCGACCTTGCCGGGCGATACGGTCACCCCATGCGAGGCCGGGCCGGCGGCGCCGGGCACCAGGCGCACCCACTTGTCCAGGATCGGGTTGACGGAGAGGCTGCCGGGCAGCGGGGAGGAATCGTTGGTACGCGACATCGTTCGTGACCTCTCGGGGTGTTCAGGCAGCCATCGCCGCGGCGGCGCGCTCGACCGCGCGGATGATCCGCGCATGGGTACCGCAACGGCACAGGTTGTCGCGCAGCGCGGCGGTGATCTCGGCGCGCGTGGGCTTCGGATTGACGTCGAGCAGCGCCTTGGCGCTCATCACGATGCCGGTCACGCAGTAGCCGCACTGTGCCGCCTGCTCGTCGATGAACGCCTGCTGCAGCGGATGCGGTACCTCGGCGGTGCCCAGGCCCTCGATCGTGGTGATCGACTTGCCGGCAAAGTCGGACACGGGCGCATTGCACGACTGCACCGCCTTGCCGTCGACCAGCACGGTGCAGGCGCCACACTGGCCCTGGCCGCAGCCGTAGCGGGCGCCCTTCAGCGAGAGGTCGTTGCGCAGGATGTAGAGCAGCGGCGTTTCTGGATCGCACTTTACGGCGTGTGCGCTGCCGTTGACGACGAGCGTCAGCGTCTGGTCGGTCATGTCGGTTCCATCCGTGTGTTGGGCATGACCGCGCTCAGGCGCGGCTGGCCAGTTGCTGCAATTGTCGGTAAAGGGCATCCGGGATGTCGACCCCTTCGGCACCTGCCCGGGCGCGCGCGGCGTAGCGGCGGTCGCCCGGCAGACGTACGCCGGGGTCGGCCAGCATGGCAGCAATCAGCGCCTCGACGCGCTCGAAATACACCGCGCTGCCGGCCGTCGAGCCGGGATCGATCGCGATCAGCGTATGGCCGATGCGGGGCTTGTTGCCGGGCTCGAAATACGAGTCGTTCTCGAAGGCCAGCGCCGCCCCGGTAAGCCCGCAGCACAGGAGCTCGACCATCATGGCGAGCATCGCGCCCTTGGCGCCGCCGATCGCGAACAGGCTGCCGGTGAGGGCGGCCTTTGCATCGGTGGTGGGGTTGCCGTCCTTGTCGACCGCCCAGCCCTCGGGGATCGGACGCCCTTCCTTGGCGGCGATCATGATCTTGCCTCGGGTTACTTCAGTCAGCGAAAGATCGATCAGCACCGGCGGTTTCGCCGAGCGCGGAAACGCCGCCGCGATCGGATTGGTGCCGAACACAGGCCGGCGCCCGCCCCAGGCATTGATCGCGCCTGGGGAATTGGTCAGCGCGAGGCCGATCATGCCGGCCGCGGCGATAGACTCAAGATGATAAACCGCAGCCCCGTAGTGGTGGCTGTTGGTCAGCGCGACCAGCGAGATGCCGTGGCTGCGCGCCCGGGCGATCGCTTCACCGACGGCCATTTCGCAGGCTTCATAGGCGAGCCCGCCGCGCACGTCGATCAGGCAACTGCCGCCGCGCTCATGGACGACCGCCGGCCGGGCGCTGCCGTCCACCCGTGCGGTCGCCAGATGGTCGACGTAGAGCGGGATGCGCGACACGCCATGCGTCGCGAGGTCGTCACGGTCTGCCGCGACCAGCGCGCGCGCGGTGGCTGCCGCCTGCGCCGGTGCCGCCCCGGCCTTCACCAGCGTGGCGGTGGCCAGGTCGGTCAGTTGATCGAGGGCAATGCGGGGCATCGACGTTCCATCTCTCTGCGCTCAAACCGCCGAGTGTAATGGCTTGAACAGGGAAATGCAGGGCGCCCGTGCTAGACTTGTCGGCTTTTGTCGGCGCTAAAAGCGCCGTAGTCGGCGTCAGGCCGGCACCCCGCCGCATGACCCATCCGACGCCGCCACGAACGGTGCGGATTTCCCAGCCACAGAACGGACGCCACCCCCAATGTCCCGCGCGCTCAGAAACATCGCGATCATCGCTCACGTCGACCACGGCAAGACTACGCTGGTCGACAAAATGCTCCGCCAGTCTGGCACGTTCGCCGCCCACGAGAAAGTGACCGAACGGGTCATGGACTCGAACGACCTCGAGAAGGAACGCGGCATCACCATCCTGGCGAAGAACTGCGCGCTCGACTTCGACGGCGTCCACATCAACATCGTCGACACGCCCGGCCACGCCGACTTCGGCGGCGAGGTCGAACGCGTGCTCGGCATGGTCGATGGCGTGCTGCTGCTGGTCGACGCGGTCGAAGGCCCGATGCCGCAGACACGCTTCGTGACGAAGAAGGCGCTGGCCCTCGGCCTGAAACCGATCGTGGTGGTGAACAAGGTCGACCGCGACGGCGCCCGTCCCGACTGGGTGGTCGACCACACGTTCGACCTGTTCGACAAGCTCGGCGCGACCGAGGAACAACTCGACTTCCCGGTGGTTTACGCTTCGGCGCTGCAGGGATGGGCCACGCTCGACTGGAAGAAACCCGGCACCGACCTGAGGCCGCTGCTGCAGACGGTCCTCGAGCGCGTGCCTGCTCCGCCGCTGGAAGACACCGAAGGGCCGCTTCAGCTGCAGATCAGCGCGCTCGACTATTCGAGCTATGTCGGCCGCATCGGCGTTGGCCGCATCAAGCGCGGCAAGCTGCGCCCGGCGATGGATGTCGCGGTGTTGTTCGGCGACACCGCCCAGCGCAAGGCACGCATCAACCAGGTGCTCGGCTTCCAGGGCCTCGAGCGGGTGCAGATGGCCGAAGCGATGGCTGGCGATATCGTGCTGGTGTCGGGCATCGAGGAACTGTCGATCGGCACCACGCTGACCGACCTCGACCATCCCGAGGCACTTGCACCGCTGAAGGTCGACGAGCCGACGCTGACCATGAACTTCATGGTCAATACGTCGCCGCTGGCCGGCACCGAAGGCAAGTTCGTCACCAGCCGCCAGATCCGCGAGCGGCTGACCAAGGAATTGCTGACCAACATGGCGCTGCGCGTGGAAGAGACCGGCGACACCGACGTGTTCGCGGTGTCCGGGCGTGGCGAACTGCACCTGACCATTCTGATCGAGAACATGCGCCGCGAAGGCTATGAACTCGCGGTCGGGCGCCCGCGCGTGATCACCCGCGTCGTCGACGGCGTTACCTGCGAGCCGTACGAATTGCTGACCGTCGACGTGGAAGACGCGCACCAGGGTGGCGTGATGGAGGCCCTCGGCCAGCGCCGCGCAGACCTGCAGGACATGGTGCCGGACGGCCGTGGCCGCGTGCGCCTCGAGTACCGCGTGCCGGCCCGAGGCCTGATCGGCTTCCAGGGCGAGTTCATGAACCTGACCCGCGGCACCGGTCTGATGAGCCATGTGTTCGACGACTATGCGCCGACCAAGGGCGAGATGGCGGGCCGGCGCAACGGCGTGCTGATCTCGCAGGACACTGGTGACTCGGTCGCCTTCGCCCTGTGGAACCTGCAGGACCGCGGACGCATGTTCGTGAGCCCGGGCGAGAAGCTGTACGAAGGCATGATCATCGGCATCCATTCGCGCGACAACGACCTGGTCGTCAATCCGCTCAAGGGCAAGAAGCTGACCAACGTGCGCGCGTCGGGTACCGACGAGGCGATCGTGCTGGTGCCGCCGATCAAGCTCACGCTCGAGTACGCGGTCGAGTTCATCGAGGACGACGAACTGGTCGAGGTCACGCCGAAGTCGATCCGGGTACGCAAACGTCACCTGCTCGAGCACGAGCGCAAGCGCGCGAAGTCGAAGTCGGGCGCTGAAGTACCCGCCTGACACTGCACGCCCGCGGGCATGCAGTGCGGGGCTGAGGACAGGTTTCCACGGCCACGCTCCTGGGCAGGAGTCTGTTGCCAGACGTTCCTGGCGTCCCCTGCCGGACGCCGGGGAACCATCCTGCAGCGGCACCTGTCTATGCGTGCAGAGGCACTTGCCTCGATACGTGGAGGAGCCACGCGATGAGCCCTGCCGGCACGCCCTTTTCAGTCACGCCGCCGACTTCCGGTGAGCATGCACCCCTCGATCCTCGACTCCTGGTGGGCACGGTGGCAGTACTCGCCTGGTTCGTCGCGCTGACCATGACCGACTTCGCGCACGACGCACTCGGCATCGCCAGCGCGAATCCTTCCATGCACCCGGCAGCCTACATCACCTACGAGCTCGCATCGGGCTACGTCCTGGGCGTGGTCGCAGCGGTCGCTCTCGCGCTGCTTGGTGGCCTGCTTCGCGGCCCCGATGCCGACAGCCCGGCAACCGTGCATCCGCTCCTGCGTCAGCTGGCAGGCGCAGCTCTGTTCGTCGTGGCACTCGCATGCATCACTGGTGCGGCCGTGCACAACGCGGATGGCATCACGCTGCTCTACGACATCGCGTTCGCCACCGGATTGATCGCGGTGTTCGTCGGCGTGGTGCCATTGCACCAGCACCTGCAGGAGTCGCGCCGCGCCTGAGGATCCAGCGCGTCGTCGCCGGGCCGATGCGAAGCGGCCCGGTCAGAACCGGTAGGTGAACTCGACCATGTGGAAATCCGCGCCGATGGTGTGCGATCCGTACGCGCCTGCGTCTGAGTAGTGCTGGAACCGGTAGCCGATGCCGATCCGCCGGTAGAGCGGCGCGGAAACTCCGAACGTCAGTGCGCCCTGCAGGGCACCTCCGAAGTCCTGATTGGCGAAGCGGTGCTCGCTGATCAAGGCCAGCCCGGCGCCCAGGTCGATCGTGAAGCGGCCATCCTGGCTGCCGAACGCGAGCACAGGTATCGCGGACACGACGAGCGCCGTCCTGCCCGCGCCCTGGAGGGCACCCGCGCTTGCGATGACACGGGTGCCAGCGCCCCACCCCGAAGCGTGATAACGCTGCCAGGGTAGTCGGACCGTCGCCACCAGGTCATACGCGTTGAACGATTCCGGTGCCACCTGGCCGAGCACCCGCTTCTCGCCCACCCGGGCTCTTATGCCCGCATTGAGCAGGTCGAAGCCGGCTGCAGCGGTGGGGCACGGAAGCAGCGAGGATGCGACAACGATCGCGATGCCGAGTCGATACATGCGGGAGGCAACCCCTGTCGTGCACAGGAAACATTCGTCGCGTGCACGCAAGCGCGGACTCTTCGAGGCCGCGCCTCAGGTTGTCCGGATTGCCATGCATCGAATCCGAACAGACCAGCGCTGCCAAGGAAAGTTCCGCATTGCCCGGCAGCGGACCTAGCGCCCGATCGCCCCGAACACACGACGAGCGACGTCGGTCGCCGCAGCAGCCGGATTCGCCCGGATCTTCTTCTCTTCCTCGCCGATCATCAGATACAGGCCATCGAGGGCCTTGTTCGTCACATAGGGCTCGAGCTTCGCCTGTTTCGCATCGACCAGGCCGAACGAGGAGCCACGCTCGGCGATCGCGTTGTATTGCTGCGCGAGGCCGACCTTCTCGGTGGCCTTGGTCACCACCGGCAGGAAGCGGTTGAACAGTTCACCGCTGGTGACCTTGCGGAAGTAGTCGGTCGCAGCCGTCTGGCCGCCGGTCAGGATGCCCTGCGCGTCCTGCACGCTCATCGCCTTGATCGCAGACTGCAACAGGGAGATCGACTGCGGGACCGCGACCTCGGCCGCACGGTTGATCGACTGGTGCAACTCGTCGAACTGGCCACCCATGCCGAGCAGGCGGGCCGGGCTGCGCAGACGCTCGAGCGCATCCGGCAGCGGGATCTTCACCTGCGGATTGCTCCAGAAACCGTTCGTGGCACCCAGCAGCGAGACGGCGGCCGAGGCGCCCTGCCCGAGCGCAGCGCGCAGTGCACCGATCTGGTCGGCGCCGGAGACCGCGGCAAGGGCCTGGGCCAGTGCAGGCGCGGGCAGGCACAACAGCGCGGCGGAAGCCAGCAGCAGGCCGGACAGATCCCTTCGCGTCGTCGGGCGACCGCTTTCGAGTGGGTTACAGGTGAACTGGTCAGCCTTGTCCATATCGTGTCCGCAGGCTCTGTTCGTGCTGCAGCCGCGTTCAGTGTCAGGCGCCGGCCGGGGCAGACACGCCGATATCCGACACGACGACACCCGCGTCGTGAGCCTGCTGGTCCGCGTGGTAGCTCGAGCGCACCATCGGTCCGCAGGCTGCATGGGCGAAGCCCATCTTCATCGCCTCGGCCTCGTACAACGCAAAGGTGTCCGGATGCACGAAGCGGGTCACCGGCAGGTGGTGCCCGGACGGCTGCAGGTACTGGCCGACCGTGAGCATGTCGACATCGTGCGCGCGCATCTCGCGCATCACATCGAGGATCTCCTCGTCGGTCTCGCCCAGCCCGACCATAAGGCCAGACTTGGTCGGCACCGTCGGGTGGCGCGCCTTGAATTCCTTCAGCAGCAGCAGCGAGTTGGCAAAATCCGCGCCCGGCCGTGCGGCCTTGTACAACCGAGGCACGGTTTCCATGTTGTGGTTCATCACGTCCGGCGGGCCGGCGTCGAGGATGGCCAGCGCACGGTCGCGGCGGCCGCGGAAATCGGGCACCAGCACCTCGATCGTCGTCGCCGGGGACAGCGCGCGCACCGACCGGATGCAATCGACGAAATGCTGTGCGCCACCGTCGCGCAGGTCGTCACGGTCGACGCTGGTGATCACCACGTAGCGCAGCCGGAGCGCTGCGATGGTCTCGCCGAGGTGGCGCGGTTCGTCAGGATCGGGCGGCTGCGGGCGGCCGTGGCCGACGTCGCAGAAAGGGCAACGCCGGGTGCAGAGGTCGCCCAGGATCATGAATGTCGCCGTGCCCTTGCCGAAGCACTCGCCGATGTTCGGACACGACGCCTCCTCGCAAACCGTGTGCAGTTTCTGCTCGCGCAGGATCTTCTTGATCTCGTAGAAGCGCGAATCCGGGTGAGGAGCCTTTACCCGGATCCAGTCGGGCTTCTTCAGCGCAACACCGACCGGCACGATCGGGATCGGATTGCGCGAGGTCTTGGCCTGCGCCTTCTGCTTCTCGCCTGCAGCGGGCGGGGGAACCGGGGCTGTATTCATTCTGGGACAATCGGGAATCGGGCTTGCAGGCTGGCGATGAACAGGGCGGCCAGACGGTCGGCCATTTCGCCGGTGGATGCGTCGAGCCCGAGCGCACGAGCCTGCGTCACCGCAAGGCCGGGATAGCCGCACGGGTCGATTGCGTCAAAAGGGGACAGATCCATGTCGACGTTCAGTGCGAGGCCGTGATAACTCGCGCCACGCCGGACCTTCAGACCGAGGGCGGAAATCTTCGCTGCACCGACGTAGACGCCAGGTGCATCCACCCTGCCGTGCGCTTCGATTCCCCACCCGCCGAGGCAGTCTATCACGGCCTGTTCCAGCATCCGGACGAGTTGCCTCACGCCGAGGCGCCGCCGCTTCAGGTCGAGCAGCACATACATCACGGCCTGTCCGGGTCCGTGGTAGGTGACCTGCCCGCCACGGTCGACGTGGACGATCTCGATCGCGCCTTCCGCGGCGGCCGGATGCAGGTGGCTGACCCGCCCGGCAAGGCCCAGCGTGTAGACGGGCGGGTGCTCGGTGAGCCAAAGCTCGTCGCGGGTCCCCGCGCCACGCTGGTCCGTGAAGGCCTGCATCGCCCCCCAGGTCTCGCGGTAGGCAGTCGTCCCCAGGCGGCGCACGATGGGTTCGTCAGAGCCGGGAAGACGGTCGCAGGCGTCGGAATTCGGCAGGTCCATGGCCCGATTGTAGGCGTGCAGTGCAGGTTCGCTGTGCGGGCGAACCGGCTTGCGTCACAATTACCAGATGTCATTCACCCACTTCCGTCTCCGCGCGCTGATCGCCGCCGCCCTTGCGGTCGTGCTGTGCACCGGAGCGGTCAGATCGGCGAACATGCTGCCCTCCTGCCCTGACAGTCCGAACTGCGTCTCGTCCCGGGCGGTACGGCCGTCTCAACAAGTCGCCCCGTTCGCATTCACCGGGCCGGCCGAGGCGGCGCAGGGCAGGCTGCTGCGGATCATCGAACAGGACCGCGGCGCAACCGTGGTCGATGCGCGCCAGGGGTGGATCGCCGTCGAGTTCCGGTCGCGAGTGTTCGGCTTCATCGACGACCTGCGGTTCGAACTCGATCCCGCAACCGGCGTGTTCCATGTGCAATCCGCCTCGCGCCTCGGCTACTGGGACCTCGGCGTGAACCGGCGCAGAGTCGAGGCGCTGCGCGCGAAGTTCAACGCCGGCGAACCGGCGTCGGTCGGTCAGGGCAGGTGAGTCCGGGCAGGTAAGTCAGCGCTTCTTTCCGAGCAGCGTACCGCGGCAGTTCTTCGATCCGCAGCGGCAGCCCCAGCGGCGCTTTTCCGCCGGGGTATGCGGCGTCTCGAGGGTGATGTTGTAGTCGTAGTTCAGCTCTTCGCCGGCCTTGATGTTGCGCAGCGACTCGATCCAGATCCGGCCATCGACGATGTCGGATTCGCAGTTCGGGTTGCAGGAGTGGTTGATCCAGCGGGCGCTGTTGGCGTCCTTGTTGCCATCGAGCACGTACTTGTCGTCGAGCGTGAACAGGAAGGTGTGCGATGGCTTGCTGTCGTCGTCGGCATACCAACGGTCCGCCTGCGCCCAGGTGATCTTGCGCGCCTTGTACTCGATCACGCGCTCTCCCTTCGGGATGTCCAC
>CANGXU010000114.1 GCA_947457885.1 Betaproteobacteria bacterium
CCCGTCCCGCCCGCCTCGTTCGCTGGTCTCGAAGTTCAAGGGCGTGGTCTGCGCACACCTGTCGGACAACATGTCCCGGCTCGCCGGCAGCGACGCGGCACTGCGCCCCTGGCACAGAAAGGGCCAGTTGCTCGGCGTCGCACTCACCGTGCGCGTGCCTGCGGGAGACAACCTCATGGTGCACAAGGCGATCGACATCGCCCAGCCCGGCGATGTGATCGTCGTGGACGCCGGGGGAGCCACCGCGCAGGCGATCATCGGAGAGATCATGTCGTCGATGGCGGCCGCGCGCGGTGCCGTCGGCATGGTGATCGACGGTGCGATCCGCGACGCAGGCGCTCTGGCCGCCGGCACCTTCCCGGTCTATGCCCGCGCGGCCACGCATCGAGGCCCGTACAAGAACGGCCCGGGCGAGATCCATGTGCCGGTATCGATCGGCGGCATGATCGTGTACCCGAACGACATCATCATCGGCGACGAGGACGGGCTGGTCGCGGTACGGCCTGAAGAAGCGCCGGCGCTTCTCGCAGCGGCACGCGCCTGGTGCGACAAGGAAGACAGGATGCTGAAGTCGATCCGCGCACGCAAGCCGATCGACCGCACGTGGGTCGACGAAACCCTGCGCAACCGGGGCTGCAGCGGCGTCGACTGATTCTGCCCCCAGCGCCGACACTGCCGTCGCGCGGCGGCAGCGTGCCCGCGCCGTTACCTCTGCCTCGAGGTCCTAGGGCGCGAGCCTGTCGATCAGCCAGGCCGACGAGCCGTCCCGCGCCGTGACACCGTCGCGACGGTACCGGATCCGATCGTGCAACCGGCTGGGCCTTCCCTGCCAGAATTCGAACGCTTCCGGCACGAGCCGATAGCCGCCCCAGTGCTCCGGACGGCCCGGCCGATCGCCGTGCCTGCCGGCCACTTCACTGTAGCGCTGCTCGAGGACGCTCCGGTCGGCGATGACCTCGCTCTGTGGCGAAGCCCACGCACCGATCCGGCTCCCCAGCGGGCGCTGCGCGAAATACGCATCGGATTCGGATGCAGGCAAGCGGTCGATCCGCCCTTCGATGCGCACCTGCCGCTCTAGTTCGACCCAGTGGAACAGCAGCGCGGCCAGCGGATTGACGGCCAGGTCGCGCCCCTTTCTGCTCAGGTAGTTCGTGAACAGGCTGAAGCCGGAGGCATCCGCCCCTTTCAGCAGGACCACACGCGCCGACGGCTGGCCGGACTGGTCGACGGTGGCGAGCGTCATCGCTGTCGGCTCGGGCACTCCGGCATCGACGGCCTGCCTGAGCCAGAGGTCGAACTGCCTGAACGGATCGGCGTCGACGTCAGAGGCGTCGAGGCTGGCCTTCGTGTAATCCTTGCGCAGGTTGGCTATGTCCATGGTCGCGACGATACCGCAACACCGCATGGACGGCGAGCAGACCCGTGTCGATCCGTGCACTGCTTCCGCCTGGCGCTTGCCGGTGAGCGTTCAGGCAGCCCCGGGGGCACGCTGTGCCCGGGCCTTGCGCAGTTCGCCCGTGACCCCGTTACCCTCCCCGAGGATGAACGCGATGTCACTGTTCGTGGTGACGTCGAGGACCGGTATCGCGTCCGCGGTCGACACCGGCCGGTAGCTGAACATCGGGCAGCCGCCGCCGACCGGACGCCGGCCGACCTTCGGGAACCGGCAACGGTCGACCGCGCGCCGCGCCTCGGCCGCCGTGTTTCAGTGCCGGATTCAACCGCTGGTCAGGGAGACAGGATTCGAACCTGCGACCTCGTGCGCCCAAGGCACGCGCTCTACCAGGCTGAGCTACACCCTGACGGTAGACCGGAGTGTAATCAATTCGCAGGCCGGGCGGCATCCCCCGCGTCCGGTCCGGACTCATGCCCGCGCCAGCAGGTCCAGCACCGCGACCGGATCCACCGGCTTCACGAGGTAGTGGTCGAATCCTGCGGCGCGTGCACGGTCGGCGTCCCCGGGCTGCGCGTAGCCCGAGATGGCCACCAGCAGCGGAACGCGGACCATGCGCTGCGCCGCCTGCGCCACCTGGAACCCGTCAAGGCCCGGCAGTCCGATATCGCACAGCACCACGTCCGGCCCGACCGATTCGATCAGTGCGAGCCCTGCAGACCCGTCGTAGGCGACCTGCACCGTATGCCCTTCGAGTTCGAGCAGCATCGACAGCGCATCGACCGCATCGACATTGTCGTCGATGAGGACCACGCTGAGGCCAGCGCCCCCAGCGGGGGCACCAAAGGGTTCGTTCGCAGGATCCACGGTTTTCCGAATGAATTCGACCAACGACGACAACGCAGGAACTGCGCCTGTCCGTGGACCCTACGTGCGCCCGGTTGCGCGCGCAACCGCGCGGGTTCTTCTCGGGAGTGTGGCGATCATCGACATAGCACCTGACTATGCCTGTTTGATTTTCGATTGCCTTTGATTAAGCTCATGACTTTGTCCGCCCGACGGTGCCTGCAGATGACCCTGACCGAACTGCGCTATATCGTCGCACTCGCCCGCGAGCGCCACTTCGCCCGTGCCGCTGCGGCCTGCTTCGTGTCGCAGCCGACACTGAGCGTGGCGGTCAAGCGGCTGGAAGATGAACTGGGCCTGCCGCTGTTCGAGCGCGGCACCGGCGAGGTCACCACCACCCCCATCGGCGAGCAGATCATCGCCCAGGCACAGCGCGTGCTGGAACAGGCAACCGTCATCCATGAACTGGCGCGCGCTGGCAAGGACCCACTGTCCGGCCCGCTCCGCCTGGCGGCCATCCACACGATCGCACCTTACCTGCTGCCGCTGCTGGTCCGGGTGCTGGTCCGGCGCGCGCCGCGCATGCCGCTGATCCTGGAGGAAGGCTACACGCACGAACTGCTCGAGCGCCTTCGCCATGGCGACATCGACGCCGCCATCGTGGCGCTGCCGATCCCCGAGTCGGGCCTCATCCAGCGCGATCTGTACGACGAGCCGTTCCAGGTCGCCATGCCGGCAAGCCACGCGTGGGCCAGACAGAAGCGCATCGACGCCGCGCGCCTGAAGGAGGAAACCATGCTCCTCCTCGGCGCCGGACACTGCCTGCGCGACCAGGTTCTCGAAGTCTGCCCCGAGGCTGCACGTTTCTCGAGCAGCGCCGAAGGTATCCGCCGCACCTTCGAAGGCACCTCCCTGGAAACCATCCGCCAGATGGTCGCCTCCGGGCTGGGCATCACCGTGATCCCGGCGAGTGCGCTGCCGGTACAGGCGCGGCGCGACGACCTCATCGTCTATCGTCCGTTCCAGGCCCCCGTGCCCATGCGCCGGATCGTCATCGCGTGCCGGCGCACGTATGCGCGCACGGCCGCGATCGATGCGGTGGCCGGTGCCGTGCGCGAAACCGGACTGCCCGGCGTACGGATGCTGGCTTGACGGGGCTCAGTGCAGCAAGCGGCAGCGGATGGTGCCGGGGATGGCCTGCAACTCCTCCAGGGCCACGTTGCTCGCGGCGATCTCGACGTCCATCACGCAGTAGCCGATGGAAGGGGTGGTCTGCAGGTACTGCCCGCTTATGTTGACCCCGCGTACGCCGAAGCGCTCGTTGATCCGAGCGAGCACGCCAGGCACGTTCCGGTGGACGTGCAGCAGCCGACACATCCCCGGATGCTCGGGCAGGGTCACCTCGGGGAAGTTGACGGCCGTCAATGTAGAGCCATTGTCGCTGTAGCGCACCAGCTTGTCGGTCACTTCGATGCCGATGTTGGCCTGGGCCTCCGCGGTGGAGCCGCCGATATGAGGGGTGAGGATGACGTTGTCGAAGCGAGTGAGGGGCGATACGAACCGGTCGTCGTTGCCCTTTGGCTCGACCGGAAACACATCGAGAGCGGCACCACCCAGATGGCCACTGTCGAGCGCCGCCGCCAGCGCATCGATGTCCACCACGGTACCGCGCGAGGCATTGATCAGATGGCTTCCCCTGCGCATCGCCGCCAGTTGCGCGGCGCCGATCATGTTCAGCGTCTGGCTCGTCTCGGGCACATGGAGCGTGACGACATCGCTTTCGGCGAGCAGCCCATCGAGCGTCGCCACCTGGCGGGCGTTTCCCAGCGGGAGTTTCGCTTCCGTGTCGAAGAAACATACACGCATGCCGAGATGCTCCGCGAGTATGCCTACCTGCTTGCCGATGTTGCCGTAGCCGACGATACCGAGCGTCTTGCCCCGTACCTCGTAGCTGCCGGCGGCAGACTTGATCCATTCACCGCGATGGGCCCCGGCATTGCGCTTGGGGATGCTGCGCATGAGCATGACCGTCTCCGCGACCACGAGTTCGGCCACGCTTCGCGTGTTGGAGAAGGGCGCGTTGAATACCGGGATGCCCAGTTCGGCGGCGGTATCGACGTCGACCTGGTTGGTGCCGATGCAGAAGCAGCCAACGGCCGCCAGCCGTGGCGCATTGCGCAGGACTCTCTCGGTGACCTGCGTCTGTGACCGGATGCCGAGGAAATGCACCTGCTGCAGCGCTTCGATCAGCGCATCTTCCCCCAGGGACTTCGGATGCTGCACCACACCGCCGTAGCCGTTCGCGGACAGAATCTCGATCGCGTTCGGATGTATGTTTTCCAGCAGCAGGAACTGGATATTCTTCTTCTCCAGCGGGGCAGGCGCGGTCATCAGGTGGCTCCGGGGCGTGCGGCGTACACCGCGGGGTCGGAGTTTACCGCGGCTGCAGAATGGTCGGCAGCCGCGGCGCCTGTCCGGCGTACGTCAGTTCGACGCAGGTCGGACGACGATATCGTTGCGCACCCCGCGTACACCCGGAACTGCCCGGGCGATCTCGCCGGCCCGCTGCCGTTCGGCGGAACTGGTGGCGAATCCGCTGAGCTGCACGGTACCCTGCATCGTCTCGACGCTCAGGCGCATCGCGCCAACCTTCTCGTCTTCGATGAACCGCGTCTTGACGCGCGTGGTGATCGTCGCGTCATCCACGTACTGGCCGGCCGACTCCTGGCCGGTGAAGACGCCGCAACCTGAGATGAAGATCGCGAGCATCGCGGCGACAAAGAGCTTGAGTGTCTGCGTGTACATTTTCGTTTCTCCCCTAGGATTCAGCCGGTTGTCATTTTTCGATCGCGGCGGACGGATCCGCCGCCTGAGGGAGGCGCAAGACGCGGGCCCGGAGACGACTTCCTCGCTGCGGCACGCCGCGCCAGGACGCTTGTGCCGGTACTTTGCTGCATCTGCGCCCTCCAGGAGTTGCTCGGCCAGATACGAACGCCGCGCGCAACTGCCACGCCCGGCGCACGACCGAACCGGAAAATCTGACGGCGCCTGCTGCAACAGTTGCAGGATCACGCCCGTGAAGACTGTGCCGATCTCGGATAGCCGTGTCACCCGGCGCACGTACGCACAGCGTAAAGGCCAATGGAGTCAGTCGCTTGCACTTGATTGCACGGCCTCTGGTGCAAGTGGCACGCACCTTGCGGCAGGCTGATGCGTGACCACTTCCGGCAAGCCTCGACCATGAGAGCAGACCTGCAGGCACGAACGGGGCAGCAACTGGCGATGACCCCGCAGCTGCAGCAGTCGATACGGCTGCTGCAGCTGTCCGCCGCGGAATTCGAGCAGGAGATCGAGGACACCCTCGCGGCCAATCCCTTCCTCGAGCGCGATGACACGCTCCGCGAAGGCAGCAGTGAGGAGACGGCCGAGCGAAACGCGAGCGAGGGCCAGACGGCTGCGGACGCGCCCGAGCTGCCGCAGCCCGATGCACCGGAGGTACCGCTCGACATCATTGCGCAACCCGATCCGCTATCGCCCGATTGGCAAGATGAATCATCGCTGCGCTTCGATACGCCCGGGTCGCGCGAACGCTCGGACGAAGGCGCCGACATCGCCCAGTTTGCTCCGGCCACCGACTGCATGTACGACCACCTGCTCGGGCAGCTGGGCACATGCCGCGTCAGCCACCGCGATCGTGAACTGGCACGTCTGGTCATCCATGCCCTGGAGCCCGACGGTTACCTGCGCACACCGCTGGAAGAACTCGCCGCCCTGTGCCCACCCGCCGAGGAGGTGCAGGTCGACGAGCTTGCGGTGGTCGTTCGCCTCGTGCAGAGCTTCGAGCCGGTCGGCATCGCTGCACGGTCTCTCGAGGAGTGCCTGCTTCTGCAACTGGACGACAGAGACCCGGATACGCCAGGGGTGGAGCTTGCGCGGCGCATGGTGCGCGGACACCTCGCCCAGCTCGCCACACCCGACACACCGCGCCTGCTGCGCGCGCTCGATTGCAGCGAGGCCGATCTCGCCAGCGCCTATCAGCTGATCCGCAGCTGCACGCCGAGACCAGGGCAGGCTTTCGGCGCCGATCGCACCGACTACGTGGTCGCCGATGTGCAGGTACGCAAGGTGGGAGATCGCTGGATCGCGCGCATCAACCCCGAGGTGATCCCGAAGATAGGCCTGAATCGCAGCTTCGTATCGATGGTGCGCGCGCAGCGCGGCGCCAGCGGTTCAGCGCTCGGCCAGCACCTGCAGGAAGCTCGCTGGTTCGTGCGCAACGTGAACCAGCGCTTCCGCACGATCCTCCGCGTCGCCCAGGCGATCATCGACCGCCAGAGCCGGTTCTTCGAGCACGGCGACATCGCCATGCGGCCGCTGGTGCTGCGCGAGATCGCGGCCACCCTCGGAATGCACGAGTCGACCGTCTCGCGGGTCACGTCGAACAAGTACCTGATGACCCCGCGCGGATTGCTCGAACTGAAGTACTTCTTCAGCAGCCACGTAGAGTCCGAAGGGCATGCCTGCTCCGCCCGCGCCGTGCGCGCACTGATCCGCCAGATCATCATGTCGGAGGACGCGCACCACCCCCTCTCGGACGTCAAGGTCGCGCGGCTGCTCGGCGACAAGGGGATCGTCGTGGCACGCAGGACCGTGTCGAAGTACCGGGACTCGATTCACATCCCGTCGGTCGAGGTGCGGCGACTGTCTTCGGCACTCGCTCTGGCCGCATGATCCGGCCGTCGGGCGCGTATCACTCCGCTGCAATCTCCGACCCTTCGCTACCATACTCGCGCAGGCGGTTGTACAGTGTCTTGGGGCTGATCCCGAGGAGCTCCGCAGCCTTTTCCTTGTGGCCCTTCACCGCATCGAGCGTCGCAAGGATGAGCTGGCGCTCCACTTCCTCGATCGTGGTGCCGACGGTCACGGTGATCGACCGCTCCGCGCGAACCGGTACATCGAACGGTATGCAGCTTGCGGTGATCGACTCGCCATCGGCCATGATGCAGGCGCGCTGCACGACGTTGCGCAACTCGCGCACGTTGCCCGGCCATGAATAATGCTCGAGTTTCTCGATCGCCGATGGCGACAGCTTGCGCGTCACGCCCTCTCGCGCGTTGAGCGCATCCAGGAAATGCTGTGCAATCAGCTCGACGTCATCCAGACGGTCGCGCAAGGGCGGCACGCGGATCTGGAAGACGTTCAGCCGGTAGAAAAGGTCCTCGCGCAGCCTTCCGGTCGCCACCGCCTGCGCGGGATCGCGGTTTGTCGCTGCGATGATGCGCACGTCGGTTTCCTGCAGTTCGTCCGATCCCACCCGCATGAAGGTTCCGGTCTCGAGCACGCGCAGCAGCTTGACCTGCAGTTCGGGCGGCATTTCGGTGACTTCGTCCAGGAAAAGCGTCCCACCGTTCGCACGCTCGAAGAATCCGCGATGTTGCCTGCTGGCGCCGGTGAAGCTTCCTTTCTCGTGCCCGAACATCTCGCTCTCGATCAGCTGCGGCGAAATCGCGCCGCAGTTGACTGCCAGGAACGGCGCCTTGCGCCGCCGGCTCAGGTCGTGCACGGTCTGAGCGACCAATTCCTTGCCGGCACCGCTTTCGCCGACGACGAAGACGGTGACGGCCGTGCCCGCCACTCGCCCGATCTGCGTATAGACGAGCTGCATCACCGTGGCGCGGCCACGCAGATGTCCGAAACGACCCTCGAGATCCGCCGTGTGCCGCAGTCCGGCGATCTCGGCGCGCGCCTCGGCCGGACGACCGACACGGTGGAGCATCGCCTTCACCTGGCGCGGACTGACCGGCTTCAGCAGGTAGTCTGCGGCACCGAGGCGCAAAGCCTGAATCGATGTCTCGAGCGTCGCATGTCCGGTCATCAGCACGATCTCTACATTGCCGAGCTCCTCGCGGCCGCCAAACAGCTCCATGCCGCTGCCATCGGGCAACATGAGGTCGAGCAGCACCACATCCGGCGTACGAAGCACGATCTGCTGCCGCGCCTCGGCAAGTGAGCCTGCTATCCCAGTACGAAAACCTTCTTCGCGAATGAGTTCCGCCAGCGCCTGGGCCGCCTCGCGGTCGTCTTCGACGATCAGTGCAAAGGGCTGCTTGGGCGAAGCTTCCGGCGATGTCGCGGCAGCCCTGGTTCTTGAAGAAGCCATGTCAGCGGTGCCCGTCATTGGTCAGGAATCATGTTACACGGCATCCCGTGGTGCGATCATGAGGAATGCGTACTTCCGGCGGCTGAGAATGCTTCCAGCGGCAGGCACTTCGCTTGCGTGTGGGCACCCTACATCCGGCGGAGTCCCTGACCTGGCCGGATCGCCGCGTCTTCCCGGCAGCGAACGGAAGCTCCAGAGTCGTCCTTCATTCCATTCGTCCTAATGACCGCCATCGACACTCCTCTGCGGCAACACCGTCGTGCGTACCGGCGCGCCTGCCTGATGGCACTTTCAGTGGCGGCCGGATTCGCCGGACTGGCGGGCGCGCTGGCACGCCTCGACGTACTCGGCGCTACCGCAGCCGCCCTGCTCTCGGCTGCCGGCGCCATCGGCGCGCTGATCGGCGTGGTCCTGCACGGCGTGAGCCGCGCAGATGAGTGTTCGGCGCCGTCCCCGGGCGACCAGGCAGGCCAGCGCGAGAACGATGGGGAGCGCATCCATGCATCGAGAAGCCGCGACGAGCTGCTGTCGCTCGCTTCTCACGACCTGCGCTCGGCGCTCAATGCGATGGTAGGCTGGCTGCACCTCGCCCGCTCTCCGAAGACCGATCCTGCGGCCATGCAACGCGCGCTCGACGGAATCGCATCGGCGGTCGATAGCCAGCGGCGCGTGGTCGACCAGCTGCTCGATGCGGCGCGACTGCTCGGAGGACGCATGGGGGCAGCTTTGCGACCAGTCTCCCCGGAGGCACTCTTGATGCGCGTCGAGACCCGCTTCGCTGCGCGTGCAGCGACCCGCAAGGTGGAACTGCGATTCGAGCCGGTGCCTTCAGGCCTGTGGTTCGATGCCGATCCGCTCCTGGCCGAGGAAACGCTGGCGGCGCTGGTCGAACATGCGATCGCAGCCACGCCCCCCGGGGGGAAGGTACGCGTCCGCGCGGCGCGAAGCGGTGCCGCTGCGGATGCATCGGTCATGATCGATGTCTGCCTCGGCTGCGCGGAAGCCTGCACTCCCGGTCCGGACACCGAGGTTCCGTTGGTGCCCGCGCCCGGGTCCGATGCGTACCTCCGCGCAGCGACCCTGCCAATCGCGATCGCGCGGGCGGTGACCGAACTGCAGGGCGGCTCACTGGTCATCGCGCCCCCCGCGCGGCACAGCGGCCAGACCCTGTCGTTGCGCTTTCAGGCAGTGCCCGGCAAGGGCTGCGCAGAGGCAGTACCGCCAGCCCCGGCCACCGTACCCATGTGGCGCGCCGCCGCGGGTAGCGATGATGAAGACACCGGATACCATGGTACCGACGTACTGGGCGGATGCAACATCCTGTTGGCCCATGGCCGGGTAGAGATGCTCGAAGCCCTTGCAGACGTACTGCGCGGATACGGCGCACAGGTCACGACAACCGAGTCTGGCGATGAAGCGGTGGGACTGTACCCGCACTGGGCGCGTGGCACTGGCGAGCGCCTGCTGATCTGCGACCCTGCACTGGCGGGCGTGGACGGCCTGGCCCTGATCGACCGGATCCGCCGCCTCGAGGGCGAGCGAGGCCTGCCTCGGTTGCCAGCAGCCGCCTTTTCGGCACAGATGAACGCCAATGCGCGACGCGCAGCCCTGAAAGCCGGATTCGACCTGCTCCTCGTACAGCCGATGTCGCCGGCCCGGCTGGTCGAGGCCATACTGCCCATGCTGGGGCGCTGAGGGCCTGCGCGGACGCAGAGGCGACGCGCTCGTCAGGTCATGAACCCGCCACGGACGAGTCCGCAGGCTCCTGCAGTACTGCGGCATCCCTGGCGAACCGGGCACGGACCTCGTGCATGCGCCGCGCGAAGGGAGGCTGCGCACGACGTGCCGCTGCGAACAGCCGTTTCCGCTCCTGTTCGAGGTGCCGATCGAGCCACGCCCCGAGTATGTTCAGCGTCGGCTGGTAGCGTTCGTCGAACGGCTTGAGGCCGTCCACGCGATCGATCAATGCGCGTGCCAACTCGATCTCGATCTCGGCCTCGAGGATCACTCCTGTGTCGGGCAGCGTATCGTAGAGTAACGGGTAGACGATCTCGGCCTTCAGGTCGAAATGACTGCGCAAGACCGCGATCAGCCCCTGTCCGGCCTGGGCGAGGCTTTCTGCATCCCGCGAAGACAGCTTCGCAGCTTTCGAGAACTGCTGCTGCAGCCGGCGATGGCCAGCAGCAAGCAGGCCTTCGATCTCGACCCAGGCGCTGCGTTCGAGCTTCGGATCCGCCGCCAGGCGTGCGCGCCGTACCGGCCTGCTCGCGTTGGTCCGTGGCGGCATGCTGGGCGCGTGGTCCCGGGCGTATCCGCGCCCTCCAGCATCGCCAGGTTTGGCTTTCGGCATGACGTTTCTTCTCCATGGCGAGTCTGCCGATCGAAGGACGCAACGCACATGCCTGCACCGGTCATCCGTTCTAGTGAGTGCGGGCCTCCCGTCCAGGCGCAGCACGATTGAGGTACCGGCGGTGTAACCTCTGCCGTGCGCACAACACGGAGCGGAGATGTCATGTTCGAATACTTTCCGAACAACTACACCTGGAGCCTCGCGGTCATGTCCGCACTGAACCGCGGCGGCCAGGTTTCCGAGGTCGATGAGGCCTGCCGTCCGCTGCGCGAGATCGCTGGCACCAAGGCGCTCCAGGGAGACCAGGCCCAGCAGCGCGCCTGGTTCGAGAGCTGGATGAAAATGGCCGAACGCGTACGGCGCCAGGGCGAGGCAGACGAGGCGCTCGGCCGTACGATCTCTGCGGGTCGGAAGTACCTGCGCTCAGGAATCTACTTCCTGCTCGCTGAACGGATGCCCAGCCATCGCGACCCGCGACGGCTCGACGCGTTCATGCGCGGCATCCAGACCTACCGGCGCGGGCTCGAACTGCGGCGCGAGCCGGTGGAGCATGTCGAGGTTCCGTTCGGCGAACATCGACTGAAGGCGATCTTCTCGAAGGCACCGGGTCCCGGGCCGCATCCGTGCATGGTGCATTTCGACGGACTCGATGTGACCAAGGAAATCATCTACGCCGCGACGGCCGACGAGTTCCGCCGGCGCGGCCTGTCGATGCTGATCGTCGACCATCCGGGGGCAGGCGAGGCACTGCGGCTGCAGGGCCTGCCTAGCGGCCCGGACACCGAGAAGCCGGCTGGCGCCTGCGTCGACTACCTTGAGACGCGTACCGACGTGGACGCATCGCGCATCGGGATCATGGCGATCTCGCTCGGTGGCTACTACGCACCGCGCGCGGCGGCATTCGAGAAGCGATTCAAGTGCGCAGTCGCTTGGGGCGCGATCTTCGATTACGGAAAGACCGTATCGGACCGTATCGGCGGACGCGGCGAGCCCTCCGTGCCGGGCTATGCGGAACATATCAACTGGGTGTTCGGATGCGACACCATAGAGGAGTCGCTGAAGGTCGTTCGCCAGATGACCCTGGAGGGCGTGGCGAGCCTGATCACCTGCCCGCTGCTGGTGGTTCACGGCGAGAACGACCGACAGATCCCGCTATGGCATGCGCAGCGGACCTACGACGAAGCGGTGAACAGCGTCGGCCGAGAACTGAAGATCTTCCGGCTGGCCGACGGCGGCGCCGAGCACTGCGGCGCGGACAACACGCCGCTGGTGGTCGACTGGATGGCCGACTGGGCAGCAGAAAAGCTCGGCGCATTCCCGGGCGCAACACCCTTGTATGGAACCTGATTGACCTGCAGCCTTCCCTGCCACGCGAACAGCTCCCCGGCCAGGTGCTGCGAGGAACCGACGCCTCCGGAGGCCTAACTCATCGCGCCCGGGCGATCGTCGGTGATCGGGCCCGCCCGATACTGAACCGCCCCGGGTTTGTCGGAGGCTCCATTTCTTGAGAGGATGGAGCCCTTATGAGCAGACCAACGAAGTTTTCACCGGAAGTCCAGGAGCGCGCGGTTCGACTGGTGCTGGAGCACCAGGGCGAGCATGAGTCGCAGTGGGCGGC
>CANGXU010000115.1 GCA_947457885.1 Betaproteobacteria bacterium
GCGTTCGTGATGGCGATGGGCAGCTACAGCGCACGGATGCTGCGCGGGGTCGGCATCGACGTGCCGGTGTATCCGGCCAAGGGTTACTCGGTGACGCTGCCGGTCGGCCCGCAGCATGTCGCCCCGCAGGTCAGCCTCACCGACGACGCCTACAAGATCGTCTTCTCGCGACTGGGCGACCGGCTGCGCTGCGCCGGCACGGCCGAGCTCAACGGCTACGACACCGAACTCAACGAGACCCGCTGCCGCGCGATCGTCGATCGCCTGTTCGCGCTGTTCCCGGAGGCCGGCGACCGCTCGCAGGTGCGCTACTGGACCGGGCTGCGGCCGGCCACGCCGTCGAACGTGCCGCTGATCGGCCAGAGCCGGATCCCGAACCTGTACCTCGACACCGGGCACGGCACGCTCGGCTGGACCCACGCCTGCGGCTCGGGCAAGGCGATCGCCGACATCGTCAGCGGCCGCGCACCGGAGGTCGACTTCGCGTTCATCGGCGCACCGAAGCTCCGTACGGCGCAGGTACGGAGCCTCGCACGCGCCTGAAAGGTTCCTGACCTCGGGGTCTGACCCCGGGGTCAGACCCCGCAGTCCGGCGGCTGAAGCTGGTTACTCGGCCTTGACGCCCGCCTGCGCGACGATCTTCTTCCACAGCTCGATCTCGCGCGCGATGCGGGCGCCGAATGCTTCCGGTGTGCCGCCGGCCGGCTCGACGCCATCGGCGTTCAGTCGGGTGATCATCTCTTTGTTCGACAGCGCCTTCTGCAGGTCGGCGTTGATGCGGTCGACGATCGGGCGCGGCGTATTGCGCGGCACGAGGATGCCGTGCCAGTTGGTGACGTCATAGCCGGCAACCGTCTCGCCGATCGAGGGAATGTTCGGCTCTGCGCCGATACGCTTGGCGGTGGTCACCGCGATCGGACGCAGCTTGCCGGAGCGCACGAACGGCAGCGTCGAGGCGATGCTGCCGAAGATCAGCTGGGTATGGCCGCCGATGGTGTCGGTCAGCGCCGGGCCGGTGCCCTTGTACGGGATATGCGTCATCTTGATCCCGGCCATGCTGGCGAAGTGCTCGGTGGCCAGGTGCACGATGCTGCCCTGCCCGCTGGTGGCGTAGTTGAGGCCACCCGGATTCTTCTTCGCGAGGGCGATCAGGTCCTTCACTGTCTTCGCAGGCAGTGTCGGATGCACCGCCACCAGGAACGGGCCCTGGGACATCTGGATCACCGGCTGGATGTCCTTGATCGGATCGAAGTTGAGCTTGTAGAGAGCCGGGTTCACCGGGTAGCTGGCGGCGATCAGCGTCAGCGTGTAGCCGTCGGGAGCCGCCTTCATGCCAACCTCGACGCCGAGCGAGCCGCCGGCACCGCCGCGGTTCTCGACGACGACCTGATGGCCGAGCGAGTCGGACAGTTGCTGCGCGGCGATGCGGCCGATGAAGTCGCTACCGCCACCGGGTGCGAACGGGATGACCATGCGAAGCGGCTTGGTCGGATAGGCCTGGGCCAGCGCGGCCGGCGCGAGCGCCACCGAGAAGGCGGCGAGGGAAGCGGCGGCAAGCGCGCGCTGCGGGCGCGGCAGGGTAGCTGCACGAGTGGTCATTGGAAACCTCCGATGGACGGCGAATGAAGCGGGTGATCCCTGCGCTGGGGAGCCGGGCGCTCAAGAGAACAGTCTGCGGCGGATGATACCGCGCCTGCACAGGCCCGCCACGGGAAGAAAGGCCCGGCTGACAGCAACGCGACAAACTATCGCAAGGCCCCGTCCCGCAGCTCAGGCCCCGCGACTCAGGTCCCGCAGAACGTCTGGTACACCCGCCCGTCCGGCACCGCCGGCTGCGCGTAATCGTCGAGCCCGTCGCGCGCCGCATACGGCTCGGCCAGCACCTCGAGCAGTCGATGCATTGGCCCGAGATCGCCTGTCGAGCCGGCGGCCAGCGCCGCCTCGACCTGATGGTTGCGCGGTATGTAGGCCGGGTTGGCCACGCGCATCCGTTCGAACACGGCCGGCAGTACATCGCCCTGCCGCGCGAGCCGGGCCCGCCAGCGCGCATGCCATTCTCCGAACGCCGGGTCGTCGAAGACGGCGCCCGACGGCAGCCCGTCGACCGCCAATGCGCGAAAGGTGTTCGTGTGGTCGGCCCTGGCCTGCGTCATCCACGACAGCAGGTCGTCGCAGAGCGCCCGGTCGTCCGGCTCGCTGCCCGACAGCCCGAGCTTGCGGCCCATCATCGCGAGCCAGCCGGCTTCGAAGATGTCGGCCAGCTCATGCAGCACGGCGGTCGCCAGTTCGACCGCCCGCTCGCCATCGGCGTCGATCGACGGCAGGAGCGACTCGGCGAAGCGGGCCAGGTTCCACAGCATGATGCGCGGCTGGTTGCCGAACGCATAGCGGCCCTGGTGGTCGATGGAGCTGAACACGGTGGTCGGATCATGGGCGTCCATGAACGCGCAGGGCCCGTAGTCGATCGTCTCGCCTGCGATAGTGACGTTGTCGGTGTTCATCACGCCGTGGATGAAGCCCACCCGCAGCCATTCGACCACCAGCGCCAGCTGCCGCTCGCCCACCGCCTGCAGCAGCGCGAGACCGGGGCTGGCTGCATCCTTCAGGTGCGGGTAGTGGCGATCGAGCGCGTACTCGACCAGCGTTGCCACCAGCGCCGGGTCGCCCTGCGCGGCCGCGTACTGGAACGTGCCCACCCGCAGGTGGCTGGCAGCGACCCGGGTCAGCACCGCGCCCGGCAGCGGCCGCTCGCGATACACGGGCTGCCCGGTCGCAACCACCGCGAGCGAGCGGGTGGTCGGGATACCGAGCGCCTGCATCGCCTCGCTGATCACGTACTCGCGCAGCATCGGGCCCAGCGCGGCGCGGCCATCGCCACTACGCGAGTAGCGCGTCGGGCCGGAACCCTTGAACTGGATGTCCACGCGCCGGCCATCCGGCGCGACATGTTCGCCGAGCATCAGCGCGCGGCCGTCGCCAAGCAGCGAGAAGCCGCCGAACTGATGGCCGGCATAGGCCTGGGCGAAAGGCTCGGCGCCTTCGGGCAGGACCTTGCCCGAGAACAGCGCGGCGAGTGCGGCGTCGTCCATGCCGGAGAAATCGAGGCCGAGGTCGGCGGCGAGCGCATGGTTGAGGATCACCAGCTTCGGCGCGGGCGCAGCCACGGCGCCCTGCTTCGAATAGAAGAGGCGGGGCAGACGGGTGTAGGTGTTGTCGAAACGCCACTGGACGACTGGCATGTTGCACGCATCTTTCCTGGACAAGGCAACACTGTACAGCGACCTTGCGGCGACCGCCCGCTTAGCCTGGCGACTATCGTCCCGATTGCAAAATCCAATTTGCCCCGCGCTGGCCATGCTCCCATAGTGCGTCTATCCACTCGTGTGGAACACCAAGGAGAGAACCATGTCCGATCAGAAATGTCCGTTCGCAGGCCATACCCCCGCCAGCCCGGTCGTCGCCCCCAGGAAGAACGCAAACTGGTGGCCCGAGCAGATCGACCTGAAGGTCCTGCACCAGCATTCGTCGCTGTCCGACCCGATGGGCGAGGACTTCGACTATGCGCAGGCCTTCCGCGGCCTCGACCTCGATGCCGTCGTGCGCGACCTGCATGGGCTGATGACCGACTCGCAGGACTGGTGGCCCGCTGACTACGGCCACTACGGCCCGTTCTTCATCCGCATGGCCTGGCACAGCGCCGGCACCTACCGCATCGCGGACGGCCGCGGCGGCGCGGGTGCAGGTGCGCAGCGCTTCGCGCCGCTCAACAGCTGGCCGGACAACGGCAACCTCGACAAGGCACGCCGGCTGCTCTGGCCGATCAAGCAGAAGTACGGCCGCGCGCTCTCCTGGGCCGATCTGATGATTCTCGCCGGCAACGTCGCGCTCGAGTCGATGGGCTTCAGGACCTTCGGCTTTGCCGGCGGCCGTGCCGACATCTGGGAGCCGGAAGAAGACATCTACTGGGGTCCCGAGGGCAAGTGGCTGGCCGACGAGCGCTACAGCGGTGAGCGCGAACTGGCCAATCCGCTCGCTGCGGTGCAGATGGGCCTGATCTACGTGAACCCGGAAGGTCCGAACGGCAACCCCGACCCGGTCGCCTCGGCGCGCGACATCCGCGAGACCTTCGCCCGGATGGCCATGAACGATGAAGAGACGGTGGCGCTGGTGGCCGGCGGCCATACGTTCGGCAAGTGCCATGGTGCCGCCGACCCGTCGATCCATGTCGGACCCGAGCCGGAAGGTGCGCCCATCGAAGAGCAGGGCCTGGGCTGGAAGAACACCTTCGGCAGCGGCAAGGGCGTGCATGCGATCACCAGCGGGCTCGAGGGCGCATGGACGCCCACGCCGACCAATTGGGACAACAGCTACTTCGAGACGCTGTTCGGCTACGAGTGGGAGCTCACGAAGAGCCCGGCCGGTGCGCACCAGTGGACGCCGAAGGGCGGCGCCGGTGCCGGCAGCGTGCCCGATGCGCATGACGCGTCGAAGCGCCATGCGCCGATGATGTCCACCGCCGACCTCGCGCTGCGCATGGACCCGGCCTACGAACGTATTTCGCGCCGGTTCCTCGCCGATCCGAAGCAGTTCGCCGACGCCTTCGCGCGCGCCTGGTTCAAGCTGACCCATCGCGACATGGGCCCGGCAACGCGTTACCTCGGCGCGCTGGTACCGAAGGAAGAACTGATCTGGCAGGACCCGGTGCCTGCGGTCGACCATCCGCTGGTCGATGCAGCCGACGTCGCGGCGCTGAAGGCGGCGATCCTCGCATCCGGCCTTTCGATCGCGCGGCTGGTCGCGACCGCCTGGGCGTCGGCCTCCACCTTCCGCGGCAGCGACAAGCGCGGCGGTGCCAACGGCGCGCGCATCCGGCTTGCGCCGCAGAACGGCTGGGAGGTCAACGAACCGGCGGAACTTGCGGCGGCGCTGGCGACGCTCGAGGGCGTGCAGCGCGCGTTCAACGCAGCACAGGGCGGCGGCAAGCGTATCTCGATGGCCGACCTGATCGTGCTCGGTGGCTGCGCGGCGGTCGAGGCGGCGGCGAAGGCGGCCGGCCACGACATCACCGTCGCGTTCACCCCCGGCCGGACCGATGCCTCCCAGGATCGCACCGATGTCGACTCGTTCGCGCCGCTCGAGCCGGTTGCAGACGGCTTCCGCAACTACGTCCGCCAGGGCTTCGAAGCGGTAGCAGCCGAGAAGCTGGTCGACCGCGCGCAGTTGCTCACCCTAACCGCGCCCGAGATGACGGTGCTCGTCGGCGGCCTGCGCGTGCTCGGCGCGAACGTCGGACGGTCTGCGCACGGGGTATTCACCCGGCGGCCCGGCACGCTGAGCAACGACTTCTTCGTCAACCTGCTCGACATGGGCACGGTTTGGCAGAAGTCGGCCACGGCCAAGGGGGTCCTGGAAGGGCACGATCGCAGGACCGGCGAACTGCGCTGGACTGGCACCTCGGTCGACCTGGTGTTCGGTTCGAACTCGCAGCTGCGGGCACTGGCCGAAGTCCACGCCTGCCGTGGCGCGGAAGCAGCCTTCGTACGCAACTTCGCCGCGGCGTGGGCCAAGGTGATGGAACTGGACCGCTTCGACCTCGCCTGAATGCAAAACTCAAGACCTGACCCCAGCCCCCTGGGGTCAGCCGGTGGCTCAGCCGCGCCCGGCGAACGGCATCTTGGTCGCCATGATGGTCACGGTGAACAGGTTCACGTTCAGCGGCTGGTTGGCCATGTGCAGCACGGTGCGGCCGACGTCCTCGACGTCGATCATCGGCTCGGCCTTGATCTCGCCGTTGGCCTGCTTCACGCCCTTGGACATGCGCGCGGCCAGCTCAGTCATCGCGTTGCCGACGTCGATCTGGCAGCAGGCGATATCGTACTTGCGCCCGTCGAGCGCGGTGGTCTTGGTGAGGCCGGTGATGCCGTGCTTGCTCGCCGTGTAGGGCGCGGAGTCGGGCCGCGGCACGTGCGCCGAGATCGAGCCGTTGTTGATGATGCGCCCGCCCATCGGCACCTGTTCCTTCATCATCCGGAACGCCTGCTGGGTGCACAGGAAGGCCCCGGTCAGGTTGGTGTTGACCACCGCCAGCCACTTCTCGACCGGCAGGTCTTCCAGCGGGACCCCGGGCGCATTCAGGCCGGCGTTGTTGAACACCACGTCGACCCGGCCCCAGGTCTGCTTCACCGCGGCGAACAGCGCGGCGACCGAGTCGGGCGAGGTGATGTCGGTGGGCACCGCGAGCGCGCGCGCGCCGGCACCCGATTCCGCTGCCACGGCCTGCAGCACGTCGGGCCGGCGCCCGGCCAGCGCGACATGCCAGCCGTCGCGCAGCAGCGCGAGCGCCGAGGCGCGGCCGATACCGCTGCCGGCACCGGTGACGATGGCTACCCGGGTCGATTGTCCAGACATGTTCGCTCCCTCACTGCGGCTTGATGCCGGCGACTTTCACCAGTTTCGCCCATTTCGCCAGCTCGGCGCGCACGAACTGCTCCGCCTCGGCCTGCGAATTGCCCACCGGCTCGTTGCCGACCTTGGCCAGCGCCGCGCGCAGCTCGGCCGTGCCCAGCGCCTTCACCGTCTCGGCATGCAGGCGGGCGATGGTGTCTTTCGGCGTGGCCGAGGGCACGAACAAGCCCTGCCACAGCTCGACCTCGAAGCCGGCGAAGCCCGCCTCGATCATCGTCGGCAGCTCGGCCAGCGCGGCGACGCGCTTCGAGCCGGTGGTCGCCAGCCCGACGAGGCGGCCGTCCTTGAAGAACGGGATGGCCGCCGCGATCGACGAGAACGTCATCTGCACGTTGCCGGCGATCAGGTCGGTCATCGCCGGGCCGCTGCCCTTGTAGGGGACGTGGACGATGTCCTGCGCGATACGCGACTTGAAGAACTCGCCCGCCATGTGCGGCGTGGTACCGATGCCGGCCGAGGCGAACGACAGCGTGCCCGGCTTCGCCTTGGCGATGGCGGTCAGCTCGGCAACGCTGCGTGCGCCGACCTTGGGGTTGATCGCCAGCACCAGGGGCGACGAGGTCGCGATCGTGATGGTGCGGAAATCCTTCAGCACGTCGTAGGGCACCTGCGGCTGCAGGCCCTGGTTGATCACGATCGCCGGGTCCATCACCAGCAGCGTGTAGCCGTCGGCGCCGGCGCGCGCGGCGACCTCGACACCGACGATGCCGCCCGCCCCGCCGCGGTTGTCGATCACCACCGACTGGCCGAGCTGCTCCGACAGCTTCTGCCCGAGGGTGCGGCCGACATAGTCGACGACGCCGCCTGGTGCGTAGGGCACGACGATGCGCAGGCTCTTGGACGGGAACGGCTGGGCGCCGGCCGGCAGTGCCACCAGCGCGAGGGCCGGCAGCAGCGCCGCGACCATCGGCACGGGGCATCGGAAGGGTCGGATCTCGAACGGCATCGGAGCGCTCCTGGGTGGGGTGTCAGAGGCCGCCGATCGTACGCGAGAAGGGTCTTCCTGTTGCGCCAGGGTGGCCGGGGTTCAGGGCGCAAGCGGCGTCTGGAGGCGGGCCACCTGCTCGGCGAGCGCGAACAGCCGCGCATCCTGCACGCCGTTGCTGCGCAGGCAGTCGACCGTCTGGAACAGGTAGTCGGCCGCCGAGCCGAGCCGCCCGCGCGCATGCGCGAGCACCTGCACTACCTCGTCGGCCGGCAGCTTGCCCGCGTACTGCCAGCCCTTGCGGTTGACCACGAACGCGAGCGAGCGCACCGGCTGGCCGCGCACGACCGCATTCACCCAGCGCGCCTGGTAGGCGCCCATGACCATCTCGCGCCGCCAGATCAGCGTGAGTTCGGTGCGCAGCAGGTGCGCCGGGATGCGGAACGCGAAGCCGTGGCAGCGTCCGCCGTGCTCGAGCGCGAGCATCAGCCCCGGCCGGTCGGGCGACCCGCGGCCCATCCTCGACCATAGGCAGAAGCGGCGGTGCAACCCGTGCACCAGCGCGGGGTGCCGTTCCTCGAAGTGGAACAGCGGGTTCCAGATCAGCGACCCGTAGGCGAACAGCCACAGGTCGCGGCCTTCGCCGACCGCTTCGAGCACGCAATCGAGCGAGGCGTCGAACGCCCGCTGCGGCACGATCGGCAGTTCCGGATGGAACTGTTCGTACTGCCTGCGCAGCAGGTCGGCTTCGAGGTCGGCGCGGGAAAGGGCCATGGCAGTCATCCTAACGCGCTCACCCGGCCGGCTGTTGACCGATCGAGGGCCCGTGCGGGTACGATGCACGTCCCGACATGGAGGAGACACCGATGGATCTGACGCTCTGCTACGCCCCGATGGCCTGCTCGCTGGTGGCCTACGTGAACCTGACCGAGGCCGGAGCGCCGTTCACGGTACGCACGGTCAACACCGGCGCCAGGGAGCAGAAGAGCGCCGAGTACCTCGCGGTGAATCCGAAGGGCAAGGTGCCAGTGCTGGTGGTCGACGGCTACCCGCTGACCGAGAACGTGGCGATCCAGCAGTTCATCGCACGCAGCTTCCCAGCGGCGAAGCTGCTGCCGGCCGGCTTCGACGAATTCAAGGCGATCTCGCTGATGTCCTGGTTCACCTCGACCATCCATCCGCACCTGACCCCGAACGCCCGACCCGAGAACTATTGCGACATGCCCGAGGCCTTCGATGGCGTGAAGCGGGTCGCGCAGAAACTGCTGTTCGAGGACCTGAAGATCGCCGAAGGCCTGCTCGAGGGGCGCGAATGGTTTTTCGACCATTTCACCGCAGTGGATTCGTATTTCTTCTGGTGCTTCCGCCGCGCCGTCCAGTTCAAGCTCGACCTGTCCGCCTTCCCGAACTGCCTGGCGCACATGGCGCGCATGCGCGAGCGGCCCAGCGTGCAGAAGGTCGAGGCCTACGAGAAGGAAGTGATGGCGCAGTTCGCGAAGGCGGCCTGAACGGCGCGCTCGCCGAAGCTGGGGTCAGACGCCGGGGTCAGACCCCAGGGTCAGCTGGCGGGCGCGGCGGAGCGCCCGGGCGCTCCTCTTCCCGCGGTGAGAGGCCGTAGGGCGCGACCAGCGCCCAGAGGTGGGCCGGCACCATGTGCCGCAGGCGCCTGGGCTGCTCGCGCCGCAGGTGCACCACCGACTCAACCGCCTTCATCTCGACCCGGGTGCGCGCGAACTCCAGCCCGCGCGGGCCGATGCGCGGCATCAGGAAGTTCACCAGCGGGCGCAGCCAGCCGGGCATCCGGCGCAGCGGCAGGCCGCCGGCGGCGCGCTCGACGTTGGCCAGGAAGCCCTTCACCGGGCCCTGCCGCTTGCCGGCCGAGCCGGGGGCTGCGGTGCGCACGTCGTCGCCGAGAAGGTCGAGCAGTTCCTCGCCGCGCTCGTTGCGCACCAGCAGCCACTGCTCGCCCTGCCCGCCCATGTAGCCGACGGTGATGTCGGCCAGCACGTTGGTGTAGTCGACGCAGGTACGGCAGGTCAACGGGAAGAAGTCCGGCGGCAGCTTAGAGATCGGCAGGTCGAGGAAGGGGATCAGCTTCGTGCGCCCGTCGTTGAAGCGCAGCTCGACCCGGTAGTCGGCGCGGAACTCGAGGTAGGTGATCGTCGACGGATCGTCGGCCAGCAGATCCAGGAAGGTGTGGAAGTTGGCCGTGGTCGTGTTGTCCGAGCACGGCGTGCCGATCACGTAGAGACGCTCGAAGCCCAGTTCCCGTTCGAGGGCGCGCAGCGCATAGACCTGGCAGGGGATACCGACCACCGCAAGGCGCCAGTGGCCCGCCGCAAGCGCCGGCTCCAGCAGGGAGAGCAGCGGCGCATAGCCCATCCGCATGCCGCGGCAGGCGGCCATGTCGGCGGCCGAGGTGACCAGCACCGGCACCGGCCGCCAGCGGTCGTCCGGGTCGGGGGCCATCGTCAGCACCGCGTCGACCAGCCCGCGCGCGAGCAGCCGCTCGGCGATGCCGGTGGTGATGCCGGTCCACTGCGCTCCGGGCGCGGGCTGCTTCATCGACGCGCGCAGCATGCGGCGGAACGGCCCGAAGTGCAGTTCGTCGACCCGCGCCGGATCGCGGCTGCGTCCGTGCACCTGCGCTTCGAGCGCGGGATAGTCGGGCCGGATGAACTGGCAGGCGCGGCCGCAGCGCTTCGGGTCGGACGAGCGCGAGATGCCACAGTCGGTGCAGAGATCGCGTGCGGGTGCGGGCGACGGCACGGGCGCAGCGGCCCGCGCTTCGAGTGAGGGCATCGACGGAGTAATCAAGGTGGTCGGCATTCTACCCGCGGGCCGGCACTGCGCTAAGCTTCACGCACGGAGCGGCTTTCGAACGGCCCGACGCAACCACGCGATCGGCCGCAGGACGCTCCAGGCACGGAGGAGCAAGCATGTACGCAGGTTCCGGTCTGATCACGGTCAGGATGCGGTCTCGTTCCTTGCCTCGCAGCGCAGGATGCGCCGCGGGTGTCGCTGCGCTTGCCGCGGCGCTATGGCCGATGGCAGCGCTGGCCGCCTATCCCGAAAAACCCGTGCGGATCGTTATCCCGTCGCCACCGGGCGGCGGCACCGATACCTCGACACGTATCCTGGGACCACGGATGTCCGACCTGCTGGGGCAGCCGTTCGTGCTCGAGAACCGCCCGGGCGCAAGCGGCAACATCGGCGCGGAAGTGGTGGCGCGAGCCACGCCCGACGGCTACACACTGCTGGCTGCGATCGCATCGCACACCAGCAATCCCGCGATGATGAAGACGTCGTATGACCTCGCGCGCGATTTCGCACCAGTCTCCATGACGGTGACGCTGCCGAACGTACTGGTCGCCAATCCGGCCCTGCCCGCTCGAAGCGTCAAGGAACTCGTCGCACTGGCCCGTACGCGGCCGGGCCAGCTTCAGTTCGCCACTGGCGGCATCGGTGCCAACCAGCACCTGTCGATGGAACTGTTCCTGCTCACGACAGGCACGAAGATGGTTCATGTTCCGTACAAGGGCGTGGGGCCGGCGCTGGGCGATGTGGTGGGCGGCCATGTGCCGCTCATGATGTCGAACATCCTGGTCGCGCTGCCGCAGATCCGCGCAGGTCGGGTGCGCGCCTATGGTGTGACCAGCGCCCGGCGGGTAAGCGGTGCACCCGATATCCCGACGATCGCGGAATCCGGTGTCCCGGGCTTCGATGCCGTGCAGTGGTACGGCCTGCTCGCACCGGCGGGCACGCCCCGTGACGTCGTCGGCATCCTGCATGCCACCGTGGTCAAGGTCCTGCAGGAACCGGCGATCCGCGACCGCTTCCTGCGCGACGGTGCCGAACCGACACCCAGCACCTCGCCCGAGGAATTCGCGGCGCTGATCAAGGCCGAGCTTGCGCGCTGGATGAAGGTAGTGAAGGAAGCCGGGATCCAGCCGTGACGCGCGCCACAGCCCGGATCACTGCGCCGTGACGCCTCCGTCGAGCACGAGGGTCTGCCCGGTCACGTAAGCGGCCGCCGGCTGCGCCAGGTAAGCCACCGCAGCGGCGACCTCCTCCGGCAGGCCCAGGCGGCCGAGCGGGATCCGTCCCAGTGCAGACTCGAGGTAGCCCGGCTGCTTGAACGAACCTGCGCGGGCAGCCGTATCGATGCGCCCTGGCGCGACCGCATTGACGCGGATGCCCAGCGGCGCCCATTCGATCGCGAGCATTCGCGTCATCTGCAGGATGCCGGCCTTCGCGATGCCATATACCGTGCGGTCAGCCATGCCGACGAGCGCATGCGTGGAGGCAACACTGATGATGCAACCGGGCCGATGTTCGCGTGCCAGCCACGCGCCGAACCTCTGGGTCAGGAAGAAGGTGCCGGTGAGGTTGGTCGCCATCACTGCATCCCAGGCTTCGGGCGTCACATCGAGCGCAGGCACCTTGAGCGGGACACCTGCATTGTTCACCAGTACGTCCAGCCGTCCGAAAGCCCCGGCGGCACGCCCGATCGCCGCATCGAGATCGCCGACCTCGCGCAGGTCGAGCGCGATCGCCACTGCGCGTCGTCCCGTGGCGCGTATCGCCGCGCAGACCGGGTCCAGCCTGGAAGGCTGCATCGAAGACACTACAAGGTCGTGCCCGGTGCGGGCCAGTTCAACCGCGATCGCCGCACCGATGCCCTGGGCGGCACCTGTCACCAGGGCCACGGGCACGTCGTGCGGCACCGCTTCCGGTAGATCGTCGCCTGCCACGGCGCTACCAGCCCTGCGGTTCGTCGCCGAGCATGCCGATCTTCGACAGCGCCAACGAAAGCGCTGCGCCCTGTGCTGCGGACAGCGGGGTCAGCGGCGGTCGGACATCGCCGCAATCGCGCTCCATCGCACGCGAGGCAGCCTTGAGACC
>CANGXU010000116.1 GCA_947457885.1 Betaproteobacteria bacterium
CGCCGTGAAGAACACGGCGGCGATGCGCCGGTGGACGCAGGCCTCGATCAGGAACTTCAGCATCGTGGCCTCAGAGCAGCAACTCGGCTTCGCCGTCGAGCAGCAGCGCGCCCTTGACGACGATCCGTTCGCCGGCGCTCAGACCCTCGAGGATCGCGACCCGGCCTCCGGACGAGCGTCCGGTGCGCACTTCGCGCACTTCGAACTTTCCGTCCGCCCGCTGCAGGTACACCACCCGCCGGTGGCCGTCCTTGATCAGCACTGCGGACACCGGCACCGACAGGCCATCGCGCGAACCGGCGAACCGGACCTCGGCCAGCATGCCCGGCGTCAGGCCGGCCGGCGGCACCTTCAGCGCGATGTACACCGGCATCCGGCGGCTGGCGGCATCCACCGCGGAACCGATGCCGTCGACCACGCCTTCCAGCGTGGCATCGATCGCGGGCACGCGGACCCGGACCTGCTGACTGGCGGCGATACGCGCCACCTCTGGCTCGGGCACTTCCGCCACCACCCAGACCCGTCCCGGATCGGCCAGTTCGACCAGCGGCTCGCCGCCGGGCTCGGCAATCGCCCCGGCCGAGGCACGCACCGAAACCACCACGCCGGCAGCCGGTGCACGCAGGATCACTTCGCTGCCCTGCCCGCCCCCTGCGAACGCGATCGCACGCCGGGTGCGTTCCAGTTCGGCGCGTGCCTCCTTCGCCCGCGCCTCGGCCTCGACCCGTTCGACCTCCAGCCCGACGCCGCGCGCCATCATCTCGGTCTGGCGGCGGAGCTGGTCCTCGGCGGCACTGGCACGGGCAGTGGCCTGCTCGAGCTGGGAGCGTGCGGCGGAGGCATCGGCGCTCTGCAGCACGACCAGCGGTGCACCGGCCCTGACCCGTTCGCCAGGGCGTACCGAGACCGCGGTGATACGCCCCGAGAACGGCGCACCGAGGCTGGACAGCGCCTGCGGCCGGTAGGCCACCCGCCCGGGCACTGCAGCAGACGGGGCATCGCCGCCGCCGCCGACCTCTTCGATCTTCAGGAACCCCACCTGCTCGGGCGTCAGTGTCGTCGCCTGCCGGTCGCGGACCGGCGCCGGGATCTTGGCTACTGGTGCCTCCCGGCAGCCGGAGGCCGCCAGCAGCAGGCCCGCGACCAGAGCGGCACCGAGGCGCCGGGCTGGCCACGGTCGGTGCAGGAGCGCGATGGCGCCCGATGAACCTGGGATGCAGCGGTGGATCGACAGCATGGATGCGGAATGACCGGCTTTGTTACAGGTGCACGAGGTATACAGGTGCCTCCTTTCGCCAAGCTTGCAGGCGTCGGAGCCTGCTTCCCCGGTGGACCGGATGGCTCAGCCGCCGGGCATCCGGTCCAGCCCCGCGACCTGCCCCACCGTGACCGGCAGCACCGGTGCGCGGACACGGTAGCAGCCGACCTCGGCCGGTGCACGGTGCTGGATGGACGCAATCAGTTCGGTCACCGTGAGCCCGCACAGACGGCCCTGACACGGACCCATGCCGCAGCGGCTGAACGCCTTCATCTGGTTCGGTCCGGCCACGCCGCTGAGCGCGAGCCCACGCAGTTCGCCGGCTGTCACTTCCTCGCAGCGGCAGACGATCGTGTCGTCGTCTGCCGGCACGCGCAGCGCAGGCGGCGGCTGGTACAGCCAGTCGAGGAATGGCCGCACGCTCCAGTGCGCCTTCAGCGCCCGCCGGGCCAGCCAGGCACGCCGGTCCCGCTCCGCGGTGTCGATGCGCCGCTGCTGCCAGGCCACCGACAGACCGGACAGTTCGCCGGCACAGAGCGCGGCCTCGGCGCCGCCGATGCCGGCGCTGTCGCCTGCCACCAGCACGCCGGACAGCGTCGTGTTGCCCCAGATGTCGACCACCGGGCGGAAACACCGCTGGGCGGCATCCCAGTACTGCTCCATGCCGAGCGACTGCCAGAGGCTCGCGTTCGGCACCACACCCTGGTGCAGCAGCACGGTCCGCGCGGCGATCCGATGTTCGCGTCCGCGGCTGCGAAAGGCGACGGCCTCGGCCCGTTCGCTGCCCTCTATCCGCAGATCGGTCGCCGACGCGAAAGCCGGCACGCCCGCGCGGCGCAGCGCCCCGAGCAGCGACAGTCCCCTGGACAGGTAGCCAGGCGCCAGCAGTGCCGGCAGCAGCCGTGCTGCCGCCCGCAGACGGTTCCCGGCCGGCACGGTGCCGACCACCGCAGCCGGCTTCACGCCGGCGCGAATCAGCTGCACGGCGAGCAGCAGCACCAGTGGTCCGGAGCCCACCAGCACCGGCGGTACTGCGGGCACCATCGCCGCCGATTTCATCAGCACCTGCGCGGCGCCGCAGGTCAGGACGCCAGGCAGCGTCCAGCCCGGCAGCGGCATGGGGCGTTCGCAGGCGCCGGTCGCCACCAGCACGTGGCGCGCGGCGACATGGTGGGCGCCACGCGCGTCGGTATAGAACAGATGGCGGTCTGCGCCGGTACGCCGACGCTCGTCATGTACGGCCTCGTCGTCCGGACCGGTATCGATCGCGCCACCGGTGGGCAGCGCCAGCCGTACCGGCGGTTTCGGCGCCGGCACCGCGAGTTCGACCTGCCAGACCCGTGCGCCGGGCCGGTAGTCGGCGCCGCAGCCGCGGAACCGCTGGGCGAACGCGAAGCCGTCCGCATACTCCGTACCGAACAGGAAGAGATCCTGCGGCCGCCGCGTGGTGATCGCCTCGACGTTGCGCCACACCTGCCCACCCGGATCGGGCTGTTCGTCGAGCACGACGGTACGCAGCCGGTGCCGTCGAGCCTCGATCGCCGCAGCCATCCCCGCCGGACCGGCGCCGACGATCGCGAGGTCGAAATGCTGTTCGCTCATCGGGTCGCACAGCCAGCCGCGCTGCGGTGGCCGACCTGGCAACGGACGATCATCCCGGTCTCCGCCACCACCATGCATGCCTGCTGGTTGGGCACGCCGTCGATCTCAACCACGCATTCGAAGCACACGCCCATCATGCAGTACGGCGCGCGAGGGCTGCCCGACAGGCCGCTGAGGCGCGAGGCAGCGCCGCGCTGGAGCAGCGCGCTGGCCACCGGGGCGCCGCGCGGCACGGTACAGGGCTCGCCATCGACCGACAGCGTGACCTCGGGTCGATGCGGATCGGCGTCGTCGTCACGCAGGCTGC
Source organism: Betaproteobacteria bacterium (assembly GCA_947457885.1). Classification (GTDB taxonomy): domain Bacteria; phylum Pseudomonadota; class Gammaproteobacteria; order Burkholderiales; family CAIKXV01; genus CAIKXV01. Next base: position 3,168 of record CANGXU010000116.1, read on the forward strand.
GGAACATGCGCCTCCTTGCCTGCAGTGCCTGGCGCAGGTGCAGCGAAGCGGGCCGCCGAGCAGTGCGCATACTGCGGCGGCAGACGGCCGCGCGCGATCGCGGCCGCGACGCCATGCACATGCGCGGCGGCCAGCGTGACGCCACTGTGGCAGGACACGACCCAGGCTCCCGGATGGGTTGGCGATGCCTCGTAGACCGGCAGGCCGTCGGGCGTCATCACCCGCAGCGCCGCCCAGCTGCGCACGATACGCAGGTCGCCGATGAACGGGAAGGTGTCGATCGCGCGCCGCGCGATCGCACCCGAATTGCCGATGGTCACCCGGTCGTCGAAGCCGGCTTCCTCCTGCGACGACCCCAGCAGCAGGCCGCCCTCGTCGGTCTGCCGGATGTCGGCGGTCGGGAACGACAGCACCGGCTGTACCTTTTCGGTGACCAGGATCTGCCCGCGCACCGGCCGCACCGGGCAGCGAATGCCGACCATCCGTGCCAGCCGCTCGTTGCCGAGCCCTGCAGCCAGCACGACCTGCGGCACCCACGCGCTGCCCCAGGCCGTGCGTACCTCGAAGCCGTCTCCCCCGACCACCGGATCCACCGCATCGACCGGGGCACCGAACCGGTGCGTGGCGCCGAGCGCGATGGCCGACTGGTAGAGCGCTCGCAACAGCCGCAGCGGATTCACATGCCCGTCGTAGGGCGTGTACGACGCCCCGACAACCTTCGGTCCCAGCGCGGGTCCGCCGGACAGACGGCGATCGAGGCTGCCTCGGTCGAGCATCTCGAACTCGAAGCCGAAGTCGCCCGCCTCGGTCTGCATCCGGCGCATCAGGCGCGCGCGTGCCTCGAAGGCGGCGGCGTCGAAACAGAAAGAAAAGCCGCCCGGCTGCTGCAGTCCCGCATCGATGCCGCTGGCATCGCGCAGGCCGCGCGCGAGGTCGCTCCACTGAACGGCCGACTCCCGGGTCAGCCGGTGGTATTCCGGCACGCCCGCGCCCTTGTCCTGCACCCAGACCTGACCGAAGTTGCCGCGCGCTGCACGCAGCGCAATATCGCCCTCGTCGTGCACGACGACCCGGCGACCCTGGCGGGCGAGGCCGTAGGCGATCGACCATCCGACCAGGCCACCGCCGACGACCGCGAACTCGGGACGGCTGGCCGGGGACGCGCTACCGATGCCCACCGTCAATCGACCGTCGCGCCCGTTTCGCGGACGATACGGCTCCAGAGTGAGACATCCGCCGCGATGATGGCGCCGAACTGTGCAGGCGTGGTCACCAGCGGCTCCGCACCCTGCGCCGCGAACCGCTCGACGATGTCGCGCGATGCCAGCAGGCGATTGATGTCGGCATTGATGCGCGTGACCACCGACGGTGGCATGCCCGCCGGCCCGAGGACGCCGAACCACGGCGTGACGTCGAACCCGGGGAACCCGGACTCCGCGATGGTCGGCACATCCTTGAGCAGCGCGGCCCGGCGTCCGCTGGTGACGGCGATCGCGCGCAGCGACCCGGCCTTCAGGTGGCCGATCACCGACGGCATGCTGGCGAACGTGAACTGCACCTGCCCGGACAGGGTGTCGGTAATCGCACCGGCCGCACCCTTGTAGGGGATATGCGTGAACTGGACCTTGCCCGCGCTCGCGAGCATCGGACCCAGCAGGTGATTGACCGTACCGTTGCCAGCCGAGCCGAAGCGCACCTCGCCAGGCTTAGCGCGCGCGAGCGCGACCAGTTCGCCGATGTTCTTCACTGGCAGGGGGCCGTGCACGGCGACCACGAACGGTACGCTGGCCAGCGTGGCCAGCGGCGTGAAGCTCTTCTGGGGATCCCAGGTCAGCCCCTTGTACAGGCTCGGGTTGATCGCATGGGTGCCGACGAAGCCGAGCAGCCAGGTGTAGCCGTCAGGCGTGGCCTTGGCGACGAGGTCGTTGCCGATGTTGCCGCCGGCACCCGGACGGTTGTCGACGAGTACCTGCTGGCCCCAGCCATCGGCCAGCTGCTGGCCGATGATGCGCGCCAGCGCGTCGGAGGCACCGCCCGGGGTCTGCGGCACCACCAGCCGGATCGCGCGCGCCGGCCACGCCTGTGGCTGCACTGCGGCAGGTGCGGCCGTCGGCGCCTGCGCCAGCAGCGGCACGGGCGCACTGCCGATGGCAGCCACCACACAGGCAGCAGCCGCGCTCCGGCGATACTGCGTTCGATCTCGGGGCATTGAATCCTCCTGGGTCCGACTGGGTCCGACTCGGTCCGACCTGGTACGACTGGGCCGGACTGCACGGGATGGCCCGCGACGTTCAGCGCGGACGGTCGCCGGCGAGGGTGATCCGGTGCATCACGCGCCGGAATCCATGGTAATCGTTGACCGGATTGTGCTGAACGCACCGATTGTCCCAGATCGCGATCGAGCCGGGCTGCCAGGAGAATCGGCAGGTGAATTCAGGGCTGACCTGATGCGCGAACAGGTAGTCGAGCAGCGGTGCGCTCTCGGCCTCCGTCCAGCCCGCGAAGCGCGCGGTGTGCGCGACGTTCACATACAGCGCACGGCGCCCGGTCTCCGGATGGGTGCGCACCACGGGATGCTCGGCGACATACTCGCGCCGCGCGTCGTCGCGGCCGCCATCGCGGATGCGGTCCTCGCGCGTACGGCTCACGTCCGCCTTCGACGAGGTCGATACGCCGGCCAGCGTCGCCAGCGTGGCCTGCAGCGCCGGCGAGAGCGCATCGAGGGCCCGGTACTGGCAGGCGAACAGGGTGTCGCCACCGAACGGCGGCACCTCGCGCGCGATCAGCATGGAGGCCATCGGTGGCTGCTCGAGGTAGGTGGTGTCGGAATGCCAGATGCCGCCGAAGTTGCTGCGCTCGTGCTCCAGCTTGACCACCGGGGTGATCATCGGGAAGCCGTCGAGCCCCTTGATGAACGGGTACTCGACCGGCTGGCCGAACCAGCCGGCCAGCCGGAGGTACTGCGCAGGCGACAGCGGCTGGTCGCGGAAGAACAGCACGCCATGCGCCAGCCAGGCCCGGCGCAGCGCGGCAACGACCTCCGGCGGCTGGTCGCTGCACAGGTCGATGCCGTGCACCTCGGCGCCGAGGGCGCCGGCCACGCGGCGCACCTCGAGACCGCCGCCGTCGATCATCGCCAGGAACCCCTGTCGCAGCCGCGGTCAGCTGACCGGGTTGGTCAGCGTGCCGATCGGATCGATCGTCACCGCGACCACATCGCCCGCCTGCAGATACTTCGGCGGATTGAAGCCGATGCCGACCCCGGCGCAGGTGCCGGTGGCGATCAGGTCGCCGGGCTCGAGCGTCATCAGTCCGGAGATCTCCTCGATCAGCGTCGGGATGTCGAAGATCAGGTCCGACACCGGCGCGTCCTGGCGCAGCTCACCGTTGACCCGGGTCTGCAGCTGCAGCTTGGTCACGTCCGGTACTTCGTCGGCGGTGACGATGCACGGACCCATCGGGCAGAAGCCGTCGAGGCTCTTGCCCAGGAACCACTGCTTGTGCCGGTGCTGCAGCGTGCGCGCAGTGGCGTCGTTGATGATCGTGTAGCCGTACACATGCCGGAACGCATCGGCCTTCTTCACGTTGCGCGCAACCGAGCCGATCACGACCGTGAGCTCACCCTCGTAGTCGACCGAGCTCGTCGGGTCGTTCGCGCTGGGAATCGCGTCGCCCGGACCGGTGACAGAGTTCGGCCACTTGGTGAAGATGATCGGCACGTCGGGGATGGCATCCTTGCCAGCGCTGGCGTCGAAGCCGGACTGGTGGAACTCCTTCGCATGCTCGTGATAGTTCTTGCCGACACACAGGATGTTCTTGGCCGGGCGCGGGATAGGTGCCAGCAGGCGCACCTGGTCGAGCGCGATGCGCCCGCCGCCGGACGCCGCGGCCTTGCGTGCCGCATCCAGCGCCGCCGCACCGGCGGCGATGAACGCACCCATCTCGCGCGGCAGGGAGGGCGCGACCACGGACAGGTCGGTGATCGACTTGCGTGCATCGTCGAGGACGCCGATACGGGTGCCGGCGGCGTCCAAGAAAGTGACCAGTTTCATCCAGGCTCTCCTTGTCGATACTCGTCTGCAGGACGGTCAGGCCGCCGTGCGTTCGTTCGCGGCGCGCGCCCACAGGTAGACCGGGATGCCGGCCAGCAGCACGCCGACCGCGATCAGCCCGTTGAGCTTCGCGTAGTTGATGCCTGACCACAGCATGTATGCGCAGAACGCGCAGAACAGGATCGGCACCACCGGGTAGAAGTGCACCGCGTAGGAGTTCACCGGCTTGCCTTCGCGGGCGCGGAAGATGAACAGTGCGATGCCGTTGAGCAGCATGAAGGTCCAGAACACCGGCGCGGTGTACTCGACCAGCACCTTGAAGCCGTCCTTCTGGATGGCGCCGAACACCACCAGCGCCAGCGCGAGCACCGTCTGCACCAGCAGTGCATTGGCCGGCGTGTTGCGGCCTTCGTTCCAGCGGCCCATGAACGAGAAGATGCGGAAGTCGCGCCCGAGCGCGTAGTTCGTGCGCGCACCGGTGAAGATCGTCGCGTTGAGCGTGGTGCCGATCTCGGTCAGGATGACGATCGTGATGATCACCGCGCCGGTGGCGCCGGCGACCGCCTTCATCATGTCGGTGCCGACCGCGCGGCTGGCGCGGATGCCGTCGATGCCGAGCACGTTCAGGTAAGCCAGGTTGAGCAGCAGGTAGATCGCCGTCACCACCGCCAGCCCCAACAGGAACACGCGCACCATGTTGCGCTTCGGATCCTTCAGTTCGCCCGACAGGTACACCGTCTCGTTCCAGCCGCCGTAGGTGAGCATCACGAATACGAAGGCAAAGCCGACCGCGGCATTGGCCGGGTCGAACGGCTTGGACAGGGTGGGGATCGGACCGGTCGGTGTCATGGTCAGACCGAGCACGATGATCACCGCGAACGCGCAGACCAGGGTCACGGTCAGCGCGTTCTGCAGCAACGTGCTCTGTTTCGTGCCGAGGTAATTGATGAACGAGAGCGCGACGATCAGGATCGCCGCCCACAGCGGCTCGCTCAGTGCCCCGAAGTTCGCCCAGCCGAAGCCGTCGAACGCCGACAGGCGCGTCATGTACTGCGCGAACAGGTAGCCGATCGCCGCGATGATGCCGGCCTGGATCACCGTCAGCCGTCCCCATGCGAACAGGAAGCCCAACCCCTTGCCGTAGGCGCGGGAGAGGAAGTTGTACTCGCCGCCGGAATCCGGATAGCGACCGGCCAGTTCGGCATAGCAGAGCACGCCGAGCAGCGACACCAGCCCGCCGACCACCCAGAGCGCGATGTACCAGCCGGCATCGGGTGAGTTGAGCGCGACCAGCCAGGGCGTGCCGAAGATGCCGACGCCGATCACCATGCCGACCATCAGCGCGGTGGCATCGAAAACCGACAGGGACTGCCGGGGTACTGCGGAGCCTTGCGACATGCCGTTCCTTCCGAAGGGGTAGGGTTGCGCGTCCTTGAAGCGTGCGGGGCGACGGTATCAGATCAGGCGCGCACGGCGCGAAACGGCATCTGCCGCCGCGAACGTCCGATGCCCACCGTGACCAGACCGGCGATGGTATCGCCTTCGACCCGCCCGTCGAAACGGTGGGCACGCTCGCCGTCGTCGTTCTCGAGCCGGGTATCGTCACCGCCCGGACCGTAGGTCAGCGTGAAGCCGATACGCGCGCCTTCGAGCCTGCCGTCCCAAAGCCGTGCGGTACGTCTGCCGACCGCCGCCGAGCCCTCCAGCTTCTGGAAGTGCTGGCGCAGCGCGAGGTCGAAGGCGCGATCGCCCGCATCGACCCGCCAGCGGCCTTCGACCCGCGCCGGGATCACCCAGAGGTACAGGGTCTTGCCCACCACCAGCCGACGGTCGGGCTCCCAGTCGTCCATGTGGAAGTCGTGGGACACCACCCGTGTACCAGGCTTCAGGTCGGCCAGAAGCTTCGGCCTGAGCCGAAGGTTGACCGCAGTCAGCAGGTACATCGTGACCACCGTGGCCCGGCTGAAGTCGGCGGTGAAGATGTTCTCCTGGCGGAACTCGGCCAGGTCCTGCACCCTGGCGGCACGCGCGTTCGCCCGCGCCTCGGCTACCCGCTGAGGATCGATGTCGAAGCCGATGCCGCGGATGCCGAACTCGCGTGCGGCGGTGACGACGATGCGGCCATCGCCCGATCCGAGGTCGATAAGGAAGTCGCTGCCGTCGACACCGGCCAGCCGCAGCATCTCGTCGACCACCAGCTGGCGCGTGGGCACGTAGGGCACGTCGAAGCGCTGCTGCGCGAGGGCCCGGGCCGGCAGGAGCGCGGGCAGCAGTGCCGGCAGCAGCAAGGCGCGCGACGCAGCGCCCGACACCGATGCCATGGCCGTCCCGGCGAGGCTGGCCGCCGCGCCACCAAGCAACCGCCGCCGCGCAGCGGTCACGGCTTCTTCGGGACGCGCACGGCCGACCAGGGCGCGCTCACCGGTGCGGCGTTGTCGCCGTTGACCATGCGCACCGTGCCCTTGATCGCATCACCTGCGACCCGGCCGCTGTACTCGTGCCGGATGCGCAGGCCGCCAGCGTCGCCGATCACGGTGAACGAGATCTCCTCGCCACGCAGGCGCGCATCCATCAGCCAGTAGGGATCGTTGTCGATCTTCACCGGGCCGCTGATCATCTGGAACTGCTGCCGCAGTTCCATGGTGAACTCGGGCGTGCCCTTGCCGACCGGCTGCTTCCATGCCCATTCGCCCTCGACCTTCGCCGGTACGATCCACAGGTAGACGCGGGTCCAGCCGCGATCGGCGCGCGCGTCCGGCATCCATTCGGCCATGTCGAAGTCGTGCGACACGACGCGCGTTCCCGGCCGCAGTTCGGACAGGATGCGCGGCCGCAGCTTGAGGTTGACCGTCGGCAGCAGGTACATCGTGAGTACCGTCGCCTTCGACAGGTCGGTCTCGAACAGGTCGCGCTGGTAGAACGCCACCCGGTCGGCGACGCCTTCCCTCTCGGCGTTGCGCAGCGACAGCTTCCAGCGCTCGGTGTTCAGTTCGACGCCGAAACCGGTGGCGCCGAACTGCTTCGCCGCGGCGATCACGATCCGTCCGTCGCCGGAACCGAGGTCGATCAGGTAGTCCTTCGGTCCGACGCCAGCCATGCGCAGCATGCGGTCGACCGTCTCGTCGCTGGTCGGCACGAACGGCACGTCGAGTGGTCGGTCCATCGGCTGTGCCAGCGCCGGCATTGCGACAGCGCCCGCGCCGGCCAGCAACGCCTGCAGGGTGCGCCGGCGCGCGGGAATGCCTGGTCCTGTTGCATGCATGTCCATGGGTCGGTGTGTCCTCGGCGGCAGGTTCATCGGGAAAGGGTGCGTGCAGTACGGGCTCTTCGCTTCACGGACGGCGGCCGGGCACGGCCGGCGCGTCGGAACGGCGCGCAATGATGTCGGCCGTCCTCACGGCTGGTAGGGAAGCACCGGCCACCGGGTCCGAGGCGCGGCCGGCGAGTTCCACGCGCCATTGACCCACCAGTTCGCCGGCCACCGAGCGGCCTTCGAACGAGTGGCGCACCGGGCCACCCGGGCCATCGAGGCGTGCGCTGAACGACACCTGGTCGCCCGCGATTGCCGCCCGGTCGAGCGGGCCGCTGCGCGCGCCCACGCGCAGGTTGCCGGACAGGGCCTGGTAATCCTGGCGCAGGTCGACGCGGAAACGCTCGCTGCGCCCACGGTCGGCAACGCTGCCCTCCCAGGTGCCTTGTACATAGGCCGGTACCACCCAGAGGTAGACCGTGCTGAACGGCGGCCCGAACGCTCGGTCGGGCACGTCGACCTTGACCGTGGCATCGGGCTTCCAGTCGCCCAGCCGGAAGTCGTGCGACACGATGCGCGTACCCGGCCGCAAGCGTGCCAGCCGGGGTTGCAGTTCCATCAGCAGCCTGGGCAGCAGGTAGAGCGTCACCACGGTCGCCGGGGACAGGTCGGTCTCGAACAGGTCACGCCGCTCGAAGGCCACCCGGGGGGACAGGCCGAGCTGCCGTGCCTCGTCGTTGCTCGACAGCACCAGGTCCGGATCGATCTCGACGCCGAGGCCGCGCGCCCCGCGACTGCGCGCCGCTTCGATCACCACGCGGCCATCGCCGGAGCCGAGGTCGAGAACGAAATCGGTTTCTCCGACCCGCGCCAGTTCCAGCATCGCCCTGACCACCGGCCAGGGCGTGGACACATAGGGCGCGCCCGCGACCGGTGCCACCTCGACCGGCTGCGCCAGGGCAAGGCCGGCTGGTACCGGCAGAGGTGCCAGCCAGAGCATGCCGGCAAAGACGGCTGCGGCTGAGGCTGCGATCGTGGCGGGCCGCCCCCGGCGCACGCCACGGCAGTGCGCCGTCTGTCCGACTCCGTCTGTCCGCATTCCCGCCATGTCCGCCGTCCGGTCGCCCGCGCAACGATGCATCCGGCATCCGATCGCTGCCGTGCAACAGCGGCGAGTGTATGACGAGTGCCCGTCAGTGGCAAAAGCGCCCGCCACAACGGAAGAAGCCCGCCGAAGCGGGCTTCCCCTGTTGCCGGTCAGGCAGGATTACGCCGCTGGTCAGGCGCCCTGCTTCGCCTCGTTGCCGAGCACCGGGTAGCGCACGTTCTCCACCATCTCCTGCACAGAGCGGCCGGGCGGCGCGGTGAGCAGCGACACGACGATCAGCGTCAGCATGCCGGCTGGCATGCCGAAGATGCCAGCGGAGATCGGCGCGATGCCGAACCAGAGGTCGATCTTGTAGCCGGTCATCGCGGTGAAGAACGGATAGGTCGATATCTGGTAGTACATGCAGACGGCCAGACCGGTCAGCATGCCGGCGATGGCACCCGCCTTGTTCGCACGCTTCCAGAACACGCCGAGCACCAGCGCAGGGAAGAACGCGGACGCAGCCAGCGAGAACGCCGCACCGACCAGGAACAGGATGTCCCCGGGGTTGAGCGAGGTCACGTATGCCGCGACGATCGCCACCACCAGCAGCAACGCCTTGGCC
>CANGXU010000117.1 GCA_947457885.1 Betaproteobacteria bacterium
AGATCGACCGCGAGATCCCGCTCGGCAAGCCCGGCGGCGACAGCGACATCAAGGGTGCAGCCGTGTGGCTCGCCTCCGACGCCAGCCGGTTCGTCACCGGCGCGATCATTCCGGTCGACGGCGGCACGACGGCTTGGTAACCTGATTGCGGTGGACAGGCGTCCGCAGAGGCGCCGCCGTTCCGGATGCATGCAGCCGGCCCGATCCGGCGCTGCCTCGGCAAACAGGAGGAAAAGACGATGCGGATTCGTTGGCGAGCGCGCATGGCGTGCGTCGCGCCGTCAGCTGCAATGGTCGCAGCCGCTGTCGGCAGCCTGTGGTTCTGGGCGTCCGCTGCCTCGGCCCAGTCGCCGCAGGTGTTTCCCTCGAAGCCGGTCCGCTTCCTGATCAGTTTCACGCCGGGCGGCACGACCGACACGCTGGCGCGTACGCTCGCCGAGCGGATGGCGAAGGCGTGGGGCCAGCCGGTACTTCCCGAGAACCGCCCGGGTGCGGCCGGGGTGATCGCGGCGGAGATGACCGCCCGCGCGCCGGCCGACGGGCATACGCTGCTGATGGCCAGTTCCGGTTATGCGATCAACGCCACGCTGCAGCCGAAGCTGCCCTACGACTCGGTGAAGGACATCACCGGCGTGGCGATCGTGGCCGACCTGCCGAACATCGTGATCGTGCATCCGTCGCTGCCAGTGCGCACCATCGGCGACCTGCTCGCGCTCGCGCGCAAGCGTCCGGGGCAGTTGAGCTACGCCTCCGCCGGCACCGGGTCGAGCCAGCACCTGGCCGGGGAGCTGTTCAAGTCCATGACCGGCACGAACATCGTCCACGTGCCGTACAAGGGCGGCGTGCCGGCCACCACCGACCTGATCGGCGGCCATGTCGATCTGACCTTCGGCAGCACCGCCAACCTGCCGGGGGTACGTGCCGGCCGTCTGCGGGCGATCGCGGTGACCACCGCTAAGCGCTCCCCGGCGCTGCCTGACCTGCCGACTGTCGACGAGTCCGGCGTGCCGGGCTATGAAGCCCCGGTCTGGTACGCGGTGCTGTCGACCGCCGGCACGCCGCGCGAGGCGCTCGACCGGCTGTCCGGCGAGATCCGCCGCTTTACCGAAGACCCGACCGAGCGGGCGCGTTTCCGCGAGCAGACCGCCGACCTGCGCTGGGCTTCGCCCGACGACACGACGGCATTCGTGCACGCCGAGATCCGCCGCTGGGGCGAGGTCGTGCGCCGGAGCGGCGCGCGCACCAACTGAGCGCTCACTTGCCACTGGCGCGGCCGGCCGTGTGGTGGAATCATCGCGGGTCCCGCGCGGCCCGCCGTGGCCTCATCGTTCGATGATCCCACCGCGAAGCGCCGACGCCCCGCCCGCATCCCCGGAGGTCACCCGATTGAGTACCACGATCGCAGAACAACTGCTTGCCGCGCTGAAGGAAGCCGGTGTCGACCGCCTGTTCGGCATCCCCGGCGGCGGTGCCACCGCCGAACTGGTCAGCGCCAGCAAGGCAGCCGGCATCGGATTCGTGCTGACTCAGCACGAGACCTCGGCGATCATCGCAGCCGGCGTTTACGGCCAGCGCACCGGGACGGTCGGCGTCGCGCTGTCGGCGATCGGGCCCGGGGTAGCCAACTTCGCCAACGGTCTTGCGCATGCGATGCTCGACCGCCTGCCGGTGCTCGCGATCGCCGATCGCTACCGGGGCGGCGTGCATGAGGTCGCGCTGCGCCAGCAGTTCGACCACCTGGCGATGATGCGCCCGGTGACCAAGGCGCAGATCACGCTGCACGAGGACACCTGGGATGTCGGCCTGCGCCGCGCCTACCGCACGGCACTGGCCGAGCGGCCGGGGCCGGTGTTCATCGACTTCCCGAACAACGTGGCTGGCAAGACGAACCGGCCCGCCACGCCACTGCGCCTGCTGCAGCCTGCGTACGAGGCGCGCGTGCCGGCCGCGGCGCTGGCCGAGGCAGCCGCAGTGATCGGTGCTGCACGCCGGCCGCTGATCCTCGCCGGCAACACTGCGCTGTCGCTGCCGGCCGGCGCGCTTGCGCGCTTCGCATCGGTGTTGCGCGCGCCGGTGCTGACCTCGGCCAAGGCCAAGGGCGCGATCGCCGCGGACGATCCCTGGTCGGCAGGCGTGTTCATGGGCGGCAAGCTGGAGCAGGCCCTGCTCGAACAGTGCGACTACATCGTGTTCGCCGGCTTCGATCCGGTCGAACTGCTGCCCAAGCCGTGGAAGGTGCCGGTTCCTGCGCTCTGGCTCGACCGGGTCCCCAATGTCGAGCAGACCGCTGCAGTCGATGCCGAACTCATCGGCGACCTGGCCGACACGCTGGCCGGCCTGACCGATGCGCTGGCGCCGGGCGGGACGGCCGGTGGCCGGGTGTCGTCGACATGGTCGCCCGAGGACTGCAGCCGCTTCCACGACTCCGTGCGCACGCAGCTCACGGTGCCGGTGGACGGCCTGTCGCCCAACGACGTCGTGCTCGCGGCGCGGGAAGCCGCACCGCGCGACACGGTGCTGGTGACCGACGTCGGTGCGAACAAGCTGCTTTCGGTCGAACTGTGGGACGCGTACGGTCCGCACGACTTCCTGATGTCCAACGGGCTGGCGACGATGGGCTTCTGCCTGCCCGCGGCGCAGGCGGTCAAGCTGGCCGAACCGGACCGTCCGGTGCTGTGCCTGTGCGGCGACGCCGGCTTCCTGATGCGCCTGCCCGAACTCGTCACCGGCCGTCTGATCGACGCCGGCGGCATAAGGCGCCCGATCATCTACGTGATCTTCGCAGACAACGAACACAGCCTGATCACGGTCAAGCAGGGCAAGCTTGGCAAGCATGTGCACGGCCTGGACTTCCCGTCGCCCGGCTACGTCGACCTGTCCCGCGCGTTCGGCCTGGCCTGCGCGGAAGTGGATAACCTTGCCGATTACCGGCAGGCGCTGGCCGAGGCATTCGCCCGTACCGACCGCTCGACGTTGATCGCCGCACGCATCGATTCGTCGGCATACGCGAAGCAGTTCGACATCATCCGCGAGCTCTGACCCGGGGGGGCAGGCATTGCTGCGCGACGCGCACGTTTGCACGGGATGGTACGGTACCTGCTTCCGATATCAGTTCGATTCCGATCCTGGAGCCATCCCTGCATGCATGCCTTGTCGTCAGCGACTGTCCTGCCCATCGCCCGGGCGATCTCAGCCTGTGCCCTTGTGTCCGCCGTCTTGCCTGCGTTCGCACAGGCACCGTATCCCGCCAAGCCCATTCGCATCATCGTGCCGTTCGCGCCGGGAGGGCCGAACGATGTCCTGGCCCGGCTGATCGGCAGCCGGCTCACGGAAGCATGGGGCCAGCCGGTCATCATCGACAACCGGGGCGGCGCCGGCGGCACCATCGGCGCCGAAGCGGGTGCCCGCGCGCCCGCCGATGGCTACACGCTGACCATGGGCGGCTCGAGCAACATGACGGTGGCGCCAGCGCTGTACGCGAAGCTCTCGTACAGCCCGCTGAAGGATTTCACGCCGATCGCCAATGTCGCGCGCGTGCCTTACCTGCTGGTGGTCAACCCGCGGGTACCGGCGAAGACGGTCAAGGAACTGGTCGCGATCGCACGGGCGAAGCCGGGCTACCTCAACTACGCATCGTCTGGCGTCGGCAGCATGTCCAGCCTCGCCGCCGAGTGGTTCAATGCAGTGGCTGGCACGAAGGTGGTGCACATTCCGTTCAAGGGCACGGCACCGGCGCTGACCGAACTGATGGTCGGCAGCGTCGACCTGATGATGGCCGACATGGGACTCGCGCTGGCACAGGCCCGCGCGGGCAAGATGCGCGCGATCGCGGTGACCACGCCGCGCCGGTCCGCCGGCGCCCCCGATGTGCCGACCGTGGCGGAATCCGGATTGCCGGGGTTCGAGCTGTCGCCCTGGTTCGGCATCGTCGGGCCCGCAGGCGTGCCGCGCGAGATCGTTGATCGCCTCAACCGCGAGATCAACAGCGCATTGAAGGGCGCTGAACTGCTGAAGCGGTTCGCGGAACTGGGCTATGAGCCCGCGTACGGCAGCGCCGAGCAGTTCGCGGCGGAGATCCGCAAGGATACCGAGCTGTATGCACGCATCATCCAGAAGGCCGGCATCAAGGCCGAACTCTGACCTTTTTTCGATTTCGAACGGAGCCTGACCGATGAAGATAATCCTGCGTGGTCCCATCCCCGCTCTGCGTGCCGCCGCCCTGTCGGTGGCGCTGGCGTCGATGCCGACGCTGGTCTGCGCGCAGGCTGCGTGGCCCGCGAAACCGATCCGGCTGATCGTGCCGTTCGGCGCTGGCGGTGCGTCCGACTTCGTCGCGCGCGTGATCGGGCCGCGCCTTGCCGACCAGCTCGGCCAGCCGATCGTGATCGAGAACCGGGCGGGCGCAAACGGCAACCTCGGCATGGAGTTCGTCGCGCGCTCGGCGCCGGATGGCTACACCACCTTCCTTGGCAACATCGGCGCGGTCGCGATCAACCCCCATGTCTATGGCGCTGCGCTGAAGGTCGATCCGATGAAGGACCTCGCCCCGGTCGGGCTGGTTTCCGAGACCACGACGATGCTGCTGGTGCATCCGTCGCTTCCGGTACGCAGTTCGAAGGAACTGGTTGCGTTCATCCGCGCGCGTCCGGGCCAGGTGAACTATGCATCGGCCGGGGCGGGCAGCCTGAGCCACCTGCAGATGGAACTGCTGGCCGCGCAGAACGGCCTGCAGATGGTGCACATCCCGTACAAGGGCGGTGCAGGCCAGGCGGTGACCGACGTGGTCGCGGGGCATGTGACCGTGACCATCCAGACGCTTACCTCGGTGATGAGCTTCGCCCAGTCGGGCAAGCTGCGGCCGATCGCGCTGACCACCGCGAAACGGCTCGACCTGTTCCCGAAGGTGCCGACGCTGCGCGAAGAAGGCGTGGATATCGTGTCGACCAGCTGGCAGGGCATCCTGGTGCCGGCCGGCACGCCGGCCGAGCCGATCCGCAGGTTGCATGCCGCGATCAACCAGGCGCTGCCGGTGCCAGAGGTGCGCGAGCGGTTCGCCACCGGTGCTACGGACGTGCTGCTGTCGACCTCGCCGCAGGAGTTCGGCGACTACATCCGTGCCGAGTCCGCACGCTGGGGCAAGGTGGTGCGCGACGCGGGCATCAAGCTGGAGTGATGCCGACGGGCGCGGAAATCATGCGCGCGTGAGCAGCCTCACCACCCCGATCGCGACGAGCAGGAGTCCGGTGCCGACAAACAGGACGAGCGGACCCCAGGCACTCGAGGCGCTGTCGAGGATGATGCGCCCGGCCATGTCGTCCACCAGCACGTGGACTGCATCGCCCGGACGATGCTGCGGGGCATGGGTCCACACGTCGGCGACGAAGACCACCTCGCGCCCGTCGGGACGGCGGAAGCGGATGCGTGGAGCGAACAGGGTCTCGGTAGTGTCCGCGCTGGCGATGGTGCGCTGCTCGACCTGTACGACCTGCGCTGGCAGGCGCAGGGCGGTGGACGGCATCGCCGCGCGGTCGCGATGCAGGACCCAGCCGCCGGCTGCGATTGCCAGTCCGATGGCGACCAGCCATGCGCCGCCATTCACGTTGCTTCGCCTGCCGAGAACAGGATGAAGCCGCCGAGTTCGGGCGGCAGGACGACCCGCAACCGGCCATCGGGCAGCAACGTGGACGGCGTGCCGCCGGCCTCCAGCGCTGCCCGGGTGGCGCCCAGATCGTCGCTCGACAGCTCGTAGCCGGCGATCCAGGGCAGGGCCGGCGGCAGCAGCGCTCGGTCTGGATCGAACCGTGCCTGCCATGCGGCGGTGTCCATCAGGTGCAGCGCGCCGCGCGCGGTCTGCTGCACGAACTCCGTCCCGGCCGGGCCTGATACCAGTCCCGACGGGATGCCGGCATAGCGTGCATAGCGGGCGGCCGCCTCGGCCGGGTCGGACAGCACGAGGAACACCCGGCGCAGCCCCGCCGCCCTGTTCGGATGGTCGAGCCAGCGCTGCTGCCAGACGCCCTCGGGTGTCTGGTGTCCGCAGAACTGGATGCGGCCCTCGGGCATCGTGCCAGGGGGTGTCCGCGTGACCACGAAGCGCACGGTGGTCGTGCCCGACGGTGCATCGGCCTCGCGCTGCAGGCGCACTGGCGGCAGCGGGGCGAAGCCTGCGGCGGACAGCCGCGCATGGTCGGCTTCCGCGTCGGCCGTGCCATAGGCGACCAGGTGGACCCCGGTGTAGCGCGCGATCGACTCGCGCAGCTGGCTGGCGACCGGGGTGTCCATGAACGGCGTGAGGAATTCCAGGTAACCCTCGCGCAGCATCACGCAGCGGTTGCCGGTGCCGGCCGGGACCAGCGGGCCGTTGGCCTGCAGCCGGTGGAACTGCTCGGAGAACGGCGTGGCGGCGAAGCCCAGCCGCGCCAGCGCTACCGCTGCGGCATCCCGGTCGGGCACGAAGTGCGCGACATGGTCGAGGTTCAGCGTACCGGCCGCTGGCACCTGCGCATCATGGACAGGTAGGCGCGGCAGCATCAGGGTCGCCGCGCGACCATGTCGATCTCGACCAGCGCGCCACGCGCGAGGCCGGTGACCCCGACGCAGGTGCGCGCCGGCCGCTTGCCCGGTGCGAACCAGCTCGCATAGGCCGCATTCATCTGCGCATAGTGCTCGTCGAACTTCAGCAGGAACACGCGCACCTGGACCACGTTCTCCAGGCCGAGCCCGACGCCCTCGAGCACGGTCGACAGGTTCTTCATCACCTGGTGCGTCTGCGCTTCGATGCCTTGGGGATAGGCCGAATCGTTGGCAAGGCCCTCGAACGGCATCTGGCCGGTGATGAACACCCAGCCGTCTGCCTCGACTGCGTGGCTGAACGGCGCTACCGGGTCGGGTGCGCCATCGATCATGTGGAACAGCGGCATCGACATCGGAGGGTCCTCGCGGCGGTCGGGATTCGGAGCCGGCATCAGTAGCCGCGCAGCGGCTCGACGATATTCTTCAGCTTGCGGCCGGCGAGCCGGCGCGCGAAGTTCTCGAACCAGAAGTCGAGCAGAAAGTCGATGTAGCGCGGGTCATCGCAGGTGATGTGCGGCAGCACGACCAGGTTCGGTACCGTCCACAGCGGCGAGGAGTCCGGCAGCGGCTCGGGCGAGAACACGTCCAGGATCGCGCCCGACAGCTTGCCGCTCTCCAGGCGCGCGCACAGCGCGTCGTAGTCGACCACCGGGGCGCGGCCGATGTTCATCAGCCCCGCGCCGTCCTTCATCCGGTCCAGCATCGCGCCGTCCACCAGACCCCGCGTCTGCGCGGTCAGCGGCGTGGCGACCACGACGAAGTCGGCCTTGCCGATCACACGCGCGAGTTTCGACACCGGCACCACCGAGTCGGCCGCCTTCGCGGTGGCGCGGGTGAGTGCGCCGCTGCGGGTGACCGCGATCACGTTCACGCCGAGCTTGCGGGCACCGCGCCCGACCGCTGCGCCTACATCGCCGAAGCCGATCACCACCGCGGTCTTGCCGGCGATCGGTGAGGAGAACGCATGCGCCCAGTGCTTCGCGCGCTGCGCGGTCATCACTTCCGGGATGCGCGCATTGAGCATCAGCAGGCCCATCGCGCCGGAATCCTGCGCCTTGGCCGCATGTGCGCCGCTGTTGTTGGTGAGCACCACGCCCTCGGGCAGCCAGTCGAGCGGCAACAGGCCGTCGATGCCGGCCCCGGTCGTCTGGATCCATTCGAGCCGGGGCGCCAGGGCGCGCAGGTTGTCGCGCGGCGGGTCCGAGTTGAGCAGGAAGTCCGCCGTCCGCAGGGCCTCGGTCAGCATCTTGCGGTCGAAGCCGACGGTGATCTTCAGCCGGCGCGCGAGTTCCGGATGCCGCCGGACGGCCGCCTTGACGTCGCTCTCGAGCACCTGGAACTGGCGTGGCTTGCTGCTGTTGCTCTCGAAGTGCACATGGAACTTGCGCGGGGTGCTGCCGGTGGAACGTGGCATCGGGCGGGGCCTAGAGCGGGATGACCAGCAGGGTGTCGATCTGGTTCGAATCGGCGATCACGAGGCGGCTGCGCAGCATCGGCGTGTCGCTGCCGGCCGGGTCGTCGAACACGATCTCGTCCAGGTAGCGTCCGGTAGAGAACAGCTTCTGCTCGCCGTTGTGCATGGTGCGTACGCACAGGTAGTTGGTCTGCGCCTTGACGCTGAAGCAGGCCCCGTCCATCCCGGCCTCCAGTACCTGGGTCGGGCCGATCACGTGCCGGTAGGCATGCGGCTCCCAGACGTTCACCTGGCGCAGCGAGTAGATGCGGTCGATCATCATGTCGCGGTTGTCGCACAGGAGCATGCCGGCCACCCAGCCGCGCGCATGGTTCTCGCGCCCGGTGACCTGGTAGCGACCGTCCTCGGTGAAGAACATCGGCCAGCGCTCGTAGTCACCTTCGTCGATCGCATGCACGTAGTCGACCATCAGGCGCTCGATCGCGCTGCGGCGTTCCGGGGAAATCGTCGCCGTCCGGGTGGATGAATCGGTCGCTGCCATGGTCAACTGCCCATCAGTTCGCGGTAGGCCTTGTAGAACCCGCGCACCGATGTCTCGGTGGCCCGGGTCGGCTGGCCATCGGCGGTCAGGCCGCCCATCTCGACCACGGCCTGCTTGTCGCGGTCGCCCTTGATTCCCTGTTGCACGAAACCGCCGATCGCGCCGTCTTCCATCGAGATGTAACCGTGCGGGCCGACCAGGTTGCTCTGCTTGATGCGGATCGCGCGCTGCTCGGGTGTATCTTCCTCGAACGCCACCACCGTCCAGATCAGTTCGCATTCGTCCGTACCGCGGGTGATGATCTGGCGGGTACCCACCGAGTTCAGGATCTGCTGCAGCACGAAGCCCGGCAGGATGCTCTGCAGGGCATTGGTGATGTTGTCGTCGAACTCCATCCACTGCGCGATCAGCGACGGGTCGTTCAGCCCGAAGTCCGACTTCATCGTGCGCAGCTTGCCCGGGGAGTATTCCTCGTGGCCCTGGTCGGTCAGTCGCTTGGCGAACACCAGGTGGTGCCAGTTCGCCGGGTCGTGACGGATGCCGCCCTCCGCCGACAGCCGGTTCAGTTTGAACGTCGCGAAGAACGCGTGCAGCAGCGACGGATGATGCGTGTCGCGACTGTTCTCGATATACAGCTTCCAGTTGTTCGGCATGATGTGGTTGTAGCGGCCGATGATCTGCATCGTCCGGCCACGGATGGTGCGCCGGATATGCGCGACCATCGGCTCGCCCAGGTACTGCTCCAGCGGCGGGGTCTGGTCGCTGAAAGTGCCGAACACCAGGCCCTCGATCACCTCGACGCGCAGCCGGGTGAGCGCATGCCTCGACTTGTCGAAGCCCTCCGGCATGCCGCCAAGGCCGCCGACGCCCTTCTCGAACGCGATGCCGCGCAGTTCGCCCGACTGGTCGAACGACCATGCATGGTAAGGGCAGACGAAGCTGCGCTTGCCCTCGCCGCGCGAGTCGTAGCAGAGTACCGAACCCTTGTGCGTGCAACGGTTGACCAGCGCGTTGATGCCGCCCTCCGCGGTGCGCACGACGATCACCGGGGTGTCGCCGACCTTGGTCAGCACGTAGTCGTTCGGCTTAGGGATTTCGCATTCGAGCGACAGGAAGTTCCACGTCGGTCCGCGGAAGATGCGGTCCTGCTCCCAGGCGTAGATCTCGGGGTCGCCGTAGATGTGCAGCGGTATCCGCGACAGGTCGTCGGTGGGCCACCGGATGAGCTCGCTGACGGGACGCACCCCTATCGCCTGGGCCATTGCTCTGCTCCTTGCTGCTCGGTTACCTGATCTCGAACACGGCATCGACCTCGACCGCGCAATCCGACGGCAGGGCCGCCACGCCGATCGCGGTACGCGAATGCTTGCCCGCCTCGCCGAACACCTCGACGAACAGGTCGGAGGCGCCGTTGATCACCGCCGGCTGCTCGTAGAACTTCGGGTCGGAGGCGACGAAGCCGCGCACCGACACGCAGCGCACCGCACGGTCGAGGTCGCCGCCCAGCGCCAGCTTGAGCGCGGCGATCAGGTTGATCGCACATACCCGGGCGGCGGCCTTGCCGCCCGCCACATCGATCTCCGCGCCCAGCTTGCCCTGGTGGGTCACCTTGCCATCGACGCGGCAAACCTGGCCAGCCAGAAAGACGAGGTTCCCGGTGATCGCATACGGCAGGTAATTCGCGACCGGGGTCGGTACCGGTGCCAGGGTGATACCCATTTCCGCCAGCTTGGTTTCGTACTTGCCCATCATGCCTCCTCGATTGCGGGGGGTCCTGCGGTGTCCAGAGTCGACTCTGCCTTGCGGTGATCCCTCGGGGAACCGGCCGCAGGGCAGCGTTGCATCACTTCCCGCGCTGGGGCAGCACCGCGGCGAACTTCGAGCCGCGCACGCACATCTTGCCCTTCGGGTCCTGCCACAGCTTCTCGGTCGTGTGCAGGTGGCCCAGCGCACGCGCGACGGTCTGGAAATCGTACTCCGCAAAATGCGCGGCGATGTCCTGGTAATAGCGCGGCTCGACCTCGATCATCGCAAGCACTTGCTGTGCCAGTGCCTCGACCTTGGCGTCGGTGGCGCCCAGTGCCGGCGGCAGCGGATCGGCCTTGCCCGACACATAGTCGTCGACCTTGGCCCGGTCGGCGTAGGCATAGGCGATGCGCTCGAAGCGTTCGACCGGGATTCCCTCGCCGATGGTCGCGTCGATGCCGACCTTGGCGCCGGTGGGTACCACGCCGTGCGGCATCACCGCCAGGCTGGAGTCGAGCGGCTTGGCCCGTGCGCCGGGGATGATGATCACGTCGCGATCGCCCTGCACCCGCGTCGCGATCGCCCACTCGACGTCCATCGCGTTGAACGGATCGATGTCCTCGTCGACGATCACCACATGCTTCAGGTCCATCACCGACAGCGCGGCGAGCAGCGCGTTCTTGCCTTCGCCTGCCTGCTTCTTGATCGAGATCACCGCATGCCAGAACGCGCAGCCGCCCAGCGTGACGTTGATCGCGACGGTCTGGATGCCTGCGGTCTTGAGCGCCGAGCGGATCGCGGTGTAGCGGGTCGGGGCTGCAAGCCAGGTGTTCTCCCAGGGCATGTGCAGCGCGTAGTACACCGCGTTGCGGCGCATGGTGATCGCCTTGACGCGTACCAGCGGGTTCCAGTGCAGCCCGCCCATCAGCCGGGTGAACTCGCCGAAGCGGCCTTCGGGGTGGGTCCAGCCCGTCGGCAGTATCTCGGCTTCGAGCACGATCTCGGAGTCGGCCAGGCAGGGCAGGTCGATCGTCTCGCACTGCGCGAAGCGCACCGCCTCGCCGCGGATACCGCCGGCGATCGCCATCTCGTCGACGCCCAGCGGCGCGCGGAAGCCCGAACCCATGATCTCGAACGGATGGCAGCCGATCGAGATCGAGATCGGCAGCGGTTCGCCGCGCTCCAGCGCGCGTGCGGCGAACAGCCGCATGTTGTTCGGGGTGACGATGTCGATGCCGGTGAGGTTCTTCTCCTTCACCATGAACCGGTAGACGCCGGCGTTCAGTCCGTACTCCGGGTCACGCGCCATCACCACGCCTGCGGTGATCATCGGCCCGCCGTCGTAGATCGAAGACATCGGTACCGGCAGCTTGAACAGGTCGACGTCGTCGCCCTTGATCACGATCTCCTGGCAGGCCGCCTTCTCGACGTAGACCGGCGGGATCGGCTTGACGATGCCGCGCTGCAGCTTGTGCTCGATCTCGGCGTAGTTCTCTACGCCGATCGACAGCGTGGCGCGCTTCTGCGAGCGGATGATTCCCGACACCACCGGCATGTCGTAGCCGATCACGTCGTGGAAGTAGAGCGCCTTGTCGGACTGGTCGACCAGCGTCGCGATGTGGCGGATGTCGACCGGCTGCTTGAGGTCGACCAGCTCGCCGGCCTCGCGCAGGCGGTCCAGGAACTGGCGGAAGTCTTCCTTTTCGTAGGCCATGGTGCGCTCAGCCTTTCGCGGGCGCCGGTGCCGGCGGCGCGGTGAAGTAGGTGCCGCGGCCGCT
>CANGXU010000118.1 GCA_947457885.1 Betaproteobacteria bacterium
GCCGAGAAGATGGAGATGCCCGAGGACAAGATCCGCAAGATCCTCAAGATCTCCAAGGAACCGATCTCGATGGAAACCCCCATTGGCGACGACGACGACTCGCACCTGGGCGATTTCATCGAAGACCAGGGCACGATGTCGCCGGGCGATGCGGCGGTGTATGCCAGCCTGCGCGGTGCTACCAAGGACGTGCTCGATACCCTGACCCCGCGCGAGGCGAAGGTGCTGCGGATGCGCTTCGGCATCGAGATGAACACCGACCACACGCTCGAAGAAGTGGGCAAGCAGTTCGACGTCACCCGCGAGCGGATCCGTCAGATCGAGGCGAAGGCACTGCGCAAGCTGCGCCATCCGTCGCGCTCCGAGCGCCTGCGCAGCTTCCTGGACAGCGAAGGCGGCTGACCCGGCGCCTGCGCCTGCGGTGTCTGTGCGACGCGTTCCGCTAGAATGGCGGCATTCGTGCACCGACCACCGAGGAGCGAGCGATGACCGTCCGAAACGAAGGCGCCGGCAACGGCAAGGTGTTCCTGATCTCGCCGGAAGCGCCGGTGCCGCAGGGCGAAGCGGCGGGCGCACAGCGCGAGGCGTCCAGTGGCGGACTGCGCATCGGCGTGCTCGACAATTCCAAGAGCAATGCCGATCACCTGCTGAAGATGATCATCGAGGGCGTCGGCCGGCAGATGCCGGTCGCGTCGGTGGTGAGCTTGCGCAAGGCCAACCCGAGCACGCCGGCGCCGAAGGCGATGCTCGACCAGATCGAGGCGGAGGCCGATTTCGTCGTCAGTGCGATGGCGGACTGAGGGTCCTGCACGTCGTGGAGTGTCCACGACATGGCGCAGCTCCGGAAACGTGGCCTGGTGACTGCGGTCATCTACTCCGGCCCCTTCCGCAAGCTGGGCGAGACCCAGGCGCGCATCTTCGGCGTGCCCGAACTGCCCCTGATCGAGATCCCGCATCCGCTGGGCGGAGTGTCCATCGATGAAGTGCGCGAGCGCGCCGAGGTGGCGGTACCCGTATTCGTCGACCTGATCCGGAAGCACCAGAAATGATCGCGACCGAACGACTGCTCGAGATCCCCGGCGCGGCGCTGGAGGTCGACGACGACTACGAAGGCATCGACGCCTTCGTGCGCGGGAACAACTGGACGGACGGCCTTCCGGTCGTGCCGCCCACCGCCGAGCGCGTGCGTGCGATGCTCGCCTACTGCGACCGTCCGATCGACGAACCGGTGGCGAAGATCCCGCCGCGTTTCGGCGAGGCGACGCCGCTGCGCCTGGCCGCCAACGCGGTGATGGCCGGCTGCCTGCCGCAGTACTTCCCGCTGGTGCTGCTGGCCATCGAGGCGCTGTGCGAGGAGAAGTTCAACCTGTACGGCATCCAGGCGACCACCCATCCGTGCTCGACGCTGGTAGTCGTGAGCGGCCCGGCCGCGCGCGAGATCGGCATGAACAGCGGCCACAACGCGTTCGGCCCGGGCAACCGTGCCAACGCGACCATCGGCCGCGCGGTGCGGCTCGCGATGTGGAACATCGGCGGCGCCATCCCCGCGAGCGGCGACATGTCGACCCACGGCGCACCGTCGAAGTACACCTACTGCGTTGCCGAGAACGAGGCGGCGAACCCGTGGGAGCCGCTCAACGTCGAAATGGGCTTCGGCGCCGAGACCTCGACCGTCACCGTGTACGGCGCCGAACCGCCGCACAACGTGAACGACCACGAGAGCCTGGACGGCGAGGGCCTGCTCAAGATGATCGCCGGCACGATCGCCCAGACCGGGGCGAACAACATCTATTACGCCGGCGAGCCGCTGGTGGTGATCGGGCCGGAGCATGCGGCGTCGATCGCGAAGGATGGCTTCTCGAAGCGCGACGTGAAGGCCTTCCTGTTCGAGCATGCGCGGGTACCGCTCGGTAATCTGTCCGACGACAACATCGTGCGCCGCCTGAAGCAGTTCGAGCCCTGGCTGCCCGGCCTCACCGCCGAGCAGCGTGACCGGCCGGTGCCGATCATCAAGGGGGAGGAGGGCGTGCACGTGATCGTCGTCGGCGGCGCCGGCAAGCACTCGGTGTACATCCCCACCTTCGGGCCGACACGGCCGGTGACCCTGCCGCTGAAGCTGAAGGACGGGACGGTGGCGACCTCGGTGGAGCAGTTCCGGCAGGCCTGACGGTATTGCACCGCTGCCGCGATCGGGCCTGCGTCGCTCGCGGCAGCGTGCCGGTACAATGGGGGCCGGCGACAGGGAAACACGGGCCTGTAGCTCAGTCGGTTAGAGCAGAGGACTCATAATCCTTTGGTCCTGGGTTCGAGTCCCAGCGGGCCCACCAGCAAGAACAACGGGTTACCGGAGCTCAGTTGCTGCGAGCACCGGGTTGGCGCGGGTCTGTTCCGGACCGCGTATCAGGCTGGCCATGAGCGCGCGTGTCCAAGCCGTCGAGAGGGTTTGTTAACATGCACGGTTGCATGAGCGTTCGCCCGCGAGAGGCGAAACGGTGCAGGAACACCAGCTATCCGCGTGCCTGAACGATCCAGGCTCGTGCCCTTCCCCCGGTGGTCAGCCCCTGGAACTCTCGACGCACATGAAGCGCCTGGCAGTCGTTCAGTCGAACTACATACCGTGGAAGGGCTACTTCGATCTGATCGCGTCGGTGGACGAGTTCGTGTTCTACGATGAAGTGCAGTACACGAAGAACGACTGGCGGAACCGCAACCGGATCAAGACGCCCCAGGGCGTGCAGTGGCTGAGCATTCCGGTAGGCATCTCGCTGCGTCGGAAGATTCGTGACGTCTGCATCGACGATCCCGGCTGCGGGCCTTCGCACTGGCAGCGCCTGGGCGCGAACTACGCCCGTGCCCGGCACTTCAAGCCGATCGCCGATTGGCTCGAGCCCTTGTTTCGCGGGCGTCCGTGGATCAACCTGGCCGAGGTCAACCATTCGTTGATTGCCGCCGTCTGCCGATTCCTGAATATCGATACCCGTCTGACGCATTCCACCGATTATCCCTCCGACGGTGACCGCACCCAGCGGCTGGTCGGTCTGTGCCAGAAAGCCGGTGCGGACGTCTATGTCTCCGGGCCGAGTGCGCGCAGTTATCTGGACGAGGCGGCATTCGCCAGCGCCGGAATCGAGGTCGAGTGGTTCGAATACGGACCGTACCCGTCGTACCCGCAGTTGTGGGGCGAGTTCGTGCACGAGGTGAGCATCGTCGACCTGCTGTTCAACTGTGGCGACCAGGCCGCTCAATACATGACGCACGCACGCCGATGAAGCTCTCGATCGTCACCACGCTTTACGAGTCGGCCGCCTATCTGGAGGAATTCCACCGGCGGGCGAGTGTCGTGGCAGCGCATCATGCAGGCGACAGTTATGAACTGGTGCTGGTCAACGACGGTTCCCCCGATGACAGCCTCGATCGGGCGGTGGCGCTGAGCCGCTCCGACCCGCATGTCGTCGTCGTCGACCTGTCGCGCAACTTCGGTCATCACAAGGCCATGATGACCGGGCTGGCCTACACGCGCGGGGAGCGTGTCTACCTGCTCGACAGCGACCTCGAGGAGGAGCCCGAGTGGTTCGATGCCTTCCTTGCGCGGCTGGAAGAGGAGCACTGCGATGTCGTATACGGCGTGCAGCGAAGCCGCAAGGGAGGGCGATTCGAGCGCTGGTCGGGCCGCGTGTTCTACCGCCTCATGAACGCGATCAGCGGGTTCGACATGCCGACGGACATGGTCACCGCGCGGCTGATGACCCGCCGCTACGTGGACGCGCTGCTTCGGCACCAGGAGCGCGAACTGGACATCGGCGGCCTGTGGGTGATCACCGGCTTTGCACAGCGCGCCTGCGTGGTCGACAAGCACGACACGAGTGCCACCACTTACTCGCTCGGGCGGCGGATGGCGCTGGTCGTCAATTCGGTAACGTCGTTCAGCAGCGTTCCTCTGGTCGCGACCTTCTACATCGGCCTGGTGATCTTCATCATCGCCGCGTTGTTCGCTGCGGGCATCGTCCTTCAGTGGGCGCTGCTCGACCGGCCGGTCAGCGGCTGGGCTTCGCTGATCGTCTCGATCTGGATGATCGGCGCAATGATCATCTCCTTCATCGGCATCCTGGGCATCTACCTGGCCAAGATGTTCGTCGAGGTGAAGCAGCGTCCCTACACAATCGTCCGAGAGGTGCATGGCCGTGGATCCCACTGAATTCGCGCGGCGCACCCGCCTGCATTACCGTGACAGCTTCGAGCGTCACGGACCGACCCCACAAGGGGTCGACTGGAACGGCGAAGCGAGCCAGCGCAGGCAGTTCGATGAGCTGATGCGCATCCTGCCCGCAGCGGGCCCGTTCTCGGTGAACGACTTCGGCTGCGGGTATGGTGCGCTGGCGGATGTGCTCCTCGCGCGCGGGCCGGGCATCACCTATTCGGGGGTCGACCTGAACGAAGAAATGATCGCTGCGGCGCGTGCGCGTTTCGCGTCGAATCCCGCCGTGACCTTCGAGGTGGCCGACCGACCGCTGACGGAGGCCGACTTCGGCGTGGCCAGCGGCACGTTCACGCTTCGCCTGGGGCGCAGCGACGAGCAGTGCCTCGCCAGCATGACCGAGGCCCTGGACGCGATCGATCGCACCAGCCGTGCCGGCTTCGCGTTCAACTGCCTGACCTCGTATTCCGACGCACCGAAGATGCGGGATTACCTGTACTACCCCGATCCGTGCGTCGTGTTCGACCTCTGCAAGCGGCGCTGGTCGCGTCACGTCGCGCTGCTGCACGACTACGGCCTGTATGCGTTCACGATGCTGGTTCGCAAGGCGGAGCCTGTTTCGTGATGCCTGTCCAGCGCTGGCTCGACTATTCGTTCATCCTCGGCATGATCCTGCTGACGGTGTACGGCCAGCTCATACTCAAGTGGCGCATGGATCAGGTCGGGCCGATGCCGGCCGGCTTCCTCCCGGGGCTTCGGCACCTGCTGTTGCTGCTGCTCGACCCGTTTGTCGTGTCCAGCTTCGCCGCCGCGTTCGTTGCCAGCCTGGCGTGGATGGCGGCGATGACCCGTTTCGAACTGAGCTATGCCTATCCCTTCACCAGCCTGAACTTCGTGCTCGTGCTGGCAATGAGCGTATGGCTGCTCGACGAGCAGCTGAACCTGTACAAGGTGGCAGGCGTTGCGCTGATCGTGCTGGGCACGGTCGTCGCAGCCGCCGGGTCGCGATGACCGGCACTGCCGGGCGAGCCGGGATGCTGCCTCGTGCGTCGATGATGGGTGCGGCAGCCCGTCCGTGGGCGGTCGCGCTCGCCCTGGCACTGCCGCTGGCCGTGTTCTGGTTCATCGGCCATCACGGGCTGAACCTTCAGGACGAGGGCTTCCTCTGGTACGGCGCGCAGCGTGTGCTGGCCGGTGAACTGCCGTTGCGCGACTTCCAGTCCTATGACGTGGGCCGCTACTTCTGGTCGGCCAGCTGGATGTGGTTGTTCGACGACGATGGCATCGTGGCGATGCGCGCGGGCAATGCTGTCCTGGCTTCGATCACCGTCGCCATTGCTGCCGTGCTGATGAGCATGCGGCCGGCGCCCGCATGGCGAGTCCTGCTCGCGGTGCCGGCGTTTGCCGTCTGGATGGTGCCGGACTTCAAGGTCGCGGACAGCTTCGCCGTGATGTTGATGGTCGCCGGGCTGGCCGGAGCGCTGGGGCGCGTCGGTGCGCGCTCCTGCGCATGGCTGGGCATCTGTCTCGGGGTGGTTTCGGCCATCGGCATCAACCACGCGCTGTACGGATCGATCGCGGTGGCCCTCGCAATGGGCCTGCGCTATCGGCAGGTGCGTGTGCTTCCGTCGGGCGGCATGCTGGTTGCATTCGTCGCCGGCGGGGTCGTCGGTTACTCCCCGGTGATCGCCTGTCATCTGTTCGCATCCGGATTCACCGCGGCGTTCATCGATTCGATCCGGATGCTGTTCGAGGCGGGGACGACCAACCTGCCGTTGCCGCTGCCGCGGCTCCAGGCGTTGCTGCAGCCGTCGGCCGGGCAGGACGCCGCCAGTGCGCTGCGCGAATCGCTGCTTGCACTTTCGGGGCTCGCTGGCGGCGGATTCCTGGTTCTGGCAATGCGCCGGGTGTGGAAGGATTGGGGACCGTCGAACATCGGCGCTACGGCAGGCGATACGCCATGCGATGCAGCAGCCGGTTCGGCAGGCGGTGCGGTATTCGCGGCCGCCGTGCTGGTGTCGATTCCCTACGCACACTATACGGTGTCGCGTTTCGACGTCTTCCATGTTGCATTGAGCATCCTGCCGATCCTCGTCGCCGCCTGGACATGGCCGGGACGGCAGCGCACAGGCCTGGGTGACGTCGTGCTGGTGGCGGCGGTAGTGGCTGGCACGGTTCTCTCGCTGTTCGAGCAGCGTGCATACCCGGTGCTGCGCGGCTGGACGGCGGAGCGTGTGCAGGTGCTCGGGGACACTCTCTACCTGGAACCGCACGCGGCCGATGTACTTTCGCTGCTGCGCGCGCAGGTCGATGCCCATGCGCGTGACGGCCGTTCATTTCTCGCCGCACCCTACTGGCCTGGCGCCTACGCGGTCGAGCGTCGTCGCGCGCCGGTCTGGGAAATCTATCAGCTGTTCCCTGCCACGGAGGAGCGCCAGCGTCGAGAGATCGCGCGCCTGCGCGAAGCCGACATCGGCTTTTCGATGTTCTCCCTTTTCCGAGCCGACGCCCGGCCCGACCTCGGCTTCGAAAGCACCCATCCCCTGATCGTCGCCTACATCGACCGTTGCATGAAGCTGTTGCCACCCAGTCCCTCTACCGAGGGACGCGACATCCGGATCCACGTGGCCGGCGACCCCGGCTGTACCATGGAATGACATCGCCATGACGACATCGAACTCTCCCGACGTACTCGAGCGCAAGGCATCCGGTGCTGCGGTGCAGCCGATCCCGTTCAACCGGCCGTTCATGGTCGGTACCGAACTGGATCATGTGCGCGAAGCCAATCGGCGTCTGCAGCTGGCGGGCGACGGGCATTTCACGTCGCTGTGCAGCGGCTGGCTCGAGCAGCGTACCGGTTGCCAGGCCGCGTTGCTGACGCATTCGTGCACGGCGGCGCTCGAGATGGCGGCGATCCTCGCCGACATCGGGCCGGGGGACGAGATCGTGATGCCGTCCTACACCTTCGTGTCTACTGCCAATGCATTCGTACTGCGCGGCGGTTTGCCGGTATTCGTCGACGTCCGGGCAGACACACTGAACATCGACGAAACGAAGATCGAAGCTGCGATCACCGAGCGCACCCGCGCGATCGTCGTCGTCCACTACGCCGGTGTTGCCTGCGAAATGGACACCGTGATGGCGATCGCCGCGCGCCACGGGCTGCTGGTCATCGAGGACGCGGCGCAGGGCGCGATGGCGTCCTACCGCGGCCGGCCGCTCGGCAGCATCGGCCAGATGGGCACGCTGAGCTTCCACGAAACGAAGAACATCATGTCGGGCGAGGGCGGGGCGCTGCTGGTGAACGATCCGACGCTGGCCCACCGCGCCCGGTTGATTCGCGAGAAAGGGACCAACCGGACGGAGTTCCTGCAGGGGAAGGTCGACAAGTACACGTGGGTCGACATCGGCTCATCGTACCTGCCCGGAGAAATGACCGCGGCATTCCTGTGGGGGCAGATGCAGGCCGCCGACGAGATCACTTCCCGGCGGCTGGCGTTGTGGGACGCCTATCATCGTGCGTTCGAGGGACTCGAAGCGTCCGGCCATCTGCGCCGCCCCACGGTTCCGGCGGAATGCACCGCCAACGCGCACATGTACTACATCCTGCTTCCGGATCGCACGGCACGGCCGGGCTTCATCGACCAGCTCGCCCAGCGCGGCATCAACGCCGTCTCGCACTACGTGCCGCTGCACAGTTCCCCCGGCGGAATGCGCTTCTCCCGCGCTGCGGCTGAATTGCCGGTGACTGCGGATCTTGCCGACCGGCTGGTGCGACTGCCACTGTGGATCGGGCTCGAGGACCAGCAGCTGCGCGTGATCGATGCGGTACACGAGATCCTGCGGCAGGGCTGAGAACGGCGGGGCGGTGATGTTCGCCGGTCGATGCACGAGGCGTGGCTGCAATTGACGGCTGGCGCTGCGGCATCCTAAACTGCATCCGGAAGCATTTCTACTTTCCGAGACCGCGCGCAAGAACGCGGGCCGGAATGATGGAGGAGGCACGGGTGCAAGGGTGCAAGCCCCCGCTTGCCATGCCCGAAAGGGCGATCGCGCGCCGTTGCCGCTCGCGGGCCATGCCAGCGGGCGCATGCGCACACCCGGCACAAACAGGAGCAACAGGAACATGACCGCGTTCAGATCAGAGACCCGCGACGGCATGCGCATCGACTGGGATGTGCCCATCACCATGGACGACGGGCTGGTGCTGCGCGCCGACATCTTCCGGCCGATCGCCGAGGGCCGCTACCCGGTACTGATGACCTACGGGCCGTACGGCAAGGGACTCGCTTTCCAGGAAGGCTACAAGACCGCCTGGGACATCATGGCGCGCGAGAATCCGGATGCGCTCGCCGGTTCGACCAACCAGTACCAGAACTGGGAGGTGGTCGATCCTGAAAAGTGGGTGCCGGACGGCTATGTCTGCATCCGCGTCGACTCCCGCGGTGCGGGCCGTTCGCCGGGATACCTCGCGCACAACAATGCGCGCGAAACGCGCGACTTCCACCTTTGCATCGAGTGGGCCGCAGTGCAGTCCTGGTGCAATGGCAAGGTCGGGCTCAACGGCATTTCCTACTACGCGAGCAACCAGTGGCGTGTAGCCGCGTCCCAGCCGCCGCACCTGGCTGCGATCTGCGCCTGGGAGGGCTGGAACGATGCCTATCGCGAGTCGCATCGCCATGGCGGCATCGCCTGCACCTTTCGCAAGAACTGGCAGGAGATGCAGGTCAAGACGGTGCAGCATGGCGTCGGCGAGCGCGGCCGGAAGCATCCGGTCACCGGAGAGCTCGCCTGCGGCCCCGAGACGCTGAGCGAGGCCGAACTGGCGAACAACCGTGAAGACATGTGGCGCGCGGTGCTCGAGCGCGAGACAGACACGGAGTGGTATCGCGAGCGCAGCGCCGACCTGTCTCGGGTCACGGTACCGGTGCTGTCGGCGGCGAACTGGGGCGGGCAGGGCCTGCACCCCCGCGGCAATTTCGAGGGCTATGCCGGGGCGGCGTCGAAGCAGAAATGGCTGGAAGTGCACGGCGGCTCGCACTGGGCACCGTTCTACACCGATTACGGCGTCGGTCTGCAGAAGCGCTTCTTCGACCATTTCCTGAAGGGC
The DNA here is from genome assembly GCA_947457885.1 of Betaproteobacteria bacterium. GTDB lineage: Bacteria > Pseudomonadota > Gammaproteobacteria > Burkholderiales > CAIKXV01 > CAIKXV01. The sequence continues at coordinate 9,306 of CANGXU010000118.1, forward strand.
GCAGACAACGGCTGGGACAGGCAACCCGCGGTGCTGCTCCAGGTGAGGCATCCAGGCGAGACGTTCGTCGAGCGCGCCGAGCGCGAATGGCCGCTCGCGCGTACCCGGTGGACCCGCTTCCACCTCGACCCTGACGGCATGCGCCTGTCGGACAAGGCACCGGTTTCGGACGCGACGTACACCTACGAGGCCATGGGCGAGGGCGCTACCTTTTCAACCGGCGCACTCGAACATGCCACCGAGATCACCGGTCCGATCGCGCTCAAGCTGTTCGTGTCTTCCTCGACCGTGGATGCGGACATCTTCGCCGTGCTGCGCGTGTTCGATCCAGTCGGCAAGGAAGTGGTGTTCCAGGGGGCGCTCGATCCGCACACGCCCATCGCCCAGGGCTGGCTTCGCGCGTCCCACCGCGAACTCGACGCGGCGCGCTCGCTGCCCTACCGGCCGTATCACACGCACCGCGAGAAGCAGCCGCTGGTCCCGGGCCAGGTCTATGAGCTGGATGTCGAGATCTGGCCGACCTGCATCGTCGTGCCCAGGGGCTACAGCATCGCGCTGAGCATACGCGGCAAGGATTACGAGTACGACGGCGAAGCGGCGGTGCTGTCGAACATGAAGAACCCGATGAAGGGCTGCGGCCCCTTCGTCCATGATGATGAGACCGACCGTCCGCCAGCGATCTTCGGCGGCAAGGTGACGCTGCATACCGGGCCGAAGCATCAGGCTGCGGTTCTGCTGCCTGTCATCCCGGCTGCATAGAAGCGCGTCGCTGGAAGGTGCCGCAAGCCCCGGCGCCGGAACCGGTACCAAGGTGGCCTGGCGTACAGGCCCGTTTGCCCAAGGAGGGGTTGTCCGTGAAGACGAAGTCCGTTCTCTCGATGTTCGCCGCGGCTGCGGCATTGGTGGTCAGCATGGGTGTGCAGGCTCAGGCCTGGCCGAACAAACCGATCAGGCTCGTCATTCCCTTCCCGCCGGGGAACACGACCGACATCATGGCGCGGCTGATGGCACCCAGGATGGCCGAACGACTCGGCCAGCCGGTGATCGTCGAGAACCGGCCAGGCGCCAGCGGCATGCTGGGCCTCGATTTCGTCGCCCGGGCCACGCCCGACGGCTACACCTTCGCAGCAGGGCAGGGCGGGAACCTCGCCGTGCTGCCGCATACCAGCAAGAGCGTCCCCTACGATGCGCTGAAGGACTTCACGCCGATCGCGGTTTCCACCGCCAATTACCTGGTGGTCGTCGGCGCCACCGGCGCCCCGTTCAAGAACCTCGTCGAGATGATCGCCTGGGCCAGGGCGAACCCGGGCAAGCTGACCGTGGCGAGCAATGGCGAGGGCGGCTTTCCTCATCTCATCTTCGAGCAGTTGCGCATGATGGCCGGTTTCTCGTTCAACCACATTCCGTACAAGGGATCGGCGCAGATCGCCACCGAGCTGATGGGCGGGCAGGTGATGGCGGGGGTCGATGGCGTCACCGGACTCACGCCGCACATCAAGTCCGGCCGCATCAACCTGCTGGCGGTCACCAGCAAGGCGCGCACGCCCGAGTGGCCCGACACGCCGGCCGCCGCCGAGGCGGTGCCCGGCTACGAGTCGGGCGGCTGGTTCGGCTGGGTCGGTCCGGCGGGCATGCCCCGCGAGGTGGTCGCCCGCCTGAACGACGAGATCAACCGCGCGATGCGCAGCCCGGACATCGTCGAGAAGCTTACCGCGGCCGGCCTGACCATGGTCTATGAGTCGCCGGAGTACTTCGCGCAGCTGATCCGCAGCGAGCACGCGAAGTACGGCAAGCTGGTGAAGGCGATCGGCTTCAAGCCGCAGTAGGCGGTACTGCACGCATCGATCAAGGCAAGCGCATCGGCGCGTGGAGGGCCGTGGCGGGCTTGCCGGACCGCTCCTATCGAGGGACGTCCGGGGCTCGTGCCTGCGGCTTCTTCACCGGGCCGATCCGCTCGCGCAGCGCATCGATGTCCTTGCGCTCGCCGCGCACGGTGAAGAAGGTGCCTTCCGCGTCGGGCCGTTCCTCGACGACCTCGCAGGTCGCGAACAGCGGCCCGCGCAGCTTCTGCGCCGACCACGGCAGGAACAGCTCGGCCTTCACCAGGCGCTTGCGGAAGAAGGCGAAGATCGCCTTGTGCAGCCGTGCGACGGCCTCGGCGTCGAGTGCGCTGACGACGATGCATTTCGGGAACTGCGCGCGCAGGGCCTTGCTGCGCGCGGCCTGCGCCCTGGCATCGCCGACCTGGTCGATCTTGTTGAACACCAGCAGGCGCGGCACGGCACCAGCGTCGATCTCCTCGAGTACCTTCACCGTCACGTCGAGCTGGCGTTCGAAGCCGGGGTCGCCGGCATCAACGACATGCAGCAGCAGCGAGGCCTCTGCGGCTTCCTCCAGCGTGGACTTGAACGAAGCGACCAGGTCATGCGGCAGGTTCTTGATGAAGCCGACAGTGTCGCTGACCAGCACGCGCGGGACGCCTTCGGGCACCAGCACGCGCACCGTCGTGTCGAGCGTCGCGAACAGCTTGTTCTCGACCAGCACGTCGCTGCCGGTCAGCGCACGCATCAGGGTCGACTTTCCGGCGTTGGTGTAGCCGACCAGGGCGACGCGGGCGACACCCTGGCTGTCCTGGCGCCGGGCGCGCTGGGTCTGGCGCTCGTGGTCGAGCGCCTCGATCTCCTGCTTCAGCTCGGCGATCCGGTCGCGGATGCGCGAGCGGTCGGTCTGCGCGGC
>CANGXU010000119.1 GCA_947457885.1 Betaproteobacteria bacterium
CGCCGCGCCGCCGCCCGGCCACCGCGCGCGCTGCAGGCTTCTACTGCCCCGTGCAGTTCGCCGCCCGGGCCCGGCGCTCGCGCACCGCCTCGGCCAGGGCGTCGAGCACCGGCACGCTGTCTTCCCACGAGATGCAGGCATCGGTGATCGACTGGCCGTAGGTGAGCGGCTTGCCAGGCACCAGGTCCTGGCGGCCGGCGACCAGGTGGCTCTCGATCATCACGCCGATGATGCGGTCGCTGCCGCCGGCGACCTGCCCGGCGATGTCCTGCGCCACCAGGATCTGGTTCTCGTGCTTCTTCGAGCTGTTGCTGTGGCTGGTGTCGATCATCAGCCGCTGTGCCAGCCCGGCCTTGGCGAGTTCGACGCAGGCGGCCTCGACGCTCGCCGCGTCGAAGTTCGGCGCCTTGCCACCGCGCAGGATGATGTGGCAGTCCTCGTTGCCGGTGGTCGACACGATCGCGGACTGGCCCGCCTTGGTCACCGACAGGAAATGGTGCGGCCGCTCCGCGGCCTTGATCGCGTCGACCGCGATCTTCACCGTGCCGTCGGTGCCGTTCTTGAAGCCGACCGGGCAGGACAGTCCGGACGCCAGTTCGCGATGCGACTGGCTTTCCGTGGTGCGCGCGCCGATCGCGCCCCAGCTCACCGTGTCGGCGATGTACTGCGGGGTGATCATGTCGAGGAACTCGCAGCCGGCCGGCACGTCGCGTCGGTTGATCTCGAGCAACACCTCGCGCGCCATGCGCAGGCCCTCGTTGATCTGGAAGCTGCCGTCGAGCTGCGGGTCGTTGATCAGCCCCTTCCAGCCCACGGTGGTGCGCGGCTTCTCGAAATACACGCGCATCACGACCTCGAGTTCGCCCGCCAGCCGCTTGCGCTCGGGGGCGAGGCGTTCGACGTACTCGAGCGCCGCGCGCGGGTCGTGGATCGAGCACGGGCCGATGATCACCACCAGCCGGTCGTCCATGCCGTGCACGATCCGGTGGATCTTCGCGCGCGTCTCGTACACCAGGTCGGACACCTTGTCGTCGATCGGGAACTCGCGCACCACGTGCGACGGCGTCGCGAGTTCCTTGATTTCCTTGATGCGGACGTCATCGGTCTTGTGCGGCATGCTGCTTCTCCATCGGGCGTGGTTGATGCCGGCCATCGACCCGGCGAAAAAAAACCGCCAGGTGTTGGCCTGGCGGTCGGTATCGAGTTCGGTATGTTTCAGCAGCGCCGGTCGATTCCTTCCGCCAGGGGCAGAAAGAAGCTGAAAAAGAACCAATGGGCAGCGCGCTTGGACATCCACGCACTCTATTCGATCCTGGGGGTGTGGCGCAAGGGGGAGCGGGGCAGCCTGCCGCGTCCGTCAGACCGGCTTGTCGACCGCGGACGCGGGAGCGGCCTTGAGGTGTTCGTCGCGCTTCTCATAAAGGGAGGCGTCGGCATAACCCATCGTTTCGGGCTTCGCGCGGCCATGCATCACCTGGAAATACACCGGCTCCAGGCTGCGGTTCTCGTAGCCATGGATCACGCCGGGCGGGCAGGACACGCAGTCCCACGGCCCCAGGCGTTTCCAGACCTGCCGTCCGCTCTCGTCCTCGAGGAATACGTCGAGGAAACCCTTGAGCACGAAGAAGCACTCCTCCGACTCGTGGGTATGCGCCGCGTTGCCCTGGCCCGGGTTCACGAACATGATGGTCAGCGTGAAGCCGCGCGCCGGGATCACGTCCGGATCGCCATGCTTGCCGGAGGCCCCGGCACCGATGAAGCGGTGCTGTGCCCGCTTCCATCCCTCGATCTTCGCGTCCTCGAATGCATACCAGTCGGGCACCCGCTCCGAATAGAGCGCGACGTACTGGTCCATGATCTGTTCGAGCGAAAGGTCCTTCACTTCGGGCGGCATCGGGTGTCGTGCGGCTCCCATCGGTAAATCTCCTGTGCGGTGGCGGGTTGGGGGGGCGGTTGTGGACCATGCGACGTCATGCGCACGGGGCAGAGGGTGCTTGAGATACCCGTGCGTGCGCTTCAGCCGCCCCGGAGCACGAAGTCGCGCACCGACTCGAACAGCGCGTTGCCCGGATCTGCGAGCGCTTCGGCCACCGACAGGTGGTGGCATCCGGGCACGTCAATGTGCCCCCTCACCGATGCAGGCCAGTGCTCGGCGAGCGTGCGGCACTGGCGCCGGAACTCGTCGCTCTCGAGCGCACCCGCTGCAGTACGTACCGGCACCGGCCACGGCGGCAGGCGTTCGACCGGACTCATCGCCTTCGCGCTCGCGGCATCGAGCCGGATGTCGGCGTTGAACGAGAAGTGCAGCATCGGCATCAGGTCGAACACGCCGCTCACTGCATACGCACCCTTGACGAGGTCGGCGGGCAGCGCCGGGTCGATCTCGTTCCAGCGGGTGGCGGCCATCATCGCGGCCAGGTGTCCGCCTGCCGAGTGGCCGGCGACAAACAGGCGCGACCGATCGGCACCGTATTCACCCGCATGCCGGTACAGCCAGGCATGCGCTGCAACCATCTGCTCGACGATGGTGCCGACCGTCACGGCCGGTGCGAGGTCGTACTCAGGCATCGCGATGGCGATGCCGGCCGCGACGAAGGGCTCGGCAATGAAAGCGAACTCGGACTTGTCGCGCGAACGCCAGTAGCCGCCATGGATGAAGGACAGGATCGGTGCGTCCGGGGCTGCGGCGGGATAGAGGTCGATGCGCTGGCGCGGCGACGGACCATAGGCGAGGTCGAGCTTCGAGGCCAGGCGCGCGCGCGCGGCGGTCGAGCGTGCGACGCCGCGGGCGTTGTAGTCTGCCGCATCCGGTATGGAGAGGCGGTTGTTGTACTGGCCTTCGTAGTAGGCGTCGGCATCGTCCATCGCATCCGTCCTTTGCTTCGGTGGCGTTCCGTGTCGGTGGTCGTCAATCGGCGGAGGCCGGCGTGGCGCGTTCCTTCAGCACCAGCTCCTGGGCTTCGAGGAAAGCACGGCGGAACCCCATCGGGTCGCTGATGCCCGGTACCGGCGCCTGCGGGTTGCCACCGCCGGCAATCACGATCGTGCCGAAGTCGAGCATGCGGCCCATGATGCCCTGCTGCACCTGGACGCTCTCGACCTTCTGGATGTTCAGCTCCACGGTGTCGCGCTGGATGAAGCCGAACTTGGTGATGACACGCTTGTTGGTGACGGCCAGTTCGGTGCTGCGCTGCTTCACCCAGGCCAGCGCAAGCAGGATCAGCCCGACCCCGACCGGCAGCAGGACCATCCCGAAGAACAGGTAGCCGGACAGCGACCACCAGCTGGTGCGGCCGAGGTGCAGGACGGATTCGCCACGGGTCAGCGCCTGTTCGACATACGAAGCCATGGGATCGGATCCGGGTATGGTTGCGGGTTCGCAATCATAGGCCGAGGCGGCCCGGCACGTTAAGCTTGCGAGATGAGCATCCTGAAATCCGCGCCGGTTGCACTATCCTCGCGCAGGCTCGCCAGCCTGCCGCCGCTGTCGCTGTATATCCACCTGCCGTGGTGCCTGCGCAAATGTCCCTATTGCGACTTCAACTCGCACGAGGTGCGCGGCGACATTCCCTGGGAGCGGTATGTCGATGCGCTGGTCGCGGACCTCGAGGCGGTGCTGCCGCTGGTGTGGGGACGCCGGGTGTACACGCTGTTCATCGGTGGCGGCACGCCCAGCCTGTTTCCGGCAGAGTCGATCGACCGGCTGCTCGGCGCGGTGCGCGCACGGCTGCCGCTGGATGCCGCAGCCGAAGTGACGCTGGAGGCGAACCCCGGCACGTTCGAGCGCGGTAAGTTCCGTGCCTTCCGCGACGCCGGCATTACCCGGTTGTCGGTCGGCGTGCAGTCGTTCGACGCCGCGGCCCTGAAGGCGCTCGGCCGCGTGCACGACGCCGACGAGGCGAGGGCGGCGGTCGAGGGCGCGCTGGCGCTGTTCGAGCGGGTGAACGTCGACCTGATGTACGCGCTGCCGGGACAGTCGCCGGAGCAGGCGCTGGGTGACGTGTCGACCGCCCTCGGCCTGGGCGCGCGCCATGTCTCGGCCTACCAGCTCACGCTCGAGCCCAACACGGTGTTCCACCGCTATCCGCCGGTGCTGCCCGACGACGACGCCGCGGAGCTGATCGAGCAGGCGGTGCACGGACGGCTCGCCGAAGCCGGTCTGGAACGCTACGAGGTGTCGGCGTTCGCGGCGGCGGGGCACCGTGCGCGCCACAACCTGAACTACTGGACCTACGGCGACTACATCGGCATCGGTGCCGGTGCGCATGCCAAGCTGTCGCTGCCCGACCGTATCTTCCGCCAGGTGAGGCATCGGCAGCCGCAGCGGTTCATCGACACGGCGATCGCCGGCGATGCCGTCTGCGAACAGCATGACGTCGAGTCGTCGCAGCTGGGCTTCGAGTTCATGCTCAACGCGCTGCGGCTGGTCGAGGGCGTGCCGGTGGCGCTGTTCGCGGAACGGACCGGCCTGCCGATCACGGCGCTCGCACCGGCGCTGGAGGTCGCCGAGGCGCGCGGGCTGCTGCAGCGCGACCACCTGGCGATGCGACCCACTGCGCTGGGACTGCGCTACCTGAACGACCTGGTGTCCCTGTTCCTGCCCGACTCCGAATGACCTCGGCCGTCGCCGCGGCCCGCGTCGATGGCGCGGTGACCGGTTAGACTCCGTCCACGATCACCCCAACCGGAGGAAAAGATGATCTACGAAGTTCGGACCTACGACATCAAGGGCGGCTCGCAGGCGGAAGTGGAGCGGCGATTCGGAGACGCCTACGAGAAGCGGAAGAAGTTCTCGGAACTGGCTGCGTTCTTCCACACCGAGATCGGGCCGCTGAACCAGATCATCCACATCTGGCCCTACGCGGACATGGAAGAGCGGACGAGGGTACGAGCCGCCGCGATCGCCGACAAGACCTGGCCGCCGGACATCAAGGACTTCATCGTCGCGCAGCGCTCCGAGATATTCATCCCGTTCCCGTTCTCGCCGCCGATCAAGCCGGGCAAGTACGGCCCGATCTTCGAGATGCGAACCTACACCTACCCGTCGGGCAAGCTGCCGCTGCTGATGGACAACTGGGAGAAGGCGATCCCCGAGCGCAGCACGCTCTCGCCCTGCCTCGCCATGTGGTACTCCGACCTGGGTGCGCTGAACAAGTTCATGCACATCTGGCCGTATGCCTCGATGAACGACCGCATGGAGACGCGCGCGAAGGCGGTGGCCGGTGGTTCGTGGCCTCCAAGTGCCAAGGCGAAAAAGGACGGCCGGGAGGCATTGAGCTATCTGGCGCAGGAAAACAAGATCGTGATGCCGGCGGCGTTCTCGCCGGTGCAGTAACGTCGGCAGGAGCGAGGCCGGCGCCCGACGGCGCCTGCCTCGACTGCAGCCCCGCCGCAGCGCTCAGCGGCGCCGGAACACCAGGTCGAATACCTCGTGGCCGAGCCTCACGCCGCGCTGCTCGAAACGCGTCAGCGGCCGATACGCAGGCCTCGGTGCATAGCGCTCCACGGTGTTGACGAGCAGTGGTTCGGCTTCGAGCACGGCGAGGATCTGCACCGCATAGTCTTCCCAGTCGGTCGCTACGTGCAGGTAGCCGCCGGGGGCGATCCGCGAGGCGAGCAGCGAGACGAATGGTGCCTGCAGCAGGCGCCGCTTGTGGTGGCGCTTCTTGTGCCAGGGATCGGGGAAGAAGACGTGGGCGCCCGCGAGGCTGTCCGGGGCGATCATGTCGCGCATCACCTCGACCGCGTCGTGCTGGACGATGCGCACGTTGCCCAGGCCGGCGCGGCCGACCTTGTCGAGCAGGCTGCCGACGCCCGGGTTGTGCACCTCGATGCCGAGGTAGTCGTTGTCGGGGTGCGCCGCCGCGATCTGCGCCGTGCCTTCGCCCATCCCGAAGCCGATCTCGACGATCAGCGGCGCGCTGCGTCCGAACGCAGCGGCCGGATCCAGCCGCGCGTTCGCATACGGGATACCGAACGACGGCAGCAACGCTTCGTAGGCCCGCTGCTGTGCCTGCGTGATACGCCCCTGCCGCAGCACGAAGCTGCGGATATGCCGTGCGTGCAGGCCTTCGTCGCCCGCCGCGCCGCTGCTCAAGCGGGTTTGCCCGGCGTGATCAGGCCCGCAGTGGGCGAACTGGGCGCTGCGCTGTAGAGCTTCTTCGGCATGCGGCCGGCGAGGAAGGCCTCGCGTCCGGCCTCGACCGCCTTGCGCATCGCGGAGGCCATCAGTACCGGCTCCCGCGCCGCTGCGATCGCGGTGTTCATCAGCACGCCGTCGCAGCCCAGTTCCATCGCGATGGCGGCATCCGACGCCGTCCCCACGCCGGCATCGACGATCACCGGCACCTTCGCGTTGCCGATGATGATCTGCAGGTTCCACGGGTTCAGGATGCCCATGCCGGAACCTATCAGGCTGGCCAGTGGCATCACTGCCACGCACCCGATCTCTTCCAGCTGCTTCGCCATGATCGGATCGTCGCTGCAGTAGACCATCACGTCGAAGCCGTCGCGCACGAGTGTCTCGGCAGCGCGCAGGGTCTCGGCCATGTTCGGATACAGCGTGTGCGGGTCGCCCAGTACCTCGAGCTTGCAGAGCGAATGGCCATCGAGCAGTTCCCGCCCGAGCCGTAGCGTGCGCACGGCGTCGTCGGCGGTGTAGCAGCCCGCGCTGTTGGGCAGCATCGTGAAGCGCGACGGCGGCAGCGCGTCGAGCAGGCTCGGCTCGCCCTGGTTCTGGCCGATGTTCGTGCGACGGATCGCGACGGTCACGATCTGCGCGCCGCTGGCCTCGATGGCGAGCCGCGTCTCGTCGAAATCGCGATATTTGCCGGTGCCGACGAGCAGCCGTGACTGGAAGCTGCGGGTGCCGACCTGCAGCGGGGACGGCGTGGACAGGGTGGACATGGAGGGGCTCCGGAGGGTTCTGGGGTCAGCCGCCACCGACGGCGACGACGATCTCGACAGTGTCGGCATCGGCCAGCGTGGTGTCGGCCAGGCGGCTGCGCGGGACGATTTCGCCATTTCTTTCGAATGCGATCCGGCGCCCGCCGAGCGCGAGCGCCTCGACCAGGCCGGCGCAGGTTATTGGAGCGGAAAAGCGCCGATGCTCGCCATTCACCGTCAGGCAGAGCGTGGCCGACGAAGCGGCCGAGGTGTCAGGATGGGGCTGGTTCATGCAGCCATTTTATCGCCCGCGGGGCCGCTGCGCGTCCGTCGTATCCGGTGGCGAACCCGGCAGCCCGAAACCGAAGTAACATCGACCCTGTGCGCGGGTGTAGTTCAATGGTAGAACGAAAGCTTCCCAAGCTCTAGACGTGGGTTCGATTCCCATCACCCGCTCCACCGCGCCTTGCGCGGTCGAGCATGTCGCAGCACTGCGGCACGGCGCGATGCCATGGCTGCGGTCAAGGCGACTCAAGCGGCTCGTTGCAGTCGTGACAACCGGGTGGCGCGCATGCCGTCGGCCGACCTCCCAAGGGGTATCCTGACAGCATGAGAACGGTCGACCGCATGGACGACGCCGGCAGCTTTGCCGCACGAATCGTCGAATGGCAGCGCCGCGCGGGCCGCAGCGGGCTGCCCTGGCAGGGCACCCGCGATCCCTACCGGATCTGGCTGTCGGAGATCATGCTGCAGCAGACGCAGGTATCGACGGTGATCCCGTACTACCTGCGCTTCCTGGACCGGTTTCCAGGTGTCGATGCCCTGGCGGCTGCGCCGCTCGATGACGTGCTCGCGGCCTGGAGCGGGCTCGGGTACTACTCGCGCGCGCGCTGTCTGCACCGCGCCGCGCGGCAGGTGATCGAGCAGCACGGCGGCCGGTTTCCCGACGACTTCGACGCAGTGCTCGCGCTGCCCGGCGTCGGCCGTTCGACGGCCGGCGCGATCTGCGCGTTCGCCTTCGGCCAGCGGCACCCTATCCTGGACGGCAACGTGAAGCGCGTGCTGGCACGGCATTCCGGCATCGAGGGCTGGGCCGGGGAGCCTGCGGTGCTCGCCGCGCTCTGGGCGGAGTCGACCGCGCGCCTGCCGCGCGCCGTTGCGGGCGGGCATCCGGACATCGGTACCTACACCCAGGCGCTGATGGACCTCGGTGCCGGCCCGTGCGCACGCAGCCGTCCGCGCTGCGGTGAATGTCCGGTGTCGGCCGACTGTGCGGCGCACGTGTCGGGACGCACCGACGCGATCCCGGCACCCCGGCCGAAGCGCGAGATACCCCGCCGGGCGAGCGTGGTCTGGCTGCTCGTCGACCGCGAGCACGGCGTGCTGCTGGAACGCCGCCCGCCCAGCGGCATCTGGGGCGGGCTGTGGAGCCTGCCGGAATCGATCGATGCACAGGTCGAGGCGCGCATCCGCGCGAGCGACGCCGCGCTGCAGGCGCTGGCGCCGATCGAGCATGCGTTCACGCATTTCCGCCTGCGCATCGAACCGATGCTGGTACGCATGCACCTGGTGAACGGGCAGGATCCTGCAGTGACCGCGCAGGCCGCAGAGCCCGGTCGGCGCTGGGTGGCGTTCGGGCAACTGGAAGCGGTCGCGCTGCCGGCACCCGTGCGCACGTTGCTGGAGGCGCTGCGTGCCGACGGGCAAGGTGTGCAGCCGGAACTGCCCGGCCTTCGATGACCAAACTTGCATGAGGATGATCATGACCGACCTGCTGGTTCCCTTCGACAATTCACCGCCCGCCGTTCGTGCACTCGAACTTGCAATCGACCTGGCGCGTGCGCGCGCGGGAACGACCCTGCATGTGCTGAGCGTTCTCGACACCGTGGACGTGGACACGCGTGAGCTGATCGACGCGGCCGAGATCGAGAAGGTCCTTGCAGCCGAGGCCGCCGAGATGCTCGATCCGGCACGCGCTCGGGTGCGAGCGGCCGGCATTGCCTTCGAGTGCCATGCGGTGAGCGGGGCGCCAGCCCGTGTGATCGCCGAGTTCGCACGCGAGCACGGCATCGCGCAGATCGTGATGGGCACGCGCGGGCTGGGCGGGATTTCCGGCCTGCTCATGGGGTCGGTTGCCCAGCGGGTACTTCACCTGGCCGTCTGTCCTATCACGCTGGTGAAGTAGGCTGCAGCGCGGCAGTCGGCTGGCGGGCAGGCGGGATGTGCGGTTAGCATCGGGCGATGAACTGGCCGAAGATAGGTTTCGTCGCGCTGATACTGTTCGGCGCGCTCAACTGGTGGTCGGGGCGCGAGGTGTCGCTGCCGCCAGGCGTGGTCGCGGGAGACCTGCCGGTACAGTCATCGGTCGCCGGAGAGCGCGAATTCGAACGCAACGGGTATCGCATCCGCGCGCTGGCGCGGTTCGAGGTCTCCGCGCGCGTGCTCGGAGCCGAGCATTACCGCCTCGACCGCGAGGCGCAGCTCGCACCGGTCGACCTCGCGCTGGGCTGGGGGAGGATGTCCGACACGGCCGTCCTGCAACGCATCAGCATCAGCCAGCGCGGGCGGTTCTACTACTGGAGTACGGCCGACTTCCCGATCCCGCGGCGCGAGATCGAGACATCCAGCGCCAACATGCACATGATCCCGGCGGATGACCGCATCGAGGCTGCGCTGAAGTCGGTGCGGCCGGGACAGATCGTGACCGTGCGCGGCTACCTGGTCGAGGCGCGCGCCCCGGACGGCTGGCGCTGGCGCAGTTCGATGACGCGCGAGGATACGGGTGCAGGCGCGTGCGAACTGGTCTGGGTGGAATCGGTGTCCACGATCTGACAGGCGGGTCTGCGTCGGGCAGGGTCTGAACCCGCCCGGGCGAACGCAACGATGGTAGGCTTGAACGTCGCGTTCGCGCCGTCTGTTTGCGCGACCGCAGAGCGTTCGCTTCGCGTGAACCGCCAGGGACGCGCCGCGTCCCGCCTGCCGCGAAGTCGACCGAGACGATGCCCACTGCCCCGGTTGCCGCCCGTTGACCCTGATACTCATCGTATTGCTGCCGCTGCTGATGGCGGCGCTACCCCGGCTGGCCGGTCGGCACCGCCGCAGGCGCTGCGCGCTGCTCGCAGCCTGCGCGCCGGCCCTTGCGCTGGTACTGCTGCTGACCTATGCGCCGGCTGTCTTCGACGGCGAGGTAGTCCAGGCGGGCGGCGCGTGGCTGCCCGCGATCGGGCTGAACCTCACGTTCATGCTCGATGGCTTCGGTTTCCTGTTCGCGCTGCTGGTGCTCGCCATCGGGTTGCTGGTCATCCTGTACGCGCACTACTACCTTTCGCCCGAGGACGATGAGTCGCGTTTCCTGTCCCTGCTGCTGCTGTTCATGGGCTCGATGCTGGGCGTGGTGCTGGCGGACAACCTGCTGCTGCTGGTGGTGTTCTGGGAGTGCACCAGCCTGTCGTCGTTCCTGTTGATCGGTTTCTGGCGCGAACGCAGCGAAGGAAGGCAGGGGGCGCGCATGGCGTTGACGGTGACCGGCGCCGGCGGGCTCGCCCTGCTCGCCGGGGTGCTGCTGATCGGGCAGATCGTCGGCAGCTTCGAACTGTCCGAGGTGCTCTACCAGCGCGAACTGCTGCAAGCCCACCCGTTGTTCCCGCTGGCGCTGGTCCTCGTGCTGCTCGGCGCGTTCACCAAGAGCGCGCAGTTTCCGTTCCACTTCTGGCTGCCGCATGCGATGGCCGCGCCGACGCCGGTGTCGGCTTACCTGCATTCCGCGACCATGGTGAAGGCGGGGGTGTTCCTGCTGGCGAGGATGTATCCGGTGCTCGGCGGCAACGACCTGTGGTTTGTGCTGGTCAGCGGCACTGGCCTGGTCACGCTGGCATTCGCGGCGTGGATCGCGCTTTTCCAGCAGGACCTCAAGGGGCTGCTGGCGTACTCGACGATCAGCCACCTGGGCCTGATCACGCTGCTGTTCGGACTCGACACGCCGCTGGCCGTGGTTGCCGGGGTGTTCCACATCATCAACCACGCAACCTTCAAGGCGTCGCTGTTCATGGCGGCCGGTATCATCGACCACGAGACGGGTACTCGCGACCTGCGCCGGTTGAACGGCCTTGCCCGCTTCATGCCGATCACGGCGACGCTGGTCGCAGTGGCCGCAGCGGCGATGGCTGGCGTGCCGCTGCTCAACGGGTTCCTGTCGAAGGAGATGATGCTGGCGAAGACGCTGGCGATCGATACCGGCACCTGGGCCGACTGGCTCGTGCCAGTGATGGCGACGCTTGCCGGCGCGTTCGCGGTGGCCTATTCGCTGCGGCTGGTGCATGACGTGTTCTTCAACGGCGATCCGGTCGGCCTCGAGCGCACGCCGCATGAACCGCCGCGCTGGATGCGCGTGCCGGTCGAACTGCTGGTCGTCCTGTGCGTGCTCGTCGGGGTGATGCCGAACGTCGTGGTCGCGCCGCTGCTGGACGCCGCTGTCGCTGGCGTGCTCCTTGGCAACGTTCCTGAATACAGCATCAGTCTGTGGCACGGATTCAACCTGCCGCTGGCAATGAGCACGATCGCCCTTCTGCTCGGCGGTGCCCTGTACTTCGGGTTGCAGCGTGGATACAACCTGCACCTCTACCGGGACGATGGGATCAGCGCGAAGCGCCTGTTCGACCGGTTGCTCGAGACCTCGGTCTCGACGGCCCGGCTGGTCACCGCCCTGGTACAGAACGGCTCGCTGCAGCGCTCGTTGTGGCTGCTGCTGGTGGTCGTCCTTTCGGCGGGGGCGATACCGTTTTTCCAGGGCAACTACTCGATCGGCGACGAGCTGCTGCTGCCGTCCAACGGTGCCGCGCTCACGATGTGGTTCGCCCTGGTCGCGGCCGTGGTGGCCACGGTGGCGCTGCACCGCAAGAGACTGCTGTCGCTGGTCGCGCTCGGTGCAGTCGGCCTGCTGGTCAGCCTGGTCTTCGTGCTGTTCTCGGCGCCCGACCTGGCGCTGACCCAGCTCGCGGTCGAAGTGGTGACGGTAGTACTGCTGATGGCTGCGCTGCGCCATCTGCCCGCGCACACGCCCGTCGAAGGTACGCTGCCGCGGCACCTGCGCGACGCACTGCTGTCGCTGGCCGCAGGGATCGGCATGA
>CANGXU010000120.1 GCA_947457885.1 Betaproteobacteria bacterium
AGAAGGACTTCGCGCCAGTCGCGCTGTTCGCACAGTTCCCGAACGTCCTGCTGGTGGCGGCCAAGTCGCCGATCGGTACCGTGAAGGAGTTCCTCGAAGCGGCTCGCAGCAAGGCCAGCGGCTTCAACTACGGATCGCTCGGCGTGGGCAGCCCGCAGCATCTGGCGATGGAACTGTTTCGCACGCAGAACAGGTTCCAGGCGACGCACGTGCCGTATCCGGGCAGTCCGCAGGCACTCACCGCGCTCATCGGTGGCCAGACCGACGTGATGTTCGGCAACGTCCCCGGCGCGCTCGCGCAGGTCAGGGCGGGCAAGGCGCGCGGCCTGGCGATGGCAAGTCGCATCCGGTCCAGTGCGCTGCCCGACATCCCGACGTTCCGGGAAGCTGGTGTGCCGTTCGAAGCCGTGGGCTTCGGCGGCATCGTCGTGCCCTCCGGCACGCCGCGCGCGATCGTGGCACGGCTCAATGCCGACGCGGTGAAGGCCCTCAACACACCCGAGACCGCCGAGCGCATCCGTAACGTCGGCGGCGAGCCACTACCAGGTACGCCGGAGGATTTCCGGCGCTTCCTGCAGGAGGAAATCCGTCGCTGGGGCCCGGTGATCGTGCAGTCGGGCGCCAGGGGACAGGTGCAGTAGCGGCAGGCGGTGCGACCGCCCGCTGCCGGTCGATCAGGCGGGTTCGTGCGCCAGGTCGAATGCATCGTGCAGCACGCGTACCGCCAGTTCGAGGTACTTCTCGTCGATCACCACCGAGATCTTGATCTCGGATGTGGAGATCATCTGGATGTTGATGCCTTCCTCCGACAGTGCGCGGAAGGCCTTGCTGGCGATGCCGCAGTGCGAGCGCATCCCGACGCCGACGATCGAGACCTTCGCGATCCGGTCGTCGCCGATCAGTTCCTTCGCGCCGATATGCTTCTGCACTTCCTCGATCAGTTTCCTGGCACGCGAGTAGTCGTTACGGGGTACGGTGAACGAGAAGTCGGTCAGGCCGTGCATGCCCGCGTTCTGCACGATCATGTCGACGTCGATGTTGGCATCGGCCACCGGACCGAGGATCTGGTAGGCAATGCCCGGCTTGTCGGGCACGCCCTGCACGGTGATCTTCGCTTCGTCCCGGTTGAACGCGATGCCGGAGATGATCGCCTGCTCCATGTCTGCTTCCTCTTCGAACGTGATCAGCGTGCCATCGCCTTCGTCCTGGAACGAGGACAGCACGCGCAGCTTGACCTTGTACTTGCCGGCGAATTCGACCGAGCGGATCTGCAGCACCTTCGAGCCGAGGCTCGCCATCTCGAGCATTTCTTCGAACGTGACCGTCTTCAGCCGGCGCGCGTTCGGCACGATGCGCGGATCGGTCGTGTAGACCCCATCGACGTCGGTGTAGATCTGGCACTCATCGGCCTTCAGGGCCGCCGCGAGCGCCACGCCCGTCGTGTCGGAGCCGCCGCGACCGAGCGTGGTGATGTTGCCGTCGGCATCCATGCCCTGGAACCCCGCCACCACCACCACGCGACCGGCATCGAGGTCGGCGCGCATGTTCTGTTCATCGATACTCAGGATGCGTGCCTTGGTGAAGGCGCTGTCGGTGAGGATCCTGACCTGCGGGCCGGTGTAGCTGCGCGCGTCCACGCCGGCCTGCTTTAGCGCCATCGCGAGCAGTCCGATGGTGACCTGTTCTCCGGTGGAGACCATCTGGTCGAGTTCGCGCGGGTCGGGTTCGGGCTGTACCTCGCGCGCGAGCGCGATCAGCCGATTGGTCTCGCCGGACATGGCCGAGACCACGACCACGACCTGGTGGCCCTTGGCCTTCCAGCGCGCGACACGCTGGGCGACGTTCTTGATGCGCTCGGGCGAGCCGACCGAGGTGCCGCCGTATTTCTGGACAATGAGTGCCATGGGTGGGCGTGTCGAAAATCGAGATAAACCACTAATGATAGCGCGACAATGCCCGCAGCGCACATGCGTTCCGCGACGGCCCTGCTAGACTATGGCCTCAGCGACAAGCGACACGAGGCGACACGCGTGGTCACCATCACCCGACGGCTCGAGTTCGACGCCGGGCACCGCATTCCCCATCATGCCAACCAGTGCCGTCACCTGCACGGGCATCGTTACGCACTCGAGATCACGGTGGCCGGCGCGCTGGTCGATGCCGATGGAGCGCCGGACCAGGCGATGGTGGCGGACTTCTCCGAGGTCAAGGCAATCGCCAGTCGCACCGTGGTGGAAGCATGGGACCACGCCTTCCTCGCATGGAAGCACGATCGGCCGGTGATCGACTTCCTGGCGACGATGCCTGGCCACCGGACCGTCGAGTTCGAGCAGCCACCGACGGCCGAGCACCTTGCGGCGACTGCCTTCGATCTGTTGCAGGCGGCGCTCGCCGAGCGCTACGGGTCGCGCCTCGCGCTGTCGCGGGTGCGCCTGTACGAAACCCCGAATGCCTGGGCGGATGCCGGGCCCGGTGCCCGGTGAGCGTGCCCGGCCTGCCGCGCACACCGTCCACGCCACCGGGTCCTGCGGTCCCAGCGGTGCTCTGGCTGGCCGTGGCGGCCGTGACCGCCTGGTCGGCGGTCGCGCCCAAGGATGTCCTGACCTGGTGGCTCGAGGCCTTGCCCGCGCTCGTCGTGCTGGTGCTGCTGCCGGCGATCTACGCGCGTTTCCGGCTCACGACGCTTGCCTACGTGCTGGTCGCGATTCATGCCGTGGTGCTGCTGATCGGAGCACACTACACCTATGCTGAGGTGCCTCTGTTCGACTGGGTACGCGACGCCTGGGGCCTCGCGCGCAACCACTATGACCGGGTCGGGCATCTGATGCAGGGCTTCACACCGGCCATCGTCGCGCGCGAGGTGCTGCTGCGCCGGTCGCCGCTTGCAGGCAGCCGCTGGCTGCCGTTTCTCGTCGTCTGCTTCTGCCTGGCGTTCTCGGCGTTCTACGAACTGATCGAATGGTGGGTCGCTGTCGCGAGCGGCGACGAGGCAGTGGCCTTCCTCGGCACGCAGGGCGATCCGTGGGATACGCAATGGGACATGTTCCTCGCACTGGTCGGTGCGACGATGGCGCTCCTCATGCTGTCCGGCTTGCACGGAAGACAGCTCGCGCGCATGGGGTTCCCGGGCCGTTAGTCAGAAAGGCCGGTAGCCCCGCTCAAGGATTCAGCCGGGCTGCCGCTATCACTGAAGCACTCGGGTTGATTCGCCTGCGGAACGTCTGGCAGGCGCTCGGCCCCCTCTCGTTCCGCGGTCAGCCAACCGTGGCGGCTCAAGCATTGCACAGGACAGGCCCTCGATGAAAAGCTCCCTCAGGTCGTTGAAATTGTGGCAGAAGTTCGCGGCTGTCGCCGTCATTGGCGCAGTGATGTGCGCCGTTCCACTGATGACAGTGATCAAGTACAAGAACGGCGAGATCGCGGTGGCGCGCGCCGAAGCCGAAGGGCTTGGCCCGGCGCGCAGCGCCGTGGCTCTGCAGCGCCAGCTGCAGGCCCATCGCGGCCTGTCCGGCATGCTGCTCGGCGGCAATACGTCGGTGGATGGTGACCGACGTGCCCGCCTCGCCGACGTGAACGCCGAGTTCGACAAGCTCGGCTCGTCGCTCGCGGCAGCCGGCTACAAGGGCGCGGCGGACGAACTGGCCGCGATCAAGGCGGGCTGGACAGCGCTCAGCGAGAAGGTCAATGCGCGCAGCCTGTCCGCAGGCGAAAGCTTCGACGCGCACACTGCGCTGATCGAAAGGAATTTCCTGGTCCTGGACCTGATCGCGGACGGGTCAGGCCTGTCGCTGGATCCGGTCGCCGAGAGCTACTATGTGATGACCGCACTGATCGACCACCTGCCGAGGCTGGCGGAGTCGGTGGCGACGATGCGCGGGCGTGGCGCGGCGATGCTGTCTGCAAAGGAAGTCACCGATGGCGAGCGCACTCTGATCGGTCTGGACGTGCGTGCAGCGCGCTACCTGCATGGCCGTGCGTCGATGCAGATCGGCAAGGCCACCACCATCAGCGCCGATGTCAAGCGCATCATCGGAGGCACCAGCGCCGCCAGCGCCGCCGAGGCAGAAAAGTTCTTCAAGCTGGCCGACGCGCAGTTCGCGCAGCCCGGAGCTGCGACCATGTCAGCCAGCGACTACTTCAAGGCCGGCACGGTGGCCGTCGATGCGCAGTACAAGGCGATCGACGAGACGGCAAGCGCGCTGGAAACCCTGCTGTCCGAGCGCGTGCAGTCCACGCAAATGCAACTGGCGAGCCTGCTCGGCATTCTGGGGGCCATGGGCGTGCTGGCCGTCGTGCTTGGCATCGCGATCTCCCGCTCGGTGACGCGCCCTCTTGGCCTGGCGGTCGATGCAGCCAATGCAGTGGCAGCCAACGACCTCACCCACACGATCGACGACAGCGGCAGCGACGAGGCCGCGCAACTGCTCAAGTGCTTCAAGGCGATGCAGGCCAACCTGCGGCAGCGGCAGGCCGACGACGCTCAGCGCATGGCAGCCACCGAGGCCGCTGCAAAGGCTGCATCCCTCGTGGCCGAAGAGATCGGGGTCGCGGTCGACGGAGCCACGCGTGGCGACTTCACGCACCGCATCCCGCTCGACGGCAAGGAGCGCTTCCATGCCGAGCTGTGCGGCAAGTTCAACGATCTGATCGAGACCGTCAGCGGCACGATCGCCGAGGTCCGTAACGCGGCCAACGAACTGACCTCGGCTTCCGGCCAGGTCTCCGAAACCTCGCAATCGCTGTCCACGGCTGCGTCCGAGCAGGCTGCGAGCGTCGACCAGACCAGCGCCTCGCTGCACCAGATCAGCATTTCGGTGAAGCGGAACTCCGAGAGCGCAACGCTCACCGACGGTATTGCCACGGAGGCTTCGCGTGAGGCCGAGGCAGGCGGCCAGGCGGTTGCGCAGACGGTCGATGCAATGAAGTCGATCGCCACGAAGATCTCCGTGATCTTCGACATCGCCTACCAGACGAACCTGCTGGCACTCAACGCGGCGGTGGAGGCTGCGCGTGCTGGCGAGCACGGGCGCGGCTTCGCCGTCGTCGCCGCCGAAGTGCGCACCCTGGCCGAACGCAGCCAGGTCGCGGCACAGGAGATCGGCACGCTGGCCGGGTCCAGCGTGGAACTGGCCGAACGCGCCGGCAAGCTGCTGTCGGCGATGGTGCCGTCGATCAAGAAGACCAGCGGGCTGGTACAGGAGATCGCTGCGGCATCCGGCGAGCAGAGCCAGGGCGTCACGCTGATCTCCGATGCGATGAGCCAGTTGAACTCGAGCACCCAGCAGACGGCAGCGGCATCCGAGGAGCTCTCGGCGACCGCGGAGCAGCTGTCGGCGCAGGCCGAGCAGCTGCAGAGCCTGATGGGGTACTTCCGCCTGGCTGCGGACGCGGCACCCGCTGCCGTGCGGGCGCATCGGCGAGACAATGTGGTGAGCGCACGCGCCGCAAGAAAGGTTGCATGATGAACATCCGTTCGACGATGACCATCCGCGGCCGGTTGTTGCTGCTCTCGTCACTCAGTTGCGCAGCACTGCTGGTCGTCGCGGTGGCCATGATGGTCGCGTTGAACGGCGTGGCCGATCGCAACGCGAAGCTGCTCGATGGTGAACTCGTTGCTCAGCGCGCACTCGATGCCGCCCAGTCGGGGATCGGCAACACCCGGCGCTACGAGAAGGACCTTTTCCTGAACATCACCGACGCAAAGCGCGTTGCGCAGTACATGGACCAGTGGCGCAAGGCCCTGGACGGCGCCGAAGCCAACCTGGCCACCGCGTTTCCGCTGCTGTCGGCCGAAGAGAAGGCAGCGGTCGATCGACTGCGCGGCGGCCTGGCCGGGTATCGGAAGGGGGTCGAGGGTATCCACGAAGGCATCCGGGCGGGTCGGTTCGGCGATCCTGCCGCAGGCAATGCGGCGATGGAGCCGCTGAAGGCCGCTGTCCGGACTGCGGACAAGGCGTTCGAAGAAGTCACGCAGTCCATCGACCAGCGGGTGGGCGCCGCCAGGGAAGGGATACGCAGCATGGAACGTTTCGTCCTCGCCGGTGCTGCACTCGCAGCGCTGCTCGCCTGCGTGGGCATCGGCTGGCTCGCGACGTCGACCGTGCGTCGTGTCGCGGCCGGCATGGCCAGCCTCGCTTCGACTGCGGATCGTATCGCTGCCGGCGATCTCGACGAACCGGTGGACGTATCGGGGCGGGACGAACTGGCGCTGGTCGCACGATCGGTCGAGCAGGTCCGATGCAACGTCCGAACGCTGGTCGAGGATGCCACCGCGCTGTCCGCAGCGGCGGTGGAAGGGCGGCTGGATGCACGAGTGGATGCCGGCCGCCATGCCGGTCACTACGGCCGCGTCGTTGCCGGAATGAACGACACGCTGGATGCGGTCAGGCAGCCACTGGAAGCGCTCGAGGCAGGCCTCGGTCGCCTTCGCGCCGGCGACCTGACCATCGGTGAAACCACGTCTTTCCAGGGGACGTTCCTGCGACTGTCCGAAGCGCTGTCGACCACGGTGGAGCACCTTGCACAGACGGTGCGGAACGTGAACGTGGCGGCCGGGGCGGTCGTGCTGTCTTCGGCCGAGGTCTCGCAGACCTCGCAGGCGCTCGCGCAGACCGCATCCGAGCAGGCATCGAGCGTCGACCAGACCGCCGTGTCGCTGAAGGAGATCAGCGATTCCGTCGGACAGAACGCGCGCAGCGCGGCGAAGACCGACGAGATCGGGACCATAGCCGCAACGGAAGCTCAGGAGAGCGGCAAGGCGGTGGCCGAGACCGTGCAGGCGATGCGGGCCATCGCCGATCGCATATCGGTGATCTTCGACATCGCCTACCAGACGAATCTGCTGGCGCTGAATGCCGCCGTCGAGGCAGCGCGAGCTGGCGAGCACGGCCGTGGCTTTGCGGTGGTCGCGGCCGAGGTGCGCTTGCTCGCCGGGCGCAGCCAGGTCGCGGCCCAGGAAATCGGCGCGCTGGCCCGCTCGAGCGTCGAGCAGGCTGAGCGTGCGGGGCAGATGCTCGATGCGATGGTGCCGTCGATCCGCAAGACCAGCCAGCTGGTCCAGGAGATATCGGGCGCCTCGTCCGAGCAGAGCGATGCGGTCACGCAGATCACCCATGCGATGGGCCAGCTCAATTCGACGACCCAGCAGGCCGCTGCAAGCTCTGAAGAACTCGCGGCGACGTCGGATGAGCTGCGCGCCAGGGCCGATGAAGTGCAGCGTCTGATGGCCTTCTTCCGCCTGGCCGACGAGGGTGGTGTCGAACAGCGCAAGCCGAGGGGCGTTGTTAGACGGCTCGACCGGAAGGCAGCGTGAAGAACGCGTGAAAGGTGCCTGAGGGCCGCCTGAGGGCTGCCCGAGCCTGCGGCGGGCTGCGCAGCCCGCCGCGACTGGGCGCACAATCCCGGCTGAACGCGCTGTCCCCGTGTCGGGCGAACCGCGCGCCAGACGGGGGAGTGCAATGAAGGTATGCGTGTTCGGAGCGGGCGCGGTTGGCGGCAGCCTGGCCACCCGGTTGCTGGCCGCAGGGGCTGACGACGTCTCGGTGGTGGCCCGAGGGCCGCAGCTGCAGGCGATGCGCAGCCGGGGGCTGGTGCTGCGATCCGGCGGCACCGAACTGAAGGCCGCCGTGCCGGTCGCCACCGACGACCCGACGACCCTGCCGCCACAGGACCTGGTATTGGTGACGCTCAAGGCGCATGCGGTGCCGGGGGCGGCTGGCGCGATCGCTCGCCTGCTTGCACCCGGCGGCAGCGCGGTGTTCATGCTCAACGGCATCCAGTGGTGGTGGCGGCATGGTCAGCCCGGGCCCGGTGGCACGCTGCCGCTGCTCGACCCCGACGGCGCGCTGTGGCGCGAGGTGCGTCCCGAGCGCGTGGTCGGCTGCGTGATCTACTGCCCGTGCGAACTGGTCGAGCCGGGCGTGATCTCGCATGTCGGCAGCAACCACTTCATCCTGGGCGAGCCGGATGGCAGCAGCAGCGCAAGGCTGGAGCAGTCAGTCGCGATGCTGCGCCGGGGCGGCATCGACGGGCGCGCGTCGAACGACCTGCGGCGCGACATCTGGGGCAAGCTGGTGTCGAACGCTTCGGGCAACACGATCGCTGCGCTGACCCGGCTCGACCTCGGTGCGCTGGCGGCCGATCCGGACCTCTGCGGCCAGATGGTGTCGGTGATGGAGGAAGTGCTGGCGGTTGCCGCCGCGCTGGGCTGGGACCTGCGCGGCCAGATGGACCTGCCGGCGATCGCGCGGCGCGGCACCTGGGGACAGCGTCCGTCGATGCTGCAGGACGTGCTGCAGGGACGGCCGATCGAGGTCGAGGCGCTCTTCGGCCAGGTGCATGCGTTCGCGCACGAGGCCGGCGTGCCAGTGCCGACGATGGATGCGATCCTGCCGCTGCTGCGCGGGCTGGGACAGTCGCTGCGCGCGCGCTGACCGGCGCCGCACGGCCCGCCTGGCGGATGGCGCCGGGTGCAGTGGCCGGAATAACTGCAACGAGGGGAGGCACGATGGGAACTGTGCGAAGGGGAAGCGTCATGGCGGCGGGGTGGGCGGCGACGATTGCGCTGGCGGTGCCACTGGCGGTCCTGCCGTCGTTCGTCCGTGCAGAAATCACGCGCATCGAGATCCTGAAGCGAGACCTGATTCCTGGCCCGGGATTCGGCGCGACCGGTACCTATGAACGCCTCACCGGCCGCTTCCATGGGGAACTCGATCCGGCGCATCCGCTCAACCGCGACATCGTCGACATCGCGCTGGCGCCGCGCAATGCGCGCGGACGAGTCGAGTACACCTCGGACCTCGACATCGTGAAGCCGGTCGACCTCTCCCGGGGCAACGGTGCGCTGCTGTACGACGTGAACAACCGCGGCAACAAGCGGGCGCTGCGCGACTTCAACGACGGTCCCGACACGAACAACCCGCTCAAGCCGGATGACTTCGGCAACGGCTTCCTGCTGCGGCAGGGCTTCACGCTGGTGTGGAGCGGGTGGATCCACCAGTTGCCGCCGACGGGTGGGGCGCTGCGCATCCAGGTGCCGTCGGCTCCCGGGCTGGCACAGGACGTGTGGGACGAACTGCTGCCGAATACGCGCAATGCCATGGCGATGCCGCTCACCTTCCGCGCTGCCTCGACCGATCCGACGCGGGCGAAGCTTTACCGTCGCGTCCGCAACGCCGACGAGCCCGTGCTGGTTCCCGCGGGCGGCTGGGAGTACGCGGGCGACCGTTCGATCCGCCTGCTGCCCGCGGGCACGCCGTTCGAGATCGGCGTGCTCTATCAGTTCGTCTACCCGACGGAGAACCCGCCGGTGTCGGGCATCGGCTTTGCCGCAACGCGCGACCTGGTGTCCTTCCTGCGCCATGACCGCAGCGAAGCCAATCCGCTTGCCGGCGGCGTGCAGCGCACGCTGGCCTACGGTGCGTCCCAGAGCGGCCGCTACCTGCGCGACTTCACCTGGCGCGGCTTCAACGAGGACGAGGCAGGCCGCCGGGTGTTCGATGCCATCAACCCGCATATCTCGACCGCGCGGCTGTTCCTGAACCAGCGCTTCGCCCAACCGATCCGGATGACCGACATCGGCTACGGCTTCCTGGCATTCCCCGACACCACGTTCCCGTTCGCCTACCAGGAC
Organism: Betaproteobacteria bacterium; assembly: GCA_947457885.1. Classification (GTDB taxonomy): domain Bacteria; phylum Pseudomonadota; class Gammaproteobacteria; order Burkholderiales; family CAIKXV01; genus CAIKXV01. The sequence continues at coordinate 9,632 of CANGXU010000120.1, forward strand.
GAGACCGATCCGTTCGGAGGCCGGGTCGACGGCATCCTCAACCGCTGCCGGGCGCGCAGCAACTGCCCGAAGGTGATCCACACCACCACCGGCATCGAGTACTGGCAGAGCGGTCAGTCGCTGGTGACCACCGACCCCACCGGCCGGCGCGACGGGGTGCTGCCGGACGACGTGCGCGTCTACCACTTCGCAGGCACGCAGCACATCATGGGTGCGACGATGCCGCCGGGCGTGTGCGCGCTGCCGCCCAACACGATCGACCCGCGGCCGCTGATGCGCAACCTGCTGCTGGCGATGGACCGCTGGGTGCGCGACGGCACGCCGCCGCCGCCGTCGGCCTATCCGAAGCTCTCCGACGGCACGCTGGTGGCGGCGTCGCGCTGGCGTTTTCCGAACCTGCCCGGCGTGCAGAAGGCAACCGGTCCGGCGCCGAAGAAGCGCTTCGACTACGGGCCCGATTTCGCGCAGGGCCGGTTCGCCGGCGGGCTGCCCGGAGTCCTGGCCGGCGACTACCCGGTGCGGGTACCTCAGGTCGACGTCGACGGCAACGAGATCGGCGGGCTGCGGGTGCCGGAGCAGGCGGTACCTGTGGCTACCAGCATGGGCTGGGGCGTGCGCAGCGCAGCGTCCGGCACCCCGGGCGAACTGTGCTACCTCGATGGCAGCATCGTGCCGTTCCTGCGCAGGGCCGACCAGCGGCGTGACTTCGGCGATCCGCGGCCGTCGCTGGCCGAGCGCTACCAGACGCCAGACAACTACGTGGCGAGGGTGCGCGCCGCCGCCGATGCGATGGTCAAGTCGGGACTGCTGCTGGAGGAAGACGCACAGCGGATCGCCGCGAGGGCCGCGCGCGTTCAGTGGTGATTGGCAGCAGGCGCCCGCATGGGCGCCTGGCTGCTCAACCGGGCTTGCGCCGTGCAGGTGCCCCGGGCTTGCCGCTGCCCGTCACGCGCGGTGGCATTCCTGTGTGCTGCGTGAGCAATCGCCCGCGCTGGGGCTGGCCGCCCGGCGACGAGTTCTTCCGCCGTGCCGACACGTAGTGTCCGTCGGTTGCCGGCTGGAAGAGGGGAATCAGATGGTGCTTGCCGTTACCGATGAGGTCGGCGCGGCCCATGGCCTTCAGCGCATCGCGCAGCAGTGGCCAGTTGTTCGGGTCGTGGTAGCGCAGGAAGGCCTTGTGCAGCCGCCGGCGGCGCTCGCCGCGCACGACGTCGACCGTGTCCTCGGCGGCTGCCTCGCGGCGCACCTTGCGCAACGTGTTGCGGCCCGTGTGGTACATGGCCGTCGCAGTGGCTATCGGGCTCGGATAGAAGGTCTGCACCTGGTCGGCGCGAAAGCCGTTGCGCTTGAGCCAGAGCGCCAGGTTCATCATGTCCTCGTCCGAGGTGCCCGGGTGGGCCGCGATGAAGTACGGGATGAGGTACTGCTTCTTGCCGGCTTCGGCGGAATAGCGGTCGAACATCTCCTTGAAGCGGCCGTAGGTGCCGATGCCGGGCTTCATCATCTTCGACAGCGGCCCCTGTTCGGTGTGCTCGGGCGCGATCTTGAGATAGCCGCCCACGTGGTGCTGTACCAGTTCCTTCACGTACTCGGGCGACTCCACGGCCAGGTCGTAGCGCAGGCCGGAACCGATCAGGATCTTCTTGATGCCATTGAGCGCGCGCGCCCGCCGGTACATCCGGATCAGGGGCCCGTGGTTCGTGTTGAGGTTTGGGCATATGCCCGGGTAGACACAACTGGGCTTGCGGCAGGCCGATTCGATCTCGGGGCTCCTGCAACCGATGCGGTACATGTTGGCCGTGGGACCACCCAGGTCGGAGATGACACCGGTGAACGCAGGTACCCGGTCGCGGATATCCTCGATCTCGCGGATCACCGAGTCTTCGCTGCGGCTCTGGATGATCCGGCCCTCGTGCTCGGTGATCGAGCAGAAGGTGCAGCCGCCGAAGCAGCCGCGCATGATGTTCACCGAGAAGCGGATCATCTCCCAGGCCGGGATCTTCGTGCCGTGGTCGTGGCTGCCGTCCGCGTCGGCGTAAGACGGATGCGGGCTGCGCGCATAGGGCAGGTCGAACACATGGTCCATCTCGGCCGTGGTCAGCGGGATGGGCGGCTCGGTCACCCAGACATCGCGGTCTCCGTGGGCCTGCACCAGCGCACGGGCGTTGCCGGGGTTGGTCTCCAGGTGCAGGACCCGGTTGGCATGGGCGTAGAGCACCGGGTCTGACTTCACCTTCTCGTACGAGGGCAGGCGGATCACCGTGCG
>CANGXU010000121.1 GCA_947457885.1 Betaproteobacteria bacterium
CGTGCCCAACTCGCCCGACATGGTGAAGCCGGACACGCCCCTGGGCGGTGCGCCACTCGGTTTCCCGGCCGGGCCGGACGACCTGTTCATCGATGCCGAGGGCAGGCCGGTGCGCATCGACAAGGCGTTCTCGTGGGAGCATCCGCTGGCGGTGCACGGGATGATGCACAACGTGATCACCAATGCGTGGCGCGGTGACCCGTACCGCATCGACACGCTGCTGATGTTCATGGCGAACATGGCCTGGAACTCGTCGATGAACACCTCCGAAGTCCGGAAGATGCTCAACGACAAGGACGCCGACGGGCAGTACCGGATCCCCTTCATCATCGTGTGCGACGCGTTCCAGTCCGAGATGTGCGCCTATGCCGACCTGGTACTGCCGGATACCACCTACCTCGAGCGCTACGACGCCATGTCGCTGCTCGACCGGCCGATCTCCGAGTTCGACGGCCCTTGCGATTCGGTACGGGTACCGGTGGTACCCCCGAAGGGCGACTGCAAACCGTTCCAGGACGTGGTGGTCGAACTCGCCTCGCGGCTGAAATTCCCCGCGTTCACGGCGGCAGACGGCTCGCGCAAGTTCAAGGACTACAAGGACTTCGTGATCAACTTCCAGACCGCGCCCGATTCCGGCGTCGGTTTCCTCGCCGGCTATCGCGGCGTGAACGGCGACAAGGCCCTGGTCGGCGAGCCCAACCCGGACCAGTGGGAGATGTACGCGAAGAACAACTGCGTGTTCCACTATGCGATGCCGCCTGAACACCAGTACATGCGCAACTGGAACCAGGGCTACAACGACTGGGCGGTGAAGAACAAGCTGCGCATGCATCCCGACCCGGTGGTGATCCAGCTCTACTGCGAAGTGCTGCAGAAGTTCCGGCTCGCCGCCCAGGGCAAGGGGCCTGGCACCCGGCGCCCGCCGGAGCGGCTTCGCGAGCGGGTAGAGACCTATTTCGATCCGCTGCCGTTCTGGTATCCGCCGCTGGAGGCGCAGGCGACCGACCGCGAGCGTTATCCGCTCAACGCGGTCACGCAGCGGCCGATGGCGATGTACCACTCGTGGGATTCGCAGAACGCGTGGCTGCGCCAGATCCACGGCCACAACTACCTGATGGTTAACCCGGTGACGGCGAAGGCGGCGGGCATCGCAGACGACGACTGGATCTGGGTGGAATCCATGCACGGCAAGGTGCGCTGCCTGTGTCGCTACACCGAAGCCGTCGAGCCGGGCACGGTCTGGACGTGGAATGCGATCGGCAAGGCGAAGGGCGCATGGAACCTCGGCCCGGAGGCCAACGAGTCGCAGAAGGGCTTCCTGCTTAACCACCTGATATCCGAAGAACTGCCGGCCGATGCGTCGGGCGCACGCCTGTCGAACTCGGACCCGATCACCGGCCAGGCCGGCTGGTACGACGTGCATGTGCGCATCAGCAAGGCCGATGCCGGCGACCCCGATGAAACCTTCCCGCAGTTCGCGGCGATGCCGGCGCTGCCGGGCACCGGACCTGCCCGCCGCAGCTGGCAGGCGTTCTTCGCGGGCAAGGGCGTCGCCACCGAAATGACCACCGTGGGTCGTGAACTGAAGAAGGGAGAAACGCGTTGACCCAGCTTGCATTGGTCATCGACCTGAACGTCTGCGTCGGCTGCCAGGCCTGCGTCACCAGCTGCAAGGAGTGGAACACGTCCGGTGTCGCCGGCTTCCTCAGCGACGAGAACCCGTACGACAAGGATCCGACCGGCACCTTCTTCAACCGGGTTCAGACCTACGAGGTCGGTGAGTTTCCGTGCACCGAGACCGTCCACTTCCCGAAGTCCTGCCTGCACTGCGAGGACCCGCCCTGCGTGCCGGTGTGCCCGACTGGCGCGTCGTACAAGCGCAAGGAAGACGGCATCGTGCTGGTCGACTACGACAAGTGCATCGGCTGCAAGTACTGCGCCTGGGCCTGTCCGTACGGCGCACGCGAGATCGACGAGAAGCAGCAGGTGATGAAGAAGTGCACCCTGTGCGTCGATCGTATCTACGACCAGGCGATCCCGGAGGCGCAGCGCAAGCCCGCCTGCGTGGTGGCCTGCCCGACCAGCGCGCGGCTGTTCGGCGACATCCATGACGCCGACTCGGAAGTGTCGCGCGCGATCCGCGAGCGAGGTGGCTATGCCCTGATGCCCGAATGGGGCACCGAGCCGGCCAACCACTACCTGCCACGTCACAAGGGTACGGTGACGGTCGACGCCGACCAGGTCAGCCGGATCGATTCGCCGCTGAATGTCGATGGCCGCATCCCGGGCACGCTGGCGGCGCTGATCGCCGAGGCGCAGGCCGCCGCCGATCCGGCGTTGGCACCGGCCGGGGGAGGGCGCTGACATGCATCCGGCCTTCTCGGTGATCTTCCTCACCACGCTGATCGGCGTCGCGCAGGGCCTGTTCCTCGCGGTGTACTCGATCGACGTCCTGTCGCGCCTCGGGCTGTCGGAACTGCCGATGCCTTCGTTCATCATCGCCGGCTGCGCGCTGTCGGTGCTGTTCGCCGCGCTCGGGCTGCTCGCCTCGTTCTGGCACCTCGGCCGTCCGGAGCGTGCCTGGCGTGCGGCCACGATGTGGCGCACCTCGTGGCTATCGCGCGAGGTGATCGTGCTGCCAGCCTTCCTCGGGAGCGTCGCTGCGTATGGCGTGACCTACGCGACCGGTTCCCTGTGGTCGGACCTGTTCGGGCCGGTCGCCGTGGTGGCCTGTATCGCGCTGTTCGTCTGCACGGGGATGATCTATGCGTGCCTGCGCTTCCTGCAGGAATGGGCGTCGCCGCTGACGCTGCTCAACTACTTCCTGCTCGGCTGCGCGTCGGGCTGCACGTTCGCGACGCTGCTGTCCTCGCTGCTGGCACCGGGCTACACCGAGGTGCTGGCCACCTGGGCGATCGGCCTGACCACCGGCGCGCTGGTCGTGCGCGCCACGATGCTCGCCCGTAACGCGCGGCTGCGTCCGAAGTCCACCGTGCAGTCGGCGATCGGCATGAAGCATCCGAAGGTGCGGCAGACCTCGCAGGGCGCGATCGGTGGTTCGTTCAACACGCGCGAGTTCGCCCATGGACGCACGCGGACTTTCCTGCGGTCGGTCAAGTGGGCATTCCTGCTGCTCGCGTTTCCCCTGCCGGCAGCCCTGCTGTGGCTGGGGGCTACGAGCGGGGCGGCGACGTTGCTCGCAGTGGCTTTCGCAGTCCAGTACGTCGGCCTGCTTGCCGAGCGCTGGTTCTTCTTCGCGCAGGCCAACCACCCGCAGAACCTCTACTACCAGACGATTTCCTGAGGTTCGCCTCTGGGCCGGACGGATCAGTTCTCCATGCGTATGCCCGCCGTCTTGACGATCCTGCCGTAGAGCGCGAGGTCCGATTTCAGCAACGCGCCGAACTGGGCGGGCGTCGAGATCCACGGCTCCATCCCGTGTGCCTGCATCCGCTCGCGCATGTCCGTTGAGGCGAGGACAGCGGCCACCGCCGAGGACCAGCGCTCGACGGCTGGGGTGGGTGTGCCGGCCGGAGCGAGCAGTCCGAACCAGTTCCTCGCGGTGAAGCCGGGCATGCCCGCCTCGGCGAAGGTCGGTACCTGCGGCAGGGTCGGCGAACGGGCCTCCCCGGAGACCGCCAGCGCGCGCAGGCGTCCGCTGCGGATGTTCGGAATCGCCTCGGCGGTGGCGGCGAACATCATCTGGACATGGCCGCCGAGCAGGTCCGTCATCGCCGGCCCACCGCCCTTGTACGGGATATGGGTGGTCTTGACGCCCGCCAGCATGTTGAACAGTTCGCCGGCCAGGTGCAGCGGACCGCCGGTACTGGCCGATGCATAGTTGAGCTGCCCCGGCTTCGCCCGTGCGAGGCTGGCCAGTTCCTGCAGTGAAGTCGCCCCCACAGATGGATGGACGACCAGAACCAGTTCCCCGCGGCTGACCGTGCCGAGGGGCGTGAAGTCGCGCAGCGGGTCGTAGGGTACCGGCAGCAGGTTCGGGATGATCGTGTGCGCGATGGCCATCATGAGTGCGGTCTGACCATCGGGCGCCGAGCGCGTCACCGCCTGCGTGCCGATGATCGTGTTGCCGCCAGGCCGGTTGTCGATGATCACCGGCTGTCCCCAGCGCTCGCCGAGTTTCGGCGCGACCAGTCTCGCCAGCAGGTCGGTACTGCCACCGGTTGCGTAGGGCACGATCAGGCGCACCGGGCGGTCCGGCAGTACGGGCCGTGCGAACGCGCCTGCGCCTGATGCCAGCAGCACGGCAGCCGCTGCAAGGTGCAACGATCCCCAGGTCGGCATGGTGCTCTCCGCATGAAGCCGGCACATGCCGGAGGCGGGATGTTAGGTCAAGAGCGAGTGCCGCGCCGCAAGCGCACCGCCCCCCTGCGCTGCACACCGGGCGCGCGATTGCACCACGGCTTGCATTTGCGGTAGCCTTTCTCTACATCTGACGACTCGATCAACGAAGCTGAGACCTCCATGAATGACGTAAACCGCGAAAAGCTCATCGTCGACCTCAAGACCGTCGTCTCCGATGCCGAAGCTCTGGTCAAGGCCACCGCCGGCCAGGCTGGCGAGAAGATCGGCGAAGTGCGCGCCAAGGCGGAAGATTCGCTGCGCTCGGCTCGCCTTGCTCTGCGCGATGCGGAGGCGCTGGTCGTGGACAAGACCAAGCAGGCTGCGCGTGCGACCGATGACTTCGTGCACGACAAGCCCTGGACTGCGGTGGGCGTCGGCGCTGCCGTTGGCATGATCATCGGGCTGCTGATCGCCCGTCGCTGATCACCGGCGCGTCTCGTGACCGATCCTGCCGGTGCCGATGCCGGCGTCGAGGCCGGAGGTGCGGCGTCTCCGGGCGCCATGCAGTCGTTGCGCGACCTGGTCGGTAACGCCGTTGCAGCCCTCCAGACCCGGCTGCAACTGCTGTCGGTCGACGCGCAGGAGGCCGGCTGGCGGCTTGCCGCGATCGTCCTGTACGGTATCGTGGCGCTGTTCTGCCTGTTTACCGGCACAGTGCTGCTTGCGCTGCTGATCATCGTGGCATTCTGGGATCGTAGCCCGGTCCTGGCGGTCGCTCTGCTCAGCGGGTTCTTCCTGCTCGCCGGTGGCGGGTGTGCATTTCTCGCGCGTCGGCATGCACGGGTGGCGCCCAGTCTGTTCGCGGCCACGCTCGAGACGCTCGCACGCGACCGTGAGGCGCTGTCTGCCGGCGCATCGGCCACCGACCGCGGCGGCGCGGCGGCACCGCGATGATCGGCGAGCAGTTGCTTGCGCTGGCGGTGCGGCGCGAGCGGCTGCGTGTGCGTGCCGACGGGCAGCGTGACGCGATGGCCGCCAGCGTGCGCGGGCTCGAGGGTCCGCTGCGGCTGTTCGATCGGGCCGTCGGCGGCGTACGCTGGCTGAAGGTCAATCCGGCCGCCTGCGTGGCTGCGCTGGTGGCGATCGTCCTGGTGCGGCCGCGCGGGGTGGTTGCCCTGGCGCGAGGCGGGTTGCGACTATGGGCAGCCTGGCGCGCGCTGCGCGCGCCGCGTGCGCGCCTGGTCTGGGCGCTGCTGCCCCGGTTTCTCGACATCTACCGGGGCTTGCGCGGCCGTCGCTGAGAGGGTGCCGGAATACCGTGTCGACCGGCGCCTGCGTGTCGCGTGCGAGCGGGCCGCAGGCAGCGTGGGCCATTCGGTGCCCTCCATGGCGCGGGTGCCAGGACCGGCTGCGCGGGATCTCGCCAGACAAGCCACCGACGCGGTATCGTCCGCGGCTGCGAAATGTGAAGCCCATGTAGACCGACGAGGAGCAGGGACGAGATGGCTGCAGGCAGGAAAGCGGTGGCGAAGGTACCAGCGGGCAGGGGCGCGGCGAAGGCAGTGAAGAAGACGGCGGCGAAGCCCGGTGCCGGACCACGCGCGAAGGCCCCCCCGTTCCGGAAGAACGGTATCGATGGCGTACAGCTGATCATGGCCGGGCAGCCGGCCCGGCGGCTCGGAGTGCTGCTCGATTCGGCCTCGCGCACCAGGATCACGGCCCGGCTGCCGATCCGCCCGACCCACATGAACCGCGGCCAGCGGGTCAATGGCGGTGTGCTGATGGCCTTTGCCGACCTGCTCGGCGCTGCAGGCACGGTAATGAACCTGGAGCCTGGCTGGCGTACGACGACGCTGGAGTCGAAGACCAATTTCTTCGCCGCCGGGCAGCCGCCGGTGCTGCTGGCCGAGTCGACGCCGCTGCATGTCGGGCGCAGCACCAACGTCTGGCAGACGCGCATCACGAACGAGGACGGCAAGCTGGTCGCGCTCGTCACGCAGACCCAGATCGTGCTGCCACCTGCGGTAGTCCGATGACGCCATTGGCGGGTTATATTCCGCTGTCCCGCCAAGGTATTCCAGTACCGGAGAATCCCGCATGAAACTGCAGCGCCTTCTTGCGCGACACGCGGGCGCCTGCTGCCTGTCCGCCTTCCTGGCCGCCAGTGCATTCGCAGCCGCCGCTCCCGATTATCCCGTCAAGCCCCTGCGCGTGATCGTGCCGTTCCCGCCCGGCGGCGGCACCGACTTCGTGATGCGGGCGATCGCCCCGCAGCTGTCCGAGCAGCTCGGCCAGCAGGTACTGATCGACAACCGCGCAGGTGCACAGGGTGTGGTCGGTACCCAGATCGGCGCGCGTGCGATCAATGACGGCTACACGCTCACCATTGTCGATGCCGCGACGGTGATCTCGCCTGCGCTGATCTCGCCGCCGCCGTTCGACGTGATGAAGGACTTCGCGCCGATCGCGATCCTGGTCGAGCAGCCCTACCTGATCACGCTCCACCCTTCGGTGCCGGCGAAGACCATGGTCGATTTCGTGAAGCTGGTCCAGGCGAACCCAGGCAAGTACAACTACGGTTCCGGCTCGGCGATCTCGCATGTGTCGCAGGCGTTGTTCTATTCGACCGCAAAGCTCGACATGACTCACGTGCCGTATCGTGGCACCGGGCCGCTGATGGCCGCCAACCTCGGCAACGAGGTGCAGACCACGTTCACCGGTCCCGGCGCGGCGCTGCCGCAGGTGAAGGCGGGCAAGCTGCGGCTGCTCGCGGTGACGTCGAACAAGCGCTTCGTGCAGGCGCCCGATACCCCGACGCTGGACGAGTCGGGCTTCAAGGGCACCGACATCCGCGGCTGGTTCGGCATGCTCGCGCCGGCCGGCACGCCACGACCGGTGGTAACGAAGCTCAACACCACGATAAACGGCATCCTCGCGGGTAGCGGTACTGCCGCGACAGTGCTGCGCGAGCGCGGCTATGACCTGAATCCGGTGTCGCCGGAAGCGTTCGGCAGGTTCCTCGGCGCCGAGGTGGCGCGCTGGTCGAAGGCGGTGAAGGCATTCGGGATCAAGGCGACGGATTAGACGGTTCGGACAATACAAGGCAACAGGGACAGGAGAAGACTCAGTGGGCAAGCTTCAGGTAAGCATGGGTGTCTGCGACTACGATCGCACGCGTGGACTGTTCGACGGCCGCGTGCAGATCGAGGGCTGCGACGTGGCCGCCGTGAACATCGAGCCAGAGGAGGCCTTCCATCGGGCGTTCGGCTTCCAGGAATTCGACATCTCCGAACTGTCGATCTCCAGCCATACGATGATGACCTCGCGCGGCAGCAACGCATACGTCGGCATCCCGGCCTTCGTGTCGCGGCTGTTCCGCCACTCGGGCGTCTACATCCGCACCGATCGCGGCATCGAAAAGCCGCAGGACCTCGCAGGCAAGACGGTCGGTCTTCCCGAGTACCAGATCACTGCCAATGTCTGGATCCGTGGCATCCTCGAGGACGACTTCGGCGTGAAGCCCTCGTCGATCCACTGGCGCCGGGGCGGCGTGGAAGACCCGGGTCGCCTCGAGCGCGCGCCGATCAAGCTGCCGCCGGATGTCGACCTGCAGCAGGTGCCCGACGGCAAGACCCTGTCAGGCATGCTCGAGGCGGGCGAGATCGACGCCATGATCAGCGCGCGCGCGCCGTCGTGCTTCGAGCGCGGCGCGAAGAATGTCGCGCGGCTGTTTCCCGACTACCGCACCACCGAAGAAGACTACTTCCGCCGCACGAAGATCTTCCCGACGATGCATATCATCGGCATCCGCAAGTCGCTGGTCGAGAAGCATCCCTGGCTGCCGGTCAGCGTGTTCAAGGCTTTCCTGCAGGCGCGCGAGCTGTCGCTGTACGAACTCGGGCAGATCGGTCATCTGTTCGTGAGCCTGCCCTGGGGCGTGTCCGAGTTCCACAAGGCGAAGCAGTTGATGGGCGAGAATTACTGGAGCTACGGCCTGGAGCCGAACCACCACGTGCTCGAGACGTTCACCCGCTACCACTTCGAGCAGGGCCTGTCGGCACGCAAGGTCGCGCCGGAAGAGCTGTTCTGCCCGTCGGTGCTCGACCTGTTCAAGATCTAGGAAGCGTGCACCGTGGACCTGATCATCCGGAACGCGAGGCTCACCGCCGCCGGGCCGGGTGATCCGCTGGTGGACATCGGCGTGGACGGCGGCCGGATCGTCGCCGTCCAGCCGAAGCTCCAGGCCGAGGGACCGGTGCACGAGGCCGGTGGCCACCTGGTATCACCCGGCCTGGTCGAGAGCCACTTCCATCTCGACAAGGCCCTGATCGTCGAGCGGGTGCCGATACAGCCCGACCGGATGAAGCGCGACCACATGGAGCGCACCGCGTCGATCAAGCATACGTTCACCGCCGAAGACATCTACGACCGCGCGCGGCGCACGCTCGAGCAGAGCCTGCTGCATGGCGTGACGCACATGCGCACCCAGGTCGAGGTCGACCCGAACGTCGGCCTGCTCGGCTTCGAGGCGATCGAGCAGCTGAAGAAAGACTACGCCTGGGCGATCGACATCCAGTCCTGCGTATTCCTGCAGGAAGGCTGGACCGGCGTGCCAGGCGCGGACGAGAACCTCGTGTCCTGCCTGGACCGCGGTGCGCCGGTGATCGGCGGCGGCATCCGCTACGACAGGGATGGTCCCGGGCAGGTGCGCCGGGTGTTCGAGCTCGCGAAGCAGTACGACATCGATGTCGACTTCCACCTCGACGGCGGCTACGAGACCGGCAGCCTCGACTATCCGCAGGTGTGCGACCTCACCGAGGCCATCTGCTGGCAGGGCAGGGTGGCCTTCGGGCACGGATCGAAGTACTCGTGCATGCCAGTTGCCAGGCAGAAGGCGATCGGCAAGCGGCTGGGGGAGGCAGGCGTATCGCTGGCCGTGCTGCCGGCCACCGATCTGTTCAACGCCGGCCGGCACATGGAACACAGCGTGATCCGCGGCGTGACCGACGCCAACACGCTGATCGAGCAGGGTGCCAACTGCACGATCTCCACCAACAACGTGCTCAATCCGTTCACACCGCTGGGTGACTGTTCGCTGACTCGCATCGTGAATCTGTATGCGAACGTGGTGCAGCGCTACGGCCCGGATGACCTCGCCACCTGCTTCGAGATGATCAGCAGCCGGGCGGCGCGTGCACTGCGCCTGCAGCGTTACGGCATCGCGGTCGGCAACGACGCCGACCTCGTGGTCTGGGGCGAGGACACGCCGGGCGACGTCATCGCGAAGGCGGCGCTGCCGCTCGCCGGCTTCAAGCGCGGACGCCGGTCGTTCAGCCGCACGTCGCCGGTGCTCGAGCGGCCTTGATCGCCGGCACTGCAGCGGTGGCAAGCTTCGAATAAAGCAGCATCGACACCCGGGGACAGACATGGCTCGACACCTGAAGATCGCGGCGGCCCAGCTCGGCCCGCTCAACCTCGCCGACACGCGCGCCACCGCCACCGCGCGGCTGGTCAGGCTGCTGCGCGACGCGCATGCGATGGGCGCGCGCTATGTCGTGTTCCCGGAACTCGCGTTCACCACCTTCTTCCCGCGCTACTGGTTCGAGGACCAGGGCGAAGTCGATCGCCGGTTCTACGAGTTCACGATGCCGTCGCCGGAGACACAGCCGTTGTTCGACGAAGCCAGGAAGCTCGGCATCGGCTTCTACATCGGCTACGCCGAGCGCATCGTCGAAGACGGCGTGGTGCACCGCTACAACACCGCGATCATGGTCGGTCCGGACGGGCGCATCGCCGGCAAGTACCGCAAGATCCACCTGCCTGGGCACGCCGAGCACAAGCCCGAGGCGGCGTTCCAGCATCTCGAGAAGAAGTACTTCGAGGTCGGCAACCTCGGCTTCCGTGTCTGGAAGTTCATGGACATGATCGCCGGCATGCTGATCTGCAACGACCGGCGCTGGCCCGAAGCCTTCCGCGTGCTCGCGCTGCAGGGCGCCGAGATCGTGTCCCTCGGTTTCAATACGCCCAGCGAGAACCTGCACTACCCGGAGCCGCCGGCGCTGCGCGTGCACCACCACCTGATCATGGCGCAGTCGATGGCCTTCCAGAACGCGACCTGGCTGGTCGAGACCGCCAAGTGCGGTTTCGAGGATGGCAACCGGATGTTCGGCCACTCGCTGATCGTCGCTCCGACCGGCGAGATCGTCGCCAGGTCGGTCAGCGAGGAGGACGAGGTAGTGTGCTTCAACGCAGACATCGATCTCGCCAACGACCTGAAGAAGACGATGTTCAACTTCGCCGCGCACCGGCGGCCGGAGCACTACAAGTTGATCGTCGAGCGGGTGGGGGCGGAGGTGACGCCGGCGGAGGGGCCGTAGTCAGTGAGCTGCCGGGCCGTCCCTACCATTGGTCGGGCGGTCGCCTTGACGTGTGGAACACGCGCAGGATTTCCACTGTATCGCCGCGCACGCGGTAGGGAACGCAATAGGGTGTCCGGGCAACGATCAGTTCCCTGGTGCCCGGAACCCGGCCGGGACGGCCGAGTCCTGGTTGCTCGGCGAGGATCGATACCGCACCGAGGATTCGCTTGACGACGAAGTCGGCGGCCACGGGATCATCGGAAGCTATATGTGTCGCTTCCTGGTCGAGGTTCAGCAGTGCAGCGCGCAACCACCTAACGCGCATTCACGTCCCACTTGCGCGCCAGCGCGTCCACATCCGCTTCGGACGCGAAGTCGCCGGCGTCCGCTTCCCTCAACGCGGCCTGCACTTCCCGGATCTGCCATTCGTTGGTTTCGACGTACTGCCGGATCGCCTCCGCCGCGAGGAAAGACTTGCTGCGCTGGGTCGCCGCTGCGAGGCCTTCAAGGCGATCTTTCACGTCATTCTCGATGCGGACAGTCATGGTCGTGGACATGAGCAGGAACGGTGTGATTAAGTGTACACAAGGTAGCACAGTTTGCAGGCGGTGCGACGGAAGGCGTCGGCGCCTGGGCCCGTGCCATGTGACGGAACCAGGATGGGCACCTCTTGACCAGCGAAGTCGGTGTCGCCACCGTTTACAGATGATGGCTCGATTAAGTATCTCTTCAACCAGTTGATGACAGAGGGTCAACGGAGAGCTAGCGAGTCGCGTCGCCTCAGTTCCTCTATCGGCTTTTGTTTTCGAAGTAGCCTTTGTTGGATCAATAGGCAATGGCGAGAAGTTCATTGCGATCGGCGAGGCGCTGGGGGCCGTGTTCCCGGCAACGACGCTGCAGACGTGCATCGTGCACCTGATCCGAAACAGCTTGACCTATGCGAGCTGGAAGGAGCGCAAGGCCCTGGCCGCTGCGATCAGGCCGATCTACACCGCCCTGAACGC
>CANGXU010000122.1 GCA_947457885.1 Betaproteobacteria bacterium
CAGTCGGCCGGCATCCACGAGCCGTACTTGCCGTACATGTCGCAGCCCCAGTCGAAATGGTCGAACTGGAGCGAGATGCCGAACTTGCGTGCCGCGACTTCCAGTACGCGGATGCCTTCGGGCATCACTTCCTTGCCGATGCCGTCGCCGGGGATGACTGCGATTCGATGCGTGCTCATGGGGTTCTCCAGCCGGATGTGGCAGCTGCGGTTCCAGCTGCGGGACAGCCTGAAATGTTAGCACGCAGGCCGTCGGCGCTCCCCCGGGCTCACATCCCGGCGAGCCAGCCCACGATCGCCCCGCGCATCTCGGGCGATTCGCCCAGCGGTGCCTTCACGTCGAGCGTGAAGCCGGGCAGGTCGGCGGCGAGCGTCTCCACCGTCTTCGGCAGGTCGCGCCGGAGGTGGCCGCCGGTGGCAAGGAACAGCGGCACCACTACCGCATGCCGGATGCCGTCTGCATGCAGCCGGGTGGCCACCTCGACCAGCGAGGGCGACATCAGCTCCAGGTAGGCGAGTTCGACGCGCCGGCCGGGATCGCGGGCCAGCAGCGCCGCGCGCATCGCCTCGAACGGTTCGGCCCAGCGCGGGTCGCGCGCGCCATGGGCGAACAGGATCAGCGGGATCGGATTCATGTTCGCACTATACTCGGCGCATGTCCCCGCTTCGTCCGTCCAGCGCCTGCCGGATGCCGCCAGCGTCGGCCGCCGCGCGCCGGCTGCAGTTGCAGCAATGGCTGGTCCGACTCCTGCTGCTTGTCGTCTGCGCCACGCAGCTCGCCCTGCCCTCGAGCGTCACCGCGATGCAGGTCGCGGCTGCGCGCGCCTCGGCAGGCCTGTGCCTGCCGGGGACATCGGTGCTGTCCGTCGACCGGGATGATGGGCGAGGCGTCGACGATCCGCTGGTGCATGCCGCCTGCGCGGTCTGCATGCTCGGCAGCGCCGGGCATGCCGGCCCCGCGCGCCCGGCGGCACCCGCTTCCTCGCCCGCAGCAATCGCGGCGGCAAGCGTCGACCCCGGCTCCCTGCGCGGCACGGCCGCCTACCTGCGACCGGGCAGTCGCGCACCTCCCGGCACAGCGCCGGCCTGATCGGCGCCCGCGCGCAGCCTCGGCTCGCGGCGCGCCCAACGAACTCGCCCAGGCGGGCCAGTGCCCCGGTATCCCGGCTGGCGCGGCCTGCGCTCCTGCGCCGACCGGACCAGCCGGTGGTGCCGAAACGGAAGGAAACATGCAATGACTCGTTCGAACTCGCCCAGCCGCCTCGCGGCGCGGGCCATCTCCTTCATCCTCCTCTTCACCAGCGGCCTTGCCTGCGCGCAGGTGACCATCGCCGACCCATGGGTACGCGGTACCGTCGGTGGCATGCGCGCGACCGGCGCGTTCATGCAGATCACCTCGAAGACCGACGTGAAGCTGGTCGCTGCCGCCTCGCCGGTCGCCCGCACGGTCGAGGTGCACGAAATGGCGGTCGTCGACAACGTGATGCGCATGCGCGAGGTGAAGTCCATCGCAGTCGAGGCCGGAAAACCGGTGATGCTCGAGCCCGGCGGCTACCATGTGATGCTGATCGGTCTGGACAAGCCGCTCACGCCGGGGGCTTCGGTGCCGATCACGCTGACCTTCGAAGGCCGCGACGGCAAGCGCCAGCAGGTGCAGGTGAAGGCCGAGGTGCGGCCGCTCAACGCGCCCGCTAAGGACGGTGCCAGCGCAAAGTCCGGAGCCGCAGGTGCGCACCACATGCATTCGAAATAGCCGACGGTGGACGAGGACACCAGCATGCCGATACACGATCGAACTTTCGTCCGGAGCCGCCGGCATGCGCTGGCGGCAGCCGTGGCCGGGCTGCTCGCCGGCTGCGGCGAGCAGAAACCGAAGGCCGCCTTCCACGCGATCGATGTCACCGGCGCCACCTTCGGGCAGGGCTTTGCGCTGACCGATTTCAACGGCCAGACGCGCACGCTCGCCGACTACAAGGGCAAGGTGGTCGCGCTGTTCTTCGGCTTCACCCAGTGCCCGGACGCCTGCCCGACGGCGATGGTCAAGCTCGCCGGCATTGCGAAGGCACTCGGCTCGGATGCGGCGCGCCTGCAGGTGGTATTCATCACGGTCGACCCTGAACGCGATACGCCGGCCCTGCTCAGGGAATACGTGCCGACGTTCGACCCCTCGTTCGTCGGGCTGCTCGGGACGCCCCAGCAGATTTCCGAGGTCGCGAAGTCGTACAAGGCCTACTACAGCAAGGTGAAGGGGTCGACGCCCGACAGCTATACCATCGACCACTCCACCTTCACCTACCTGTACGACCCGCAGGGCCGGCTGCGGCTGATGGCGCGCCACGAGATACCGGCAAAGGACCTCGAGGCGGACATCCGCGCGCTGCTGAAGGGCTGAGCCCCGCGCGGCGCCCGCCTCAGCGCGCCCGCTGCGCCGCGCCGGCGGCCTCGGGCGATGCCTGGCGCACCGGCCGGGGTGCCGGCTGGGTGGCGCTACCGGCACCGCCCTCGGCTTTCTGTGCCCGCGTGCGGCGCTGGATCTCGGCCAGCCGCTGGCCTCGCAGCTTGCGCCGTTCCGCTTCGTCCGGGGCGGCCGCGATCTTCTGCTGCCAGGCGTCACGCTCCTCGGGCGTGAAGTGGCGCGTCCAGTCGCCCTTCGGCGCGGCGGTGGTCGATTTGGCGGTATTGGCACGCGCCTGGGGTCGCTCGCCGGCCTCGCCCTTCGCCTGCTGCCCCGACGGCGTGGCCTGGGCCAGTACAGGGCCGGCGAGCCCGCAGGTGACCACGGCTGCGGCCAGTGCCGTGAGCGCGCGGCGATGACGGTGGGCGGCGGGCTGGCCCGAGGTGTTGCGGGTAATGTCCTTCGTTCTGCGTTCCATGTGTTCTCCGGGAAAGGTGGCGGGGCCGTCGGCGCGGTACCGGAGCGGTACGCGTCCTGCCCCTGCACGCGAGTCTCGGCGCGCGTGTCCCGAGTGGCGAACGAAGGTTGCGGGCGATAGCGCGGCAAACTCGCCGCGCGGGCTGCCGTCAGTCGTACAGGACCACGCTGCGGATCGATTCGCCCGAGTGCATCAGGTCGATCGCGCGGTTGATGTCCGACAGCGGCATCGTGTGGGTGATCAGGTCGTCGATCCGGATCTTGCCGTCCAT
Source organism: Betaproteobacteria bacterium (assembly GCA_947457885.1). Taxonomy (GTDB): domain Bacteria; phylum Pseudomonadota; class Gammaproteobacteria; order Burkholderiales; family CAIKXV01; genus CAIKXV01. The sequence goes on from CANGXU010000122.1 coordinate 3,144, forward strand.
GTACCAGTCGACGATTTTCGGCACGTCGGTGCGCCCGCGCGCACCGCCGAACGCCGTGCCCTTCCAGATGCGGCCGGTGACCAGCTGGAATGGCCGGGTACGGATCTCCTGGCCAGCGCCAGCGACCCCGATGATGATCGACTCGCCCCAGCCGCGATGGCAGCACTCGAGCGCCTGGCGCATCAGATCGACGTTGCCGACGCATTCGAAGCTGTAGTCGGCGCCACCGTCGGTCAGGGCCACCAGGTAGGGCACGAGGTCACCCTCGACTTCATTCGGGTTGACGAAGTCGGTCATGCCGTACTGGCGGCCGAGCGCCTCGCGCGCCGGGTTGACGTCGACGCCGATGATCCGGTTCGCGCCGGCCAGGCGCGCGCCCTGAACCACGTTCAGGCCGATGCCGCCCAGCCCGAACACCACCACGTTCGCGCCGGGCTCGACCTGCGCGGTGTTGATCACGGCACCGATGCCGGTGGTGACGCCGCAGCCGATGTAGCAGACCTTGTCGAACGGCGCGTCTTCGCGGATCTTCGCCAGCGCGATCTCGGGCAGCACGGTGTGGTTGGAGAAGGTCGAGCAGCCCATGTAGTGGTGGACCATCTTCCCACCTATCGAGAAGCGGCTGGTGCCGTCGGGCATCACGCCCTTGCCCTGAGTGGTGCGGATCGCGGTGCACAGGTTGGTCTTGCGCGACAGGCACGATTTGCACTGCCTGCATTCGGGCGTGTAGAGCGGGATCACATGGTCGCCCCGCTTCAGGCTGGTGACGCCGGGGCCGACCTCGACCACGATGCCCGCGCCCTCGTGCCCGAAGATCGCCGGGAACAGCCCCTCCGGATCGCCGCCCGAGCGGGTGAACTCGTCGGTATGGCAGACACCGGTGGCCTTGAGCTCGACCATGACCTCGCCGGCCTTCGGCCCATCGAGGTCGACGGTCTCGACGACCAGCGGTTGACCTGCGGCGTAACAGACGGCTGCTTGCGTTTTCATTGCGGCCTCCGGTTCAGGAGCGGCGATTATCCCGCGGGTGGCGCGGGCGCGTAATGACCTTACGCGGCCAGGTCAGCCGGCGTCGCGGGCGATGCGGGCGCCGGAGAACTGCCAGCGCGCATCCGGCGGGAAGAAATTGCGGTAGGTCGAACGCAGGTGAGAGCGCGGCGTCGCGCACGAGCCGCCGCGCAGCACCATCTGCTGGCTCATGAACTTGCCGTTGTATTCGCCGATTGCGCCAGGCGCGGTGCGGTAGCCCGGGTAGGGAAGGTAGGCGCTCTGGGTCCATTCCCAGATGTCCCCGAACATCTGTCCGGGCAGTCCCGGCCGGGCGGCAGTCAACGGTTCGGCGGGATGCAGCAGTCCGGTCTCGAGCAGGTTGCCCTCGACCGGCACGCGCTGTGCGACATGCTCCCATTCGAACTCAGTGGGCAGGCGCGCGCCCAGCCAGCGTGCGATCGCATCGGCTTCGTACTGGCTGAGGTGGGCAGCCGGCGCGTCGGGCGATACCTCGACCAGGCCGCGCAGCGTGAACGCGTGCCAGCGTGCGGTCTGCATGTCGCCGCCCGCAGGCTGCTGCCAGTAGTACGGTGCCTGCCAGCCACGCGTCTGCACGATGTCCCAGCCTGCGGACAGCCACAGGTCGGGACGCCGGTAGCCGCCGTCCTCGATGAATGCGATCACATCGCCACAGGTCACCGGGCGCAGCGAGATCTCGAACGGTTCGACGATCGTGCGGTGCACCGGCCGTTCGTTGTCGAAGGCGAAGCCGGGGTCGGACGTACCGCTTCGGCCGATGCCACCTTCGCAGGCGAGCCAGCCGGCCGGCGCAGCGGCCACCGGGATCGGGGGCCAGCCCTCGCGCAGGGCGGGCAGCAGCGGGTTGCGCGAGAACAGGTGCTTGAGGTCGGTGAGCAGCAGTTCCTGATGCTGCTGTTCATGGTTGATGCCCAGCTCGATCACCTCGGACAGCGCCGCGACATCGGCCGCAGGCAGCGAAGGCGAGCGCAGCAGTGCATCGACGCGCGCCTCGACATCCGCCCGGTAGGCCAGCACGGTGGCCAGCCCGGGACGCGACACCAGCCCGCGCTCGGCCCGCAGGTGCTTGTCGCCGACGCCGTTGTAGTAGCTGTTGAACAGCATCCGGAAGGCCGGGTGGAACGGCCGGAACCCCGGCTCGAACCGCTCCAGCGCGAATACCTCGAAGAACCAGGTGACGTGCGCCAGATGCCACTTCGCCGGGCTGGCGTCGGGCATCGACTGCGGCACGCAGTCTTCCTCGGACAGCCCGTCGATCAGGGCGTGCGTCTGTGCACGGACCTGATGGAACGCCGGCAGCAGCCGGGCGAGGCGCTGCTCAACGGGCGGCGGAGTGGCGGGGGCCGGACGGGACGGCTGTACTGAGTGGGTCATCTGGCACCTCGTGCGGCGTTGGCGTGTGGATCAGGGCTCGCGGTGGCCGCCCCCGGATGGCTGCGGGGCGGTAGTCGCCGTCTGCCAGGCCACGTGGCGCAGCGCCTCGCCCGACCGCAGTGCGCGCTCACCTTCCGCCCGCAGATGGTTGGCCATGTACGACACGACGCGCAGCAGCGACAACGAAGTGGACGACCGGGACGCAGACGATTCGGGCACGCCCGGATGCTACACCGTCGGCCGCGGCCTTCGCAGTCGGCGCGGGGGCTATGCTCGGCGTTGCACTGAACCATACAACCACCGGAGTGATTCCCATGCCCAAAGCCATCTGGCAAGGCGCCGTCATCGCGCAGAGCGACCGGACCGAAGTCGTCGAAGGCAACCATTATTTCCCGGCGGCCTCGGTCGATCACACGCTGCTGCGCGACAGCGCGACCCACACCACCTGCGGATGGAAGGGTGTCGCCAGCTACCACGACATCGTCGTCGGCGATGCGGTGAACAAGGATGCCGCGTGGTACTACCCTGAGCCGAAGGACGCGGCGCGGCAGATCGCAGGCTTCATCGCATTCTGGAAGGGTGTGAAGATCGAGGCCTGAGCCTCGGTCCGCACCGTCACGCAGGCATCGGGCGGCCGGCCTCGTTCATGCCGCCAGGCCGGGCTCGTGGCCGATCGCTGCAACAGCGATAAACTCGCGCGCCTGCCGCGAGGCGGTTTGCCGCTGCCCGCCGTTCCCCGCCGTTCCATGGAGACGTCACGATGCCTCTGCCGACGCCTAAGCCCATCCCGTACACCAGCCACCTTGCCGATTTCGCGTCCGGCAGGGATACCCCGAGCGCCTTCCTCGAGCGCTGCCTCGCCAATGTCGAGATGTTCGAGCCCACCGTCGGCGCGTTCGTCCATATCGAGATCGAGCGGGCACGGGCTGCGGCTGCCGCCTCCACCGCGCGCTGGCGCGAGGGCCGGCCGCTGTCGCGGATCGACGGCATGCCGGTGGGCATCAAGGACCTGATCGAGACCGCGGACATGCCGACCCAGTGCGGCTCGCCGGTGTTCGAGGGCTACCAGTCGCACCGTGACGCAGCGAGCGTGGTCGCCCTGCGCCAGGCCGGGGCGATCATCCTGGGCAAGACGGTCACTACCGAGTTCGCCGCGCGGGTGCCGCGCGGCACCCGCAACCCCTGGGATCCGTCGCGCACGCCCGGCGGCTCGAGCAGCGGCTCGGCTGCGGCCGTCGGCTGCGGCATGATCGCCGTCGGCCTGGGCACGCAGGTGATCGGCTCGATGCTGCGCCCGGCCAGCTTCTGCGGGGCGTATGCGTTCAAGCCGACCTTCGGCGCGATCAACCGCGGCGGTTCGCACGACGGCCTGTCGCAGTCGGTGCACGGCCCGATCGCCGCCACGTTGCAGGACGCCTGGATCGTCGCGCGCGAGATCTCCGATCGCGCCGGTGGCGATCCCGGCTATCCCGGGCTGTACGGCCCGTCGGAGACGCCCGCGCCGGTGCGCCCGGCGCGCATCGTGGTGATCGAGACCGCCGGCTGGAAGATCGCCGATGCCGATGCGAAGGCTGCCTTCGAGGCTGCCGTCGCGCGCCTTGCCGGGCAGGGCGTGCGCGTGCACCGGCGTGCCGACGATGCCCGTGTTGCGCTGCTCGAGGTCGCGCTCGAGGATGCCGGGCGGGTATCGCATGCCCTGGTCAACTACGAGTCGGTGTGGCCCCTGAACACCTACCGCGACCGCGATCCCTCGAAGCTCAGCGACTTCCTGCGCGAGCGGCTGGTCGAGGCCGAGAAGATGACCCAGGCTGATTACCGCAAGCTGCTGGCGACGCGCGCGGCCGCCCGCGCTGCGCAGGCGATGCTTCTGGGCGAGTGCGACGTGCTGCTGACCCTGTCGGCGCCCGGCGCGGCCCCGATGGGTATCGACGCCACTGGCGACACCGTGTTCAACATCCCTGCGTCCTACCTCGGCGCGCCGGCACTGAGCCTTCCGCTGCTGACGGTGCAGGGGCTGCCGCTGGGTGTGCAGGCGATCGGCTTCCCCGACCGCGATGCCGAACTGTTCGAGTCGGCGGGGTGGATCGACCAGGTGTTGCGGTAGACCGTACCCGGGTGGGTGTATGGCCGGTGCTGATCGGCACCGGCGTGATGCTCGGCCTGAGCATCCCGATCGCGAAGGCCGCCTCGGCGGCGGGCGTGCCGGCGCTCGCCTACGCGCTGTGGCCCACCGCACTGGCCGCCCTCGTGCTCGCCGGCATGGCCACCAGGCGTCATGGGCCGCTGCGGCCCTCGCTGCCGCTGCTGCGTTATGCGTCGATCTCCGGCTTCCTCGGCCATGCCGCGCCGATGACCGCGACGTTCTGGGTCTCGGCGCAGGCGGGCGCGGGCGTCGCCTCGCTCGCTTTCACGCTGACCCCGGTGACCACGCTGGCGATCAGCCTGCTGCTGCGCCACGAGCGTTTCAGCAGGCTTCGCCTGGCGGCTGTGGCGATCGGTTTCTCGGGCGCAGCGCTGCTCGTGCTCGGGCGCGGTGAATCGATGGATGCCGCGTCGGCCGCAGTGCAGCTGGTGCCGCTGATCCCGCTCTTCATCGGCGGCGGCAACGTCTATCGCGCGCGTCACACCCCGGCCGGCACGCCAGCCGAGTGGCTGGCTGCAACCAGCCTCGGCGCGTCATCGGCGATGCTGGTGGTTGTCGGTGCGGCGGCGGGCGGCCTCGGCTTCGAGATGCGCGCCGATGCGCTGGGCTGGCTCTGTGCACAGGCGCTGGCGATGGTGGTCGGTTACGGCATGTATTTCGAGCTGATCCGCCGCGCCGATTCGGTCACCTTCAGCTTCATGGGCTACGTGATGATGCTGACCGGGGTGGCGGTCGGCGTGGGCCTGTTCGGCGAGCGGCTGCCGCTCGTGGCGGGGCCGGCGCTGCTGCTGATCGTGGCGGCCTTCCTGTTGATCCGCCGCGCGGCGCGGGCCGGCGTCAGTCCTCGGAATACTTCCGCGACGAACCCCTGAACTGCTCGACCGGGTACTTCAACGCGTTCAGGCCGATCTTCTCGTTTGCGGCCGCGAGCAGGTCGAACTGCAGACGGTCGGCGAGGCGCACCAGGTAGAGCAGCACGTCTGCCGATTCATGCCGGATGCGCTCGAGGTGGGCGGCCTCTGGCGTGTAGCTGTCCGCGCCTTCGATCCACTGGAACTCGGCCGCCAGTTCGCCCGCCTCCGCGGCGACGCCGATGGCGAGGTTCTTCGGCGAGTGGAACTGTTCCCAGTCGCGCTCGGCTGCGAAGTGGCGCAGGCGTTCGGTGAGCCCGGCAAGGCTGTCATCGGTCATCGCTGCCATCCTCCGGAGATAAGTGAGCCGAGTCTAGCGCTACACTGGCGCAGCCAACCAACCCCCTGCAGGGAGCACGCATGTACAACCTCTACTACTGGTCGCACATCCAGGGCCGCGGCGAATTCATCCGTCTCGCGCTCGAAGCCGCCGGCGCGGAATACGTCGACGTCGTACGCCAATCCGAGAAGAAGGGCGGCGGCCGCGCGGCGGTGCTGGCGATCCTGCAGGGCACCGACCCGCGCGCACCGTTCGCGCCGCCGATCCTCGAGGTCGACGGCGAGTGGATCTCGCAGACGGCCAACATCCTCGCCTTCCTCGGCCCGCGGCTAGGGCTGGTGCCCAGGGATGCCGCCTCGCGCCGCTGGGCGAACCAGCTGCAGCTGGTGGTCGCCGACTTCGTGGTCGAAGCGCACGACACCCATCATCCGATCGCCAAGCACCTCTATTACGAAGAGCAGAAGCCGGCGGCGCGCAAGCGGGCGAAGGCCTTCGTCGAGCTGCGCCTGCCGAAGTTCCTCGGCTACTTCGAAGCCGTACTCGAGCGCAACCCGAAGGGGCCGTCGTGGCTGGTCGGCGGCGAACTTTCCTATGTCGACCTGTCGGTGTTCCAGCTGATCGCGGGCCTGCGCTACGCCTTCCCGAAGGCGATGGCCCGCCTCGAGCCGGAGCATCCCAACCTCGTGGCGCTGCACGCACGTGTCGCGAAGCTGCCCCGGGTCGCCCGCTACCTGAAGTCGAAGCGGCGCATCCCGTTCAACCAGAGCGGCATCTTCCGGCATTACCCAGAGCTGGATCGCTGATGGGGGCGCTGGCAGGGCGATGCCTGGTCGAGTAGAGTCGGGCCAACCAGAACAACAGACTTTCGACCGATATCAGGAGAGGACCCCGTGCCCCTCATTCTCAAGGGCGTGATGCAGAGTCCGGTCACGCCGCTGAAGGCAGACTTCAGTCCCGATCTAGAGACGTTCGAGCGCCTGCTCGATTTCCATGTCCGCACTGGCGCCACCGCCATCTCCTGGCCGCACCACAAGGGTGAATCGCTGAACCTCACCATTGCCGAGCGCAAGCGCTTCGCCGAGGTCGCGGTGAAGACGGTAGCCGGGCGGGTTCCCGTGTCGATCCATGTCAGCGCCCTGGCGGTCGAGGATTCGATCGACCTGGCACGACATGCGCAGGCGATCGGAGCGGACGCGATCATCGCGATCACGCCGTACTTCTGGAACCCGTCGCCGCAGGCCATCCACGACTGGTTCATGCGGCTGGGACGCGAGGTCGACCTGCCGATCATCGCCTACAACTCACCGTCCTACCTCGACGGCGTCGAATTCACCGGCGAACTGATCACCAGCCTGCTCGAGAAACTGCCGAACCTGGTTGCCATGAAGGAGGCCAGTTTCGACTCCGAGAAGTTCCTCGAGATCTCCCGTGCGGCACTGGCGGTACGTCCCGATTTCTCGCTCGTGGCCGGGGTCGAGTTCCTCCTGCCTTCGATCCCGCTCGGCGGCAAGGGGTCCTATTCCTCTGCCGGCGCCATCTGCCCGAACCTGTGCACCCGCCTCTATACGTCATGCGTGGAAGGCCGCTGGGACGAAGCCCGCGACTGCCAGTACAAGCTGTCCCAGTTGTGGCAACTGTTCCGCGACCAGTATCCGTCCTCGCTCAAGGGCGGCATGGTGATCATGGGCCGGCCTGTCGGCCCGACCCGTCCGCCGCTGCCCACCGCGAGCGACAAGCGGATCGCCTTCATCGCCGAGCAACTTGGCGAACTGGGCATCCTCGACACCGAACCCCACGGCTGGTGATGTCCATGTCCTCTGCCCCTGCTGTCGCCTCCCCGGTGTTCGCACCTGGGCTCGTCCATACGCCTCTCACGCCCTTCGCGCCTGACGGTACGGTCGATTACCCGCGCTATGGAAGGCTCATCGAGTTCCACCTGCGTAACGGTGCCGACGCCCTCGCCGTGCCGATGCATGCCGGCGAGTCGGTGAGCCTGCCGACCGCCGAGCGACACCGTGTGCTCGAGTTCGTCCTCGACAAGGTTGGGGGCTGCGTGCCGGTGATCGCGCACGTCAGCGAGTCGGGCACGGCGATGGCTGCCGCGCTCGCGCTGCACGCGCAGCGCGCGGGAGCGAAGGCGATCGTCGCCAACGTACCCTACTACTGGACGCCGCCGCAGGCGATGCTGGTGGAACACTTCGCCCAGATCGCGGCCGCAGTCGATCTGCCGATGTTCGTCCACAATTTCCCCGACGAGATGGGCGGGGTCAAGTTCAACGCTGCTTCCGCCATCGAACTGGTCGAGCGCTCTGCGAACTTCATCGGGCTGGTCGATTCCAGCCTCGACTGGCAGTACATGATCGAGTTGCTGATGCTGGCGCGCCGCGTGCGCCCGTCCTTCGCGCTGCTGTCGGGTTCTGAATACCTGATCTCGGCACACGCGATCGGCGCCACCGGTTCTTTCTGTGCGCTGGCCGGGATTGCGCCCAGGGCGGTTCGGCACTTGCACGAACTGTGCGTTGCCGAGCGCTACGAAGAAGCGCGCCCGCTGCAGAACGCGGTTGCTGCCCTGCGGATGGCGATCAAGCCGGGTGGCATCGCCGGTCTCAAGGCTGCCTCGCGTGCGATGGAGCGCGATTGCGGCGATGTCCGACCGCCGCTGACCCCGCTGTCCGCAGCACAGGGCGCAGCGCTTTCGTTGGCGCTGTCGAAGATCGGCATGCTCGGCGACGAACCGCAGGGCTGGTAGCG
>CANGXU010000123.1 GCA_947457885.1 Betaproteobacteria bacterium
GCCTGCGGCGAGCCCTTGAACGGCACATGGCTCATCTTCGTGCCCGACAGCAGCCCGAACAGTTCGCCGCCCATGTGGTGGGACGTGCCGTTGCCGCCGGAGGCGAAGGTGAGCTCGCCGGGGCGCTGCTTCGCGAGCGCAATCAGGTCCTTCACCGACTTCACCGGCAGCGAGTTCGATGCGATAAGCACGTTCGGGCTGGAGGCGAGGCTCACCACCGGCGCGAAGTCCTTCAGTGCGTCGTACGGGATCTTCGGCACCAGCGACGGGTTGACGCCGTGCGAGGCGATCGACCCGACCAGCATCGTGTAGCCATCGGCGGGCGCGCGCATCACGAACTCCGCCGCGACCACGCCACCGCCGCCGACACGGCTCTCGACGATCACTGGCTGCCCGAGTGCCTTGGATATCGGCTCGCCAGTGAGGCGGGCGACGATGTCGACCGCCGACCCGGGCGCGAGGGTGACGATGAAGCGGATCGGCTTGGCCGGCCACGCCTGCGCCGAGGCAGGCGTGGCCGCGAAGAGTGCAGAAGCCGAGAGCGCGGCTGCAACGACCGTCGGCAGGACCGGCGCGGCGGAGGGCTTCAGTGACGAACGATTCATCGTGTCTCCCATGGAATCAACGAACCTTGAACGGACCTTCAACGAACCCTCACGTGGCCGAGCAGCCCCGCCATCCCAGTCATCATCTCGCCGAGGTCCTTCAGCGCATTCGTGCGTGGCTGGGCGGCGGTATGCGGCGTGATGGTGACGTTCGGGTACGCAAGCATGGGATCGTCGGCCGCGCCCGGTTCGTCGTAGGGCGTATCGAGGCCGAAGCCGCCGAGATGGCCGGAGGCCAGCGCATCGAGTACCGCCGCACGCTCGATCAGGTCGGAGCGCGAGGAGTTCACCAGGATGCAGCCCGGCTTCATCTGCGCGATACGGCCGCGGTCGAGGATATGCCGCGTCGAGGCGTTGCCCGGCAGCTGCACGCTGACGAAGTCGCTCTGCGCGAGCATCGATTCGATCGGCGCGTACTCGGCGCCATACACCGCCGCCTCGGCGGCCGGCACCGGCGTGCGCTGCCAGTACAGCACGCGCATGCCCAGCGCCGCGGCGCGGATCGACAGCTCGCGGCCGATCTCGCCGAAGCCGACGATACCCAGCGTCGACTCGTACAACATGCGGATGCCCGGGATGCGCGCCCAGTTCGAGTTGCCGGTATGGCGCCGGTCGTACATCTTCGGCTGGTAGCCGGCGGCCTGCAGCTGTTCCATGCTGAGCAGCCCGTGCGTGATGTGCAGCTTCTTCGCGATGTCGAGCATCAGCGCGATCGAGTGCTCGGCACAGGCAATGTTCGAGCGGCGGCGTTGCGTGGCCACCGGGATGCCGCGCTCGCGGCAGGCGGCTGCATCGATCGCGCGCGTGATCAGGCCATACTTCTGCACCAGCTTGAGGTGCTTGCCCGCGGCGAGTTCGTCGGGACCGACGGCGAGCGACTCGGTGACGATCGCTTCGGCACCCGGCAGCTTCGCACGCAGGTCTTCCTGCGTCTTCGCCGTCACCACGGTGGCCGGGTACATCGTGCCGACCTTCGAGCGGATGTCCTCGCACCAGGCCGGGAAGTCGGCGGTATGCGCGAAGAAGTCGACGAACGCGTCGGTGCGCTCTTTCGTCGCGGTCGGATCGAGCACGACCTGCAGGATGCGCGGGAACGGATCGTCTTCGACGACGATCAGAGGCTGGCGGGAATCGGCCATGGCGTGGTTCAACCTTTCTTCGGCGGCAAGGGTTCGAAGTCGGCCTCGAGCGCTGTGAGCACCCGGGTCAGCATGTTGTAGGCGGCGACCAGCATCGTCAACTCGACGATCTGGCGTTCATCGAAATGCGGCTTGAGCGCCGCGAACACCGGGTCGGGCACGGTGACCTGGCGGGTCATCGCGTCCATGTAGGCCAGTGCCGCGCGAAGCCGCGGATCGAACAGCGCGGCCTCCGGCGAAGCGGCATCGTCCCAGCGCGCATCGCGGTTGCCCAACGCGGCGACCTGCGCCGGCGTGAAGCCCTCCTCTTGCGCATAGACGCCGGCATGCACGCGCCGCACGTACTCGCAGCCGGTGACCACCGCGACGCGCAGGATCACCAGTTCGCGCAGGAAGCCGTCGAGATCGGTCTCCCAGCGCAGCGAGGAGTTCTGCTCGTACCAGGCCATCGCCGCGGCCGGGCTGTGCAGCATCAGCCGGTAGATCATCGACAGGGTGCCACGGCGCCCGCCGCGGATCTTCGCGATCGGCTCGGCGAGTTCCGGGTGTTCGTGTTCCTCGATCAGGCTGACCCGTGCCATGGATGTCTTTCGCGCAGGAAGGGATGCAGGGTTGGACAGGAAGGTTCGCTATTATGCCGGTCGATCCTGTCCGACAGAGAACCCAGACCATGAAACCCTGCCGCGGTCCAGACGACTACCCGACCCGCCCGATGCAGCCGATGCCGGCGGGCGCCTGCGACACCCACTGCCATGTGTTCGGTCCCTACGACCGCTTCCCCCTGTCGCCCACGCGCAGCTTCACCCCGCCCGAGATCCCGTTCGAACGCCTGCGGGGTCTGCACGACTTCCTCGGCATTGAACGCTCGGTGCTGGTGCAGGCGAGTTGCCACGGCAGCGACAATGGCGCGATGCTCGATGCGATCGCACGCAGCGGCGGACGCTACCGGGGCGTCGCGATCGTCGACCCGGACACCACCGATGCCGACCTGGCCGCGCTGCATGCCGGCGGCATCCGCGGCGTACGCTTCAACTTCGTCGCCCACCTCGGCGGTGCGCCCGACCTGGGCTTCTTCTGGAAGACACTGGAACGCATCGCGCCGCTCGGCTGGCATGTGCAGATCCACCTCGACGCGGTGGACATCCCGAAGTATGCCGCCCTGTTCGCGAAGATCGCGATCCCCTTCGTGATCGACCACATGGGGCGGGTGAAGGCATCCGACGGCATCGACCATCCGGTGTTCCGGCAACTCGTCGACCTGCTTGCGACCAACCCTCGCGCCTGGGTGAAGGTATCCGGCTCGGAGCGAGTATCGACCGCCGGGCTGCCGTTCCACGATGCAACGCCCTTCGTGCGCGCGCTCTACGCGGCAGCGCCTGACCGCACGCTCTGGGGCACCGACTTCCCGCATCCGAACCTCGCCGGCGACATGCCGAACGACGGCGGGCTGGTCGATCTGTTCATGCACAACTTCCCGGACCCGTCAGACCGGCAGCGCATCCTGGTCGACAACCCGGCGCGGCTCTACTGGCGGTAGTGCCCGGAAGAACTGCGATCAGGCGGGGGTGATCCCCGTTGCCTTGATCACCCTGCTCCATTTGTCCACTTCGCTCTTCACGTAGGCGGCGAACGCATCCTGCGTGCCGCCGCGCGGATCGAAGCCGAGGGTGACCAGGCGATCGCGCACCTCGGGCAGCTTGAGCGCGAGGTTGAGCTCCTCGTTCAGCCGGCGCCCGAGCGCGGGCGGCAGGCCAGGCGGGCCGAACACGCCGATCCATGAACTGTTCTCGAAGTCGGCCAGACCGGCCTCCTTCAGGGTCGGTACGTCCGGCAGCAGCGGCATGCGCGAACGTGCGGCGACCGCCAGCACGCGCAGCGCATTGGCCTTGATCTGGCCGAACGCCGTCGGGATGGTGGTGACCGCCATGTCGACCTGCTGTGCGACGGTCGCTGACACCGGTGCGACGCCGCCGGCGAAGGGCACATGCACCGGATCGAGCCCAGGCAGCGGGCGGAACACGAATTCGGCAGTGAGGTGCTCGGTGGTACCGACGCCGGCAGTGGCGAAGGTGAAGCGCCCGCCCTTGGTGACCTTGATGAATTCCGTCAACCCCTTCGCCGGGCTGGACGCATGCACCGCGAAGATCGTGGGCGTGCTGGCGGCATTGATGATCGGTGTCAGGCCGCGCGAGGGGTCGACCGCGTCCTTGCCGACGGTCGCATTGACCGACACCGCGGTGGTCGTCACCAGCAGCGTATGGCCATCCGGCTGGGCGGCGCTGACGATCTTCGCGCCGAGTGCACCGGCGGCGCCGGCACGGTTGTCCACGATCACCTGCTGCCCGAGCCGGTCGGACAACCGGCTGCTCAGCGTGCGCGCGATGGTGTCGGCGATGCCACCGGCTCCGAAGGCGACCACCAGACGCACCGGCCGCATCGGATAGGACGACTGCGCGAACAGCGCGCCGGCGCTGCCGGCCACTGCAGCACCGGCTGCCATCTGGAGCAGCCGGCGCCGGCCAGCAGAGGTGCCGCGCAGCGTTTCGTCGGAACGGTCGCTCATGCCTGCTTCCCCTGCGCGATCAGCGCGTAAAGTTGTGCCGGTGTGATCGGCGTCTGGTTGATGCGCACGCCGAACGGCGACAGCGCATCCTCGATGGCGGACATGATGGCGGGCGTCATCGGGATCACGCCGCATTCGCCCACGCCCTTCACGCCCAGCGGATTACCCGGCGTCGGCGATTCCCGGTGGTGCAGTTCCATCCGCGGCATCTCGGTCGAGGTGACCAGCAGGTACTCGCCAAGGTTGGTGGTCACCGGCTGGGCGTTCTCGTCGAAGCCCATCCATTCGAACAGCGCATTTCCGATCCCGTGCGCGATGCCGCCGGCCAGCTGCCCGTCGATCACCATCGGGTTGATCATGCGCCCGGCGTCGTGCACGAACACCAGGCGCAGGATGTGCACGCCACCGGTTTCCGGATCGACCTCGAGTTCGACGACCGCCGAGCCGCTCGAGAACGCCATGTCGTCGATCAGTACCTGCTCGGTTGCCTCCAGGCCGGCGCTCACGCCGCCAGGCAGCGAGTAGCCCGCGGTGCCGACCAGCGAGCGCGCGATCGCGCCGAGTTCGACGCGACGCGACGGCTGTGCGACGACCAGGACCTCGTTTCCGACGATTTCCAGTTCGGCCTCCGTCGCCTTCAGGAGTACCGCCGCGACCTTCAGCACCTTCGCGCGCACGTTCTGCGCGGCGACGTGGGCGGAGGAACCCGCGACCACGGTCTGCCGGCTGTTCGATCCGCCCAGGCCCATCGCCGTGGCCGCGGTGTCACCGGTGGTGACGGTGACGTTGGACAGGTCGCGCCCGAGCTGCTCGGCCACCACCTGCGACAGCATCGTGCGCGTGCCCTGCCCCATCGCGGCAGCGCCGGCATACACATGCACCTTGCCAGACGGGCCGATACGCACGGTCACCGACTCGAACGGACCACGGCCCGTGCCCTTGACGAAGTTCGAAAGACCGATGCCGATGCAACGGCCCTGCGCGCGCGCCGCCGCCTGGCGCGCCGGGAAACCCTCCCAGTCGGCACGCTGCAGTGCTTCGGCAAAACAGGCCGGGAAGTCGCCGCTGTCGAGCGTCACCCACTGGCCGCCGCGCGCCTTGAGCTGCGTGCGATAGGGCATCTTCTCCGGCGGGATCATGTTGCGCCGGCGCACTTCCGCACGGTCGAGCTTCAGTTCGCGCGCGACACGGTCGAGCAGGCGTTCCATCACGAACGTGCCCTGCGGATGCCCGGCACCGCGCACCGGGGTCACGGGAACCTTGTTGGTCAGCGCGACCTTCACGTTCATCGCGTAGTGCGGAATCTCGTAGCCGAGCGGCACGTTCTCGGCCGAGTTGTGCGCGAGGTTGATGCCGCGCGCGGTGTAGGCCCCGTGGTCGTGCACGATCGAGCCGCGGATGCCGAGCACACGCCCGTCGTCGTCGACCGCCACTTCGGTATCCCAGTACTGGTCGCGCTCCTGGGTGGTGGCGATGAAGTGTTCGCGCCGATCCTCGATCCACTTGACCGGCCGGCCGCACAGGCGCGCGGCGAGCGTCACGCAGATCTCTTCGGGGTAAGTGACCAGCTTCGGGCCGAAGCCACCGCCGACATCCGGCGTGGCGACGCGAACCTGGTTCTCGTGCAGCCCGAGGATCTCGCAGATCACGCGCATCGCCGCATGCGGCATCTGGGTGGATGTCCACAGCGTCGTACGGTCCTCGAGCGGGTCGTGGCGCGCGACGCAGCCGCGGCACTCGATCGAATGACTGCCGCCGCGGTGCTGCCAGAACGATTCGCTGAACACGTGCTTCGCCTCGGCGAACACGCGCTCGGACTCGCCGTACTTCATGTCGAACTCGGCGAGCAGGTTGTGCGGCGATTCACGGTGCACCAGCGGCGCATCGGGTGCGAGCGCAGCCCGGCAGTCGGATACCGCAGGCAACGGATCGAAATCCACGTCGACCAGCGTCGCAGCATCCTCGGCGATGTAGCGCGTGTCGGCGAGTACGATCGCGACCGGTTCGCCGACATGGACCGCCTCGTCGGCGGCAAGCACCTGCCGGTTGTGGTCCTGCTTGTAGTGCGAACTGGGCAGGCCGACCACCAGCCGGTCGGTGGCGAAATGCGGCCTGAAGTCTTCGTAGGTGTAGACCGCGTGCACGCCAGGCAACGCCAGCGCAGCCGAGACATCGATGCTGCGGATCGCCGCATGGGCATGCGGGCTGCGCACGAACGCCGCCTGCAGCAGGCCGGGCATGTGGATGTCGTCGACGAAGCGGCCGCGTCCGGTGAGCAGTGCATGGTCCTCGAGCCGCGGCACGCTGGCGCCGATCAGGCTGTCGCCCGGGCGCGAAGGATCGACGATCGGCGGCATGGCGGTCGTGGCGGCCGTAATCATCGCACACCCCCTGCCGGAGCCGTGCCACGCATCGTCTTCGCCGCGGCCAGTGCCGCATCGACGATCGCCTGGTAGCCGGTGCAACGGCACAGGTTGCCGGAGATCGCGACACGCACCTCGGCCTCGGTCGGGTCCGGGTTGTCGCCCAGCAGTTCAACCAGCGTGGTCAGCATGCCGGGGGTGCAGAAGCCGCACTGCAGGCCGTGCAGGTCCTTGAACGCCTGCTGCAGCGGGTGCAGCGTGCCATCCAGGGCAGCGATGCCTTCTACGGTGGTCACCTCGCGGCCGTTCGCCTGCACGGCGAGCATCAGGCAGCCACGGGTGGAGCGGCCGTCGACCAGCACGGTGCATGCACCGCACACACCGTGTTCGCAGCCCAGGTGGGTACCAGTGAGCTCGAGCTGGTGGCGCAGGAAGTCGGCCAGCGTGTGGCGGACATCCACCGTCGCCTGCACGGCGCGGCCGTTGATCTTCAGAGAGATGCTTCGGGAAAGCGTCGAGTCCATTCGTCTGCCTCGGTTTCAGTGTCCGGCCGCGCCGGTCGCGCGCCCACCCTGCGCGATGCTGGCCAGCGCGGCGTCGAGCGCACGCCGCGACATGACGACCGCCAGTTGCTGCCGGTACGACGCCGGCGCATGGACGTCTTCCATCGCTTCCAGCGCGCGGCAGGCCTCGGTGGCCTGGCGGAACAGCGCCGACGAGGCCACCTGCCCGACCAGCGCCTGTTCCACCGCAGCCACGCGCACCGGTGCCGGACCGATGCCACCCAGGGTCAGCGATGCCCGCGTGATCTTGCCGGCCGCGTCGACGACGAGCAGTGCCGCCGCCAGCACCACGGCATAGTCGCCATGGCGCCGCGCGAACTCGACGAATCCATGTCCATGGCCCTGCGGCCAGTCGGGCAGTTCGATGGCAGTGAGCAGTTCGTCGGGCTCGAGCGACGGCGTCATGTAGCCCGCGGGGAAGGCCTGGAACGGCATCGTGCGCACGCCGCGCGCGCTCTGAACCGTGAGCACCGCATCCAGCGCCGCGCAGACCGCCGGCAGCTCGGCTGCCGGGTCCAGCTGGCAGAGCGAGCCGCCGATCGTGCCGCGGTTGCGCGTCTGCCGGTGGCCGACCCACTGGATGGCATCGGCGAGCAGCGGACAGCGCGCCCGCACCGCCGCCGAGTGCTCCAGGTCGCGCTGGCGCGTCATCGCACCGATGCGCAGCCCCTCCGGGCGTTCCTCGATCGCCGACAGCGCCGGGATGCAGCCCAGGTCGACCAGGTGGTCCGGCATGACGAAGCGCATGTTCAGCATCGGCATCATCGACTGCCCGCCGGCGAGCAGGCGGGCGTTGTCGAGGGTCGCCATCAGGGTGCAGGCTTCCTCGACGGTGCCGGGATCATGGTAGGCAAAGGCTGGCGGTTTCATCGTCGGTTCATGGCGCGGGTGTCATTGCAGGTCGATGCGGATGTCCGCATCACGGGTGAGCTTGATCCATTTCGAATACTCGGACTGCAGGAAGGTCGAGAACGCTTCGGGCAGCGCAAAGTTCGGTTCCGCGCCGAGCTTTGCCAGGCCGTCGCGCACCTCGGTGGACTGCAGCGCGCCTTCGATTTCGCGCGCGAGCAGGGCGACCGTCGCCGCCGGTGTGCCGGCGGGTGCCAGCACGCCGGTCCACAGGGCCACCTCGTAGCCGGGCACACCGGCCTCGGCCAGCGTGGGCACCTCCGGCAGCAGCGGCGAGCGGCGCACGGTGCTCATGGCGAGCGCGCGCAGGCGGCCCGAGCGGACCAGGGGCGCCGCAGCCGGCGTGCTGTTCATGCCCGCCTGGAGGGTACCGGCGAGCAGGTCGGGCAAGGCCAGCACGGCACCCTTGTACGGCACATGCAGCATTCGGGTGCCGGTCAGCGCATTGAACAGCGCCATCGCAAGATGCGAGGTCGTGCCGCTTCCCGCCGAGCCGAAGACCAGTTCACCCGGACGACGGCGCGCGAGCACGATCAACTCGCGCGCGCTGGCGACCGGGAGCGCCGGATGCACCACCAGTACCAGCGGCACGTCGGCCACCCGGGCGATCGGGGCGAAATCCTTCAGCGGATCGTACGAGACGCGTGGTGCGACGGCCGGCAGCATCACCAGTTCCGGCGAGCCCAGCAGCAGCACATGCCCGTCGGGGGCTGAACGCGCGACATGTTCCGCGCCGATGGTGCCGCCTGCTCCGGTGCGGTTCTCGACGATCAGCGGCTGCCTGAGCCGGTCGGACAGCCGCGCACTGAGGATGCGCGCCGTGGTGTCGGACCCGCCGCCCACCGGAAACGGAACGACCAAGCGTACCGGACGGACGGGATAGCCTTGCGCCGACACGGATGCCGGCAACAGGGTGGACGCCAGCAACAGAAGCAGCGCAAAGGGCGCGCGCGCCCGGTGCGTACGCCGGCGGGGCGAAACCGGCGCCTGCACCGAAGCCCTGGCCGCGCGTGCCGCCTGCGGCCGCAGGATCACTGCGGGTCGAGCCGGATGTTGGCTTCGCGCGTGAGCTTGACCCAGCGCGCGAAGTCGACCTTGAGGAAGGCGGTGAACGGCTCGAGCGGGGAGAAGTTGGCTTCCGAGCCCAGCTTGGCGAGCGCTTCCTTGGCGTCGGCCTGGGCGAGCGAGGCCTCGATCTCGCGCCCGTACTGGGCGACGATCTCCTTCGGCGTGCCGGTCGGCGCGAACACGCCGGTCCACAGCGTCACTTCATAGCCGGGCACGCCCGACTCGGACACGGTGGGCACCTCGGGCAGCAGCGGCGAGCGGCGCGGCGTGGTGATCGCCAGTACGCGCAGGCGGCCGCTCTTCACGAACGGAAGCGCCGCCGGCATCGTGTTGGTGCCGGCCTGCAACATGCCGCCCACCAGGTCGGTGGTCGCCTGCACGCTGCCCTTGTAGGGGACGTGCACCATCTTCGTGCCGGTAACGGAATTGAACAGCGCCATCGACAGGTGAGAGGTCGACCCGTTGCCGGCCGAACCATAGTTGATCTCGCCGGGGCGCTTGCGCGCGAGTTCGATCAGTTCGCGCGCATTCTTGACCGGCAGTGCCGGATGGGTCACCAGCAGCAGCGGCACGTCGGCCACGCGTGCGATCGCGACGAAATCCTTCAGCGGATCGAAGCTGAGCTTGCTCGCCACCGCGGGCAGCATCACGATCTCGGAGGCAGAGCCGAGCAGGATGGTGTAGCCGTCGGGCGCAGCCCGGGCGGCGAACTCGGTACCGATCGCGCCGCCGGCGCCGGTGCGGTTCTCGACGATGATCTGCTGCTTAAGACGGTCCTGCAGCCGCTGGCCGAGGATACGCGCCGTGGAGTCGGAACCGCCCCCCACCGGAAACGGCACCACCATGCGGATCGGCTTCGCCGGCCAGGCCTGTGCCACCGCACCGCCCGCAGCCAGCGCGCCGGCCAGCGCCACCACCCCAAGCATCGACACACCTGCGTTCGACATCTTCATCCTGGATCTCCGTTCAGGGCCGGGCGAACGCCCGGGCAGACAGTGGACCGCGGAGCCGCCCCGCGCGGCAGGTGCTACGCAGGGACGGCACCGCGCTGCTTCAGCAGGGCCTTCAACCGCTGCGGCGTCACCGGCAGCCGCGTGATCGCATTCGGAATGCCGATCGCGTCGTCGATCGCCGCTGCGATCGCCGCACCGACGCCGGTGATGCCTGCCTCGCCAGCACCTTTCATGCCCAGTGCGTTGTTCGGGCTGGGTGCATCCTCGGTCAGCAGAACCTCGACCGGCGGCATTTCGTTGGCGGTCGGCATCAGGTAATCGGCGAAGGTCACCGACAGCGGCTCGCCGCGCTCGTCGTAGACGAACTCCTCGAACAGCGCGCCACCGAGCCCCTGCGCGACGCCGCCGACGATCTGCCCCTCGACCAGCATCGGGTTGATCGCGCAGCCGATATCGTAGGCAACGTGGAATCGCTCGACCCTGGTCTCGCCCGTCTCGGGATCGACCGTCACCAACGCGGTGTGGATGCCGTACGGATGGGTCATGCCGGCCGTCTCGAACCAGCCCTCGGCGGTCAGGCCCGGATTGCCGAATTCGACCGTGGCCGGGCTGGGCGCGAGCGCGGCAGCCACCTTGCCGATCGGGATGCCGGGTTCGCCCGGCCGGTCGATGCGCACCACCTGCCCGTCGACGATGTCGAGCATCTCGACCGGTGCCTCGACCAGGTGCCGCGACGCGAACTCCAGCGCCTTGCGCCGCACGTTGAGCGCGGCCATGCGGGTCGCACCGCCGGTCATCACGGTCGCGCGCGAGGCATGCGAACCGATGCCGTACTCGAGCACGTCGGTGCGGCCGTGGATCACCTTGACGTCGCGGTACTCGACGCCCAACGCATCGGCAGCGATCTGCGCCATCACGGTCTCGACGCCCTGCCCGATCGAGGACGCGCCGGTGATCACCTGCACCTTGCCGCGCGTGTCGACCGTGACCTTCGCGCCGTCGACCGGCCCGAGGCCACCCTTCTCCATGAAGAAGCCCATGCCGACACCGACCAGCTCACCCTTCGCGCGCCGGGCGGCGACCTCCACCTGCAGCTTTTCCCAGCCGATATCCACCAGCGTCTTGTCGAGCAGGCCGGCGAAATCGCCGGAGTCGAGTTCGACCGGATGGTCGAGGATCTCCATCGCCCGCGCATACGGGTAGGCGGCCTTGGGAATCAGGTTGCGCCGGCGGATCTCGATGCGCGACAACTCGAACTGCTCGGCCGCCGCATCCATCAGCCGCTCGCAGGCGTAGGTGGATTCGAACCGGCCCGGCGATCGATAGGTGGCCGCCGGCGTCTTGTTGGTCATGCGCACGTAGCCGACCGTGCGGTAGGACGGCACGTGGTAGGCGCCGATCAGCGTGCCCATCGCCATGTCGGGCACGCGCGCGCCGTGGGTAC
>CANGXU010000124.1 GCA_947457885.1 Betaproteobacteria bacterium
CAGCACATCCCGAACGACGTGCTGCGCGAGCTGCACGGCTTCATCCACATGTTCGAGGACACGCCCGAGTTCGTCGCGCGCCACATCATCCGCGAGGCGAAGGCCTATCTCGACGGGCTGGCGCCGCCGTTCTTCCGCGCGCTCACCCACTACGCGGCAGACGGTTCCTATTCGTGGCACTGCCCGGGCCATTCCGGCGGCGTCGCCTTCCTCAAGAGCCCGGTCGGCCAGATGTTCCACCAGTTCTTCGGCGAGAACCTGCTGCGCGCCGACGTCTGCAACTCGGTGGACGAGCTCGGCCAGCTGCTCGACCACACCGGCCCGGTGGCCGCCAGCGAGCGCAACGCCGCGCGCATCTTCAATGCCGACCACCTGTTCTTCGTCACCAACGGCACCTCGACCTCGAACAAGATCGTCTGGCACTCCACCGTCGCCCCGGGCGACGTGGTGGTGGTCGACCGCAACTGCCACAAGTCGATCCTGCACGCGATCACCATGACCGGCGCGGTGCCGGTATTCCTGACGCCGACGCGCAACCACTACGGCATCATCGGCCCGATCCCGCTGGAGGAGTTCCGGATCGAGAACATCCGGCGCAAGATCGAGGCGAATCCGTTCGTGCGCGGCAAGAACAAGAAGCCGCGCATCCTGACCATCACCCAGTCTACCTACGACGGCATCAGCTACAACGTCGAGACCATCAAGGAGATGCTCGACGGCCACCTCGACACGCTGCATTTCGACGAGGCCTGGCTGCCGCATGCGGCCTTCCACGACTTCTACGGCGACTACCATGCGATCGGCGCAGACCGGCCACGCTGCAAGGAGTCGATGGTGTTCTCGACCCAGTCCACGCACAAGCTGCTGGCCGGGCTGTCGCAGGCGTCGCAGATACTCGCCCAGGATTCGCAGAAGCGAAAGCTCGACCGGGACGTGTTCAACGAGGCGTTCCTGATGCACACCTCGACCAGCCCGCAGTACGCGATCATTGCGTCGTGCGACGTGGCTGCGGCGATGATGGAGCCGCCGCAGGGCAATGCGCTGGTCGAGGAGTCGATCCGCGAAGCGATCGAGTTCCGGCGCGCCATGCGCAAGGTCGGCGACGAGTTCGGCAACCCGGAGAGCGGCGGCGCTGTCGACGGTCGCGCCGGGAGCGGCGGCCGGGCCAAGGGTGTCGAGGACGACTGGTGGTTCAAGGTCTGGGGCCCGGACCACCTCGCCGCCGAGGGCATCGGCGACCGCGAAGACTGGATCCTGAAGTCCGGCGAGCGCTGGCACGGCTTCGGCGACCTCGCGCCGGGTTTCAACATGCTCGACCCGATCAAGGCGACCGTGATCACGCCGGGCCTCGACGTCGATGGCGACTTCTCCGAGTGGGGCATCCCGGCGAACGTGGTCACGAAGTATCTCGCCGAACACGGCATCATCGTCGAGAAGACCGGCCTCTATTCGTTCTTCATCATGTTCACCATCGGCATCACCAAGGGCCGCTGGAACACGCTGGTGACCGAGCTGCAGCAGTTCAAGGACGATTGCGATTCGAACCAGCCGCTGTGGCGGGTGCTGCCCGAGTTCGTCGCGCGCAACCCCAGCTACGAGCGTGTCGGCCTGCGCGACCTTTGCGCGCAGATCCATGCGAAGTACAAGGAGCACGACATCGCGCGGCTGACGACCGAGATGTACCTGTCGAACATGGAGCCGGCGATGAAGCCTTCGGACGCGTTCGCCCGCATGGCGCACCGCGAGATCGACAGGGTCCCGATCGACGATCTCGAGGGCAGGGTGACCGCGATGCTCGTCACGCCGTATCCGCCGGGCATCCCGCTGCTGATCCCCGGCGAGCGGTTCAACTCGACCATCGTCCGCTACCTCCGTTTCGCGCGCGATTTCAACCATCTGTTCCCCGGCTTCGAGACCGACATCCATGGCCTCGTCTCCGAGCAGGTGAGCGGTGGCGCGACGCGCTACTACGTCGACTGCGTGAAGCCGTCGAAGTAGCGGCGCGGCCCGGATGCTCGAACCCGCCGGGCTGCCCGTACGCTCGGCCATCGAAGGGATCGCCTGGCCGGCGTTCCCGGACCGGGCCGGCGAGGCGCTGCTCGCGATGCTCTGGCAGATGGAGCGCAGCGAACGGTTCAGGCCAGCCAGGCTGCGCTCGCTGCAGATGGTGCAGATGCGCTCGCTGCTCCGGCATGCGGCGGCGCACGTGCCCTTCTATGCGGACCTCTGGGCGGGCCTCGGCCGAGGGCGGCTCGGGTTCGATCCCGGGGTAGATACGCTAACGCCGAAACGTTTCTCGGCACTGCCGGTGGTCACACGCGAGATGATCCGCAGCGCGGGCGAGGCTGCGTTCAGCAAGACGGTGCCGCAGGCGCACGGCGCCGTGCAGGCCTCGCTTACCGCGGGTACCACCGGTGTGCCACTGCACTTGCGCACGACGGCGCTGACCCGCCTCATGTGGCGGGCGTTCACCCTGCGTGACCACCTGTGGCACAGGCGCGACCTGACCGGCAAGCTCGCCACGATCTGCGCGACGCCGGATGGGCGCGCCGAGGCGCCTGACTGGGGACTGGCTGCCTCGGCGCTGTGCAGTACCGGACCCGCCGTCGGCTTGCCCGTCGAGCACGACATCGTCGAGCAGGCCGCGTGGCTGGTGGAGCAGGATCCGCACAGCCTGATCACCCATCCCGGCAACCTTTATGCGCTTGCGGGCTGGTTCAGCGGCCATGGCGTGAAGCTGCCACGCCTGCGCGACATCCGCACGGTGTCCGAGCGGGTCACGCCGGAACAGCGGGCCGCCTGCCGCGCCGCGTTCGGGCGCCCGCTGGTCGACTCGTACTCGACGCGCGAACTCGGCTACCTCGCCCTCCAGTGCCCCAGGCACGAGCACTACCATGTGCAGGAAGAGGGCGTGCTGCTGGAACTGCTCGACGAGGGCGGGCAGCCAGTGCCGCGAGGGCGGGCGGGACGGGTGGTGGTCACCTCGCTGCACAACTTCGCGATGCCGTTCGTGCGCTACGACACCGGCGACTACGCGGTCGCGGGGGCTGGGTGCGACTGCGGGCGCGGGCTTGCAGTCCTGGACCGGATCGTAGGCCGTGGCCGCAACCTGATGTCGATGCCCGACGGCGGCCGCCGCTGGCCCGGATGCGAACTGATCTCGCTCGACGTCGTGCCCGGTATCCGCCAGCACCAGTTCGTGCAGACCGCGCTCGACCGAATCGAGTTGCTGCTGGTCGCCGACCGGCCGCTCGGCGCGCCCGACCACGAAAGCCTCGCCGCCGTCGTTCGCGAGCGCCTCGGCCAGGGGCTCGAGATCGCGGTGGTCCGGGTCGAGCGCCTGCCACACTCCGCCGGCGGCAGGTTGGAAGACTTCGTGAATCTCCTGTCGTACTGAAATTCAGATCCGACCGTCGGCTGCATGACTCATTCACGACGCGTTCCCGGCAGGCTCAAGCCCGAAGCTGACGGGCACTGTCCGAAGCTTGACCCGGCTGCCACCCGCGACTTGCGCTCCTCAGGCCCTGGCGGCAAGTCGACCCAAGAACGACGCACCGCCGTGTACACCCCAGGATGAGTCGATGCTGTCACTGAACGTCAATGGCAAGACCGTCACGGTCGATGCCGAACCGGGTCCGCCCCTGCCGGAGCGTCCACGACCCCTGCAGCAGGGCAGCGCGTTCGCGCCATAGGCGCTGCAGGCAATGCAGGCCGACGAGTTCGAGAATCCAGGCATGCTCTGGGTCGCCCGGGGCGCGAACCTGTGGCAGCAGCCCGAGGGGCCGCAGGCTCGGTCATGCGCGGGCTGCCATGGCGAGGGCGGTTCGATGCGCGGCGCCGCAACCCGCTATCCACAGATCGACCAGCCCAGTGGGCAACTGGTCGACCTCGAAGGACGGATCAGGCAGTGCCGCAGCGAACGCCAGCAGGCCGCGCCGCTCGACTGGGAGTCGGAGCCGCTGCTGTCGCTGGCGGCCTACGTCGCCTTCCAGTCCAGGGGGCTGCCCATCCGGCCCTCGATCGACGGTGCAGCAAGGCCATTCTTCGAGCGTGGCCGCGAGCTCTACCACCAGCGGGTCGGCCAGATGAACCTGTCCTGCAGCCAGTGCCATGATTCGAACTGGGGACGCCAGCTTGGCCCCGAGACCATAAGCCAGGGGCACGGCACGGGCTATCCTGTCTATCGCCTCGAGTGGCAGGGTGCCGGCTCGCTGCAGCGGCGGTTGCGCAGTTGCCTGTCGGGCGTACGCGCCGAGATGTTTCCGTATGGTTCACCGGAGCACCTCGAGCTGGCCCTGTACCTCGCATGGCGCGCGGAAGGCCTTGCCATCGATGCGCCTGGCGTGCGCCGCTAGCGCGGCGGCGGCACCGAGGCTGCCGGCATGCGCCTCCGGCACATTGCCTGCGGCAGTCGCCTGCGGTCGCCCGGAACGGCTGCTCGGGTTTAAGCTTGCAAGGAGTTTCAGCCCGTCCTGCAAACGCCATCCGAGGGAGCCCCGACATGCAGATCCGCCGCCTTTCCGCCACCGCATTGGCGGCGCTCGTGTTCGCGACCGCAGGCTGCGCGGTCGATCCGTCGACGCCCGCCGGTGAGGCCGTTTCCGCACCGCGAGCCTTGCCGGCTGGCAGCGTGCTGACCTACGCCACGTTCAACGCCTACAACGACGAGCCGCGCGCCATCGTGCGCCAGGTGTACGGCGCAGCCGGATCGCGGATCGAAGGAATGGACTATCAGATACCCGCGGAGAATGCGTTCGGGCCCAGCCGTACGATCTTCGTCAACCGCGTGCTCGATGCGCAAGGCGCCATCGTCCGCCTGGAGCGCGCCGATGGCAGCAGTGTCGCGTTCGAACCGCCGATGCGGGTGCTGCCGTTCCCGCTTCGCCCGGGCGCACGCTTCCGGCAGACGCTGTTGGCGCGCGAGTCCGACGGGTCGCCGCCGCGCCGGGTGATCGTGACCGGCTACAGTGCGGGCTGGGAGACGGTGAAGGTTCCGGCGGGCGAATTCCGCGCGCTGCGCGTGGTGCGCGACGTGTTCCTCGGCGACGAGCGCTTCTACCGGACCGAGACGATGCGCAAGGAAGTGGACTGGTACGCCCCGTCGATAGGGGCGGTCGTGCGTGCGCACGAGGACAGTTTCAATGAAGACCTGATGTCCGGTGGTGGCGAAGCAGGCGGCACGCTGGTCATGCAGGGTGACTGGCTGCGCTGGGAACTGCAGTCGGTGCTGCGCAAGGGCGCGCCGGACTGAGCCGCTGCCAGGTTCAGCCGGCCTGCGTGCCGTCGAGCCGATCCAGCCGTTCGAAATCGTAGGCGAGGGACTGCCCCGGACCGGCCTCGACACGCTCCTGGCCGGAGGCACGGAAGGCTGTCCGGTCGATCGACGGCATCAGCACGTCGCCGTCGATCTCGGCATCGATCGTCGTGAGGTGGATGCGCCGCGCCAGCGGCAGCGCCTGCGCGAACAACTGGGCGCCGCCGATCACGAAAGGTTCGTCGTCGCCGGCGCAGGCGCGCAGCGCTTCATCGAGCGAATGGACGATGATCGCGCCCTCGACTGCATACGCCGGGTTGCGGGTGACGATCACCGAGGTACGCCCGGGCAGCAGCCGGCCGATCGATTCGAACGTGCGTCGGCCCATCACGATGTGGTGGCCGAGCGTGATGCGCTTGAAGCGCTGCAGTTCGGACGGCAGGTGCCACGGCATCGCGTTGCCGCGGCCGATCACGCGATTGCGCGCCATCGCGACGACCAGGGACGGTGGGGGCAGGGCAGTCACTGTTTCACACCGCAATCGGTGCCTTGATCGCCGGCCACGGTTCGTAGCCTTCGAGCGAGAAATCATCGTAGCGGAACGCATACAGGTCGGTCACCGCCGGGTTGAGCCGCATCGTCGGCAGCGGCCGCACCGCGCGCCGCAATTGCTCGTTCGCCTGCTCCACGTGGTTAAGGTAGAGGTGGGCATCGCCGAGCGTGTGCACGAATTCACCTGGTTTCAGCCCGCATACCTGCGCGACCATCAGGGTCAGCAGCGCATAGGAGGCGATGTTGAACGGCACGCCCAGGAACACGTCGGCGCTGCGCTGGTACAGCTGGCAGGACAGCCTGCCGTCGGCCACGTAGAACTGGAACAGCGCATGGCAGGGCAGCAGCGCCATGCGGTCGAGTTCGCCGACGTTCCAGGCTGACACCACCAGGCGGCGCGAGTCGGGGTTGCTGCGGATCTGCCCGACGATCTGCGTCAGCTGGTCGATCGTGCGCCCGTCCGTTGCCGACCAGCTGCGCCACTGCTTCCCGTACACGGGCCCGAGGTCGCCGTTCGCATCGGCCCACTCGTCCCAGATCGTCACGCCGTGCTGGTGCAGGTAGCCGACCTTGGTGTCGCCCTGCAGGAACCAGAGAAGCTCGTGGATGATCGACTTGAGGTGAAGCTTCTTGGTCGTGACGAGCGGGAACCCTTCGGCCAGGTCGAAACGCATCTGCCAGCCGAACAGGCTGAGCGTGCCGGTGCCGGTGCGGTCGGACTTGCGGTTGCCGCGATCGAGGATCGCGCGCATGAGTTCGTGGTATTGCTGCATCGGTTTCGCACCTTGGCGCGATGGCTGGTCGTCCGGCGATTGTATCGCTGGTTGCTTGCCTGGCTGGTGCGGGATCGAGGCGACGGGGTACCTCGCTCCGCTCATGTCCCCCGGATCGGGCTCGTCTCCGAGCCCGATCCTCCTCCTTTACTTCGCTCCGCGAGGTACCCCATCACCTCGATCAGCGCAGGTGCCGTGCAGCGGTCGCGACGGTGCCTTGTCGTACGGCACGGCGGTCGCGACGGTGCCTGGTCGTACGGCACGGCGGTGGAACGGGCGCGTGCATCGGGTTGCCGACGGAGTGAGGTAAAGGAGGAGGCCCGGGCCTGCGCGAGCAGGGCCGGGCCGGGGGACACGAACGGAGTCGGCAACCCGGTGCGCGCGTCCAGGCGCTCCCTGGGTAGAGCGCGGCAACCCGGTGCGCGCGTCCAGGCGCTCCCTGGGTAGGGAACGGCAGCCCGATGCCCACGCCGCGGCACGGAGGAGCAGGGGGGCGAATGCTAGACTTGAGGCTCCACAGCAATCGCGGTCGCCCGGCCACCGGGCGCCTGTCGCCTACCCCATGTCCGGAAGCACGCTCGGTACCCTTTTCACCGTCACCTCGTTCGGCGAAAGCCACGGCCCAGCGATCGGCTGCGTGGTCGATGGCTGCCCGCCGGGCATGGCGCTGACCGAGGCCGACATCCAGGTCGAACTCGACCGGCGCAAGCCCGGCACGTCGCGCCATGTGACGCAGCGGCGCGAGGACGACGTGGTCGAGATCCTGTCGGGCGTGTTCGAGGGCCGCACGACCGGCACGCCGATCGGGCTGCTGATCCGCAACGTGGATGCACGCAGCAAGGACTACTCGAAGATCAAGGATACGTTCCGGCCTGGCCATGCCGACTACACCTACTGGCACAAGTTCGGCGAACGCGACTACCGCGGCGGCGGGCGCAGTTCCGCGCGCGAGACCGCAGTGCGCTGCGCCGCCGGTGCGATCGCGAAGAAGTGGCTGTTCGAGCGCCATGGCATCGTGATCCGCGGGCGCATGTCGCAGCTCGGGCCGATCCCGCTCGGGTTCAAGTCATGGGACGGGGTGTACGACAATCCGTTCTTCTGCGCCGACCCCGACATCGTGCCGGAGCTCGAAGCGTTCATGGACCGCCTGCGCAAGTCGGGCGATTCCTGCGGCGCGAAGATCACCACGATCGCCACCGGGGTCCCGGTGGGCTGGGGCGAGCCGGTGTACGACCGGCTCGATGCCGACATCGCCTACAACATGATGAACATCAATGCGGTGAAGGGCGTCGAGATCGGCGCTGGCTTCGACGCGGTGACGCAACCCGGCACGGTGCATGGCGACGAGCTGACGCCGAACGGTTTCCTGTCGAACCATGCCGGCGGCGTGCTGGGCGGCATCTCGACCGGACAGGACATCGTCGTCCATGTGGCGGTCAAGCCGACGTCTTCGATCCGCCTGCCCCGGCGCTCGATCGACCGCAGCGGGGCACCGGTTATCGTCGAAACCACCGGCCGTCACGATCCGTGCGTCGGTATCCGGGCGACGCCGATCTGCGAATCCATGCTGGCACTGACCCTGATCGACCATGCGCTGCGCCACCGGGCGCAGAACGCCGACGTGGTGGTGGCTACGCCGCGCATCGCTGCGCTGGCACCGTCGGCGGCCGGTGCCACGCCCGCCGCCGCCACGCGCGAGGACTCGGACCCATCCGAGGCCTGAGCCGTCGGCCAGCGGCGGCACGGCTGCGCCCACGATGAACCCATCGTTGCCTGCCCGCACGGCGTGGTCGCTCGGTGCGTTCTATTTCTTCTACTTCGCGTACGTCGGCGGCTTCACGCCCTACCTGAGTCTCTACCTGGACTCGGTTGGCATGAGCGCGGTGCAGATCGGGCTGCTGATGGCGGTCAACCAGTCCTCGCGCATGTTCGCGCCGATGCTCTGGGGCGTGCTGGCCGACCGGCGCGGCAGCCGGATGCACATCGTGCGCCTGACCGCGCTGGCCGGCGGCATCGCGATGTTCGGCCTTTTCGCCGGCGACAGCTTCGGCGCGCTGTTCGTCGCGCTGTTCGTGATGAGCTTCTTCACCAGCGCCACCATGCCGCTGGCGGAGGCGACCACCTTCGGCCACGTGCGCGGCGATACCGGGCGCTATGCGCGCATCCGGCTCTGGGGCTCGGTCGGCTTCACCCTCTCGGTGATCGGCATCGGCCATTTCCTCGACTTCGCGACCCTGCGCGACTGGCTATGGCTGATGATTGCCATCTATGCCGTGGCGCTGGTCGCGACCTGGCAGGTACCGGAATCGTCGGCCCACCGGGCGGTGCGGGAGGAGGTGCCTGCCCGCACGATCCTGATGCGCCCGGAGGTGGCCGGGCTGCTCGGTGCCTGCTTCCTGATGGCGACCGCACACGGTGCCTACTATTCCTTCTTCTCGGTGCACCTGGTGGACAACGGCTACAGCAAGTCGGCCGTCGGCTGGCTCTGGGCGCTCGGGGTCGTGTGCGAGGTCGCCGTGTTCTGGTGGATGCCGCAACTGGTCGCGCGCATCGGGTTGTACCGGCTGCTGGTGGCGACGTTCGCGATCGCCGTGGTGCGCTTCCTGCTGATCGGCTGGCTGGTCAGTTCGCCGACCGCGCTGGTGCTGGCGCAGGCGATGCATGCAGCGACCTTCGGCGCCTACCATGCCGCGGCCATCGGCCTGATACACCGCTGGTTCCAGGGGGCGCACCAGGCGAAGGGCCAGGCGCTCTATACCGCACTGTCGTTCGGGGCTGGCGGAACGCTCGGCGGTTTCGCCTCCGGCCTGGTCTGGTCGTCGTTCGGTCCGGCGATCACCTTCACGCTCGCCGCGCTGGCAGCCGGCCTGGGGTTCGCGCTGCTGCTGGCCATGGTGCGCGGACGGGTTCCGGAACATCCGTCCCCCGCGGCATGACCGGCTGCGATAATGTGCGGGACTGGCGGTGCCACGCCGGGGACGCGTGTTGCGTACCGGCGCGACGGTTGCGATCGTGCGCCGCGGAACGGGAGGAGACCTTAATGAACGCCATCGACGAAGCGCCTGGAGCCTGCAGCCTGCGCCGGACGCCACGCCGCCTGCGGTCGGCGGCAGCCGCTCTGCTGCTGGCGCTCGGCCTCGGGCCGATGCTGGTGAGCTGCGAGACCGCACCGATCTCGGGCCGCAGCCAGCTGATCCTTCTCTCCCCTGGCGAGGAGGTCAAGCTCGGCCTGCAGGCCTACCAGGAGATCCTGAAGAAGGAGAAGATCTCCACCGACCCGGAGAAGACCGCGCTGCTCGCACGCGTCGGCGCGCGCATCGCAGCGGCCACCGGCCGTACCGACTTCCAGTGGGAGTTCCGGCTGATCGAGAACGACAAGGTCGTCAACGCCTTCTGCCTGCCGGGCGGCAAGGTCGCGGTCTACACCGGCATCCTTCCGATCACCCGGGACGAGGCGGGGCTCGCCGCGGTGATCGGCCACGAGATCGCGCATGCGACCGCGCGCCATGGCGCGGAACGCATGAGCCAGGGGCTGCTGGTGCAGGCGGGTCTTGCCGCGGGTGCCATCGCCGCCGGTTCCAGCGGCCGGGATTCGGCATCCACGCAGGCGCTGCTCGGCGCGCTCGGTGCCGGCGCGACGCTCGGGATCATCCTGCCGTTCTCGCGCCTGCAGGAGACCGAGGCCGACCGCCTTGGCCTGATCTACATGGCGCGGGCCGGCTACGACCCGCGCGCCGCCCGCGACCTCTGGGTGCGCATGGCGGACGCGTCCGCGAAGATGGGCCGTTCCACCCCGGAATGGATGTCCACGCATCCGTCCAACGCCAGCCGCATCCGAGACATCGAGGCGATGCTGCCCGAGGCCCTGGCGATCTACAAGCCGCGCTGACGCTGGCGGCGGTGGTGGCGACGATCACGAAGACGACAACGACTACGACTACGACAAGGGAGTGCGCGCGGTGAAGCGTCCCAACCTGCTGGTGATCCTGATCGACGACCTGCGCTTCGACGAGTTCGGTGCAGGCGGTCATCCATACATGAAGACGCCCAACATCGACCGCATCGCTACCGAGGGCGCGCTGTGCAGCCGGGCGTTCCATACGACGCCGCTGTGTTCGCCCAACCGGGCATCGATCGTCACCGGCCAGTATGCGAGCCGGCACGGCATCATCGACAACGTCGCGCGCGATGCGCACAGCCACCGGCTGCCGAACTACCACCTCGAACTGCAGAAGCTCGGCTACGAAACGGCACATGTCGGCAAGTGGCACATGGGCAACGAGGGCGGGCCGCGTCCGGGCTACGACCACTGGGTCAGCTTCGACGGCCATGGCAACCTGTTCAACCCGCGCCTGAACGAGAACGGGGTGTACACGAAGTACGACGGCTACATCACCGACCTGCTCAACGCGCGGGCGGTCGAGTTCGTGTCGCGCAAGCGGGACAAGCCGTTCTCGCTGTTCTTCGCGCACAA
The DNA here is from genome assembly GCA_947457885.1 of Betaproteobacteria bacterium. Taxonomy (GTDB): domain Bacteria; phylum Pseudomonadota; class Gammaproteobacteria; order Burkholderiales; family CAIKXV01; genus CAIKXV01. The sequence goes on from CANGXU010000124.1 coordinate 11,054, forward strand.
GGCGGTGCACCCGGACGCGGTGCAGGCGGCCGACGGCAAGCTCACGCTCGACCCGGGCAACGGCTACAAGCCGGCGCCGCGGCACGAGGGCCTCTACGAAGGCGCGATGTTCCCGCCGCGGCCGAACGTGATCCCGATGTCCGAGGTGGTGAAGGACAAGCCGGTGTGGCGCGAGGCGTTCGAGATCAAGGCGACCGAGACCTCGCAGGCGCTGCTCGAATCGGTGAAGAGCGGCGACCAGGAAGAGATGCGCCTGCGCGCGCGCATGATGGCCTCGGTCGACGAGGGCGTCGGCCAGCTGTTCGACGCGCTCGAGAAGAGCGGCCAGCTCGACGACACGTTCATCCTGTTCCTGGGCGACAACGGCTACTTCTTCGG
>CANGXU010000125.1 GCA_947457885.1 Betaproteobacteria bacterium
GGCGTCGCTGCCGGCGTCGCTGCCGCGGCCGGTGCCGCGGCCGCGGTCGGTGCCGGTCGCGCAGTCGGCTTCAGTCCGGCGAGCGGCTGCCAGTCGCTTTCCGCCTGGGCCTGCGCCGCGGCCTTCTCGCGGGCTTCGCGTTCGGTGGAAGACAGCGCACGCATCCTCGCCTCGGCCTCTTCGCGCAGCGACCGTTCGGCTTCGATCAGCGCCTGTGTCTGTTCGCGCGCACGCCTTTCCGCATCGGCCTGCGCACGCGCGCGCCGCTCGACTTCCTCGCGTGCGTTGCGTTCGGCCGCCGCCATCGCTTCGGCCTGTTCGCGGGCACGGCGCTCGGCCTGCGCCTCCTCCCGCGCAGCCTGCTCGGCCAGCGCTCGCTCGCCGGCCTCTGCGCGCAACCGGTCTTCCATGGCCTGCGCCTCGCGTGCCTGGGCAAGGGCATCCTGCCGTGCCTGCGCTTCCGCGCTGGCCTTGGCCTCGACCTGCTGGCGCAGCACGCGTTCGGCTTCGGCGCGCTGTTCGGCTGCTTCGCGGGCTTTGCGCTCGGCCTCCGCCTGCGCGAGAGCCCCTGCGCGGACGAGGGTGGTTGATTCGTCGCGCGCCTTTGCCTCGGCCATGGCCTTGTGCTTGCGTTCCGCGTCGAGCCGCGCGAGGGCCGCTATCCTGGCCTTCAGTCCGGCCTCCATCCGGCGCACGGCCGCGAGGCGCGCGGCCGCGTTGGTCTCGGCCTTGAGTACCGACTCGGCCCGCGCACGCGCCTCCGCTTCGGCGCGCGCAAGCGCATCGGCCCGCGCACGCACCTCGGCTTCGGCGCGGTCGAGTGCACCCTGGCGCGCGACGATCTCGTCGTCGGACTGGTTGCGTACGACCTTCTCGGCCTTCAGGCGCGCCAGCGCCGCCGCGTTGACCTTGGCGTCGGCATCGGCTCGCGCCTTGGCCTCGGTTTCGGCGCGGACCCTTGCTTCAGCCTGCAGCTTGGCCTTGCGCTCGGTCTCGACACGCAGGCGCGCTTCTTCCTCGGCCTGCTGTACCTTTTTCGCCTCGGCACGCAGTTTCTCGATGACTTCGGGGGAGGTGAAATCGAGATCGAGCGGATCCTCGGCCGGCACCACCTCGGCGATGATCAGGCCGCGTTGGACCAGTTCGCCCAGGGCTGCGCCGAGGGCAGCGTCGTCCATGCCGGCGGACGTTCGCAGGTCGACGGCGCTGATCCGGTCGCCAACCAGCCCGTATACCTTGAGTACGACCGGGCTCAGAATTCCGGGGACGGGTCGCGCATTGCCGTTGCGCCGCAGGACCGTTGCCTCGCCCAGCAGCGGGATTCCAGGGGTGATCGCCGGGCTCGACGGGGGCGCAGGTGGGTTTGTCGGGGTCGTCATCGCGCGGCTCAGTCGGCGGTTCCGTCTGCGGCGAAGCCTGCGCGGTACTGCCGCACACGCTCGACGTAATGATCAGCGTTGTGTCCGAGGTGCTCGATCTCCTCGGGCGTGAGGTGGCGCACGACCCGCCCCGGTGTCCCGAGGATGAGCACGCCATCGGGGTAGGTCTTGCCCTCAGGGATCAGCGTGCCGGCACCCACCAGGCAGTTGCTCCCGATCACTGCATGGTTCATCACCACGCTGCGGATGCCCACCAGGCTGCCGTCGCCGATCGTGCACCCGTGCAGCATCACCATGTGTCCGACGCTCACCCGCCGGCCGAGCGTGAGCCGGATGCCGGCATCGGTATGCAGCACGCAGCCGTCCTGCACGTTGGAGGCTTCGCCGATCGTGATGAGGTCGCTGTCGCCGCGCACGATCGACCCGAACCATACCGAGGACTGGTCTTTCAGTACGACGCTGCCGACCACCGTCGCATTGGCGGCGACGAAAGCGTTGCCTTCCAGCGTTACGCGGCGATCACCCAGGCGGTAGAGCATTGGACACCCTCTGACATCGGTGGAACGGGCGCCCACAGGCAACCCGACGCCAACCCCTGGAGGTTGCGTCCGGCGTACCAGGGGAGCTGTCGGACACTAGGATAACCCGAGCGGGACGGGCTCGCGGTGGCTGATCGCACGATGGTGCCCAGACACGCGCACCGGGCTGCCGGTTCCGCTCGTGTCCCCCGCTGCCGGGCGCGCGTGTGCCCGACGGCTCCTCCTTTACCTCGCTCCACCGGCAGCCCGGTGCGCGCGTCTGCTCCACCACCGTGCATTGTCGAGAGGGGAGGATGGGCTGGTGCGGCAGCCCCGCGGTCTGGTGCTGCCGGACGGTTGTACGGTTCCTCTCTCACCACAGCACCTGCGCGGATCGAGGCCAGGTAGCCCCTCGCCTCGATCCCGACACAGCAAGCATCAACGCCCGACCGGAACCTCGGCCAGCGCCGTCGTCGCCGGCGCAGCCACGACCGCTACCGCTGCTGGCGCTTCCACCTTCGCGGCCGGCTGAGTCACCGGCAGCAGCGGCACGATCAGCAACGCGACGATGTTGATGATCTTGATCAGCGGGTTGACCGCCGGGCCAGCCGTGTCCTTGTAAGGATCGCCCACGGTGTCGCCGGTGACCGCTGCCTTGTGCGCATCGGAGCCCTTGCCGCCGTGGTTGCCCTCTTCGATGAACTTCTTGGCGTTGTCCCAGGCTCCGCCGCCGGTGGTCATCGAGATCGCGACGAACAGACCGGTGACGATGCAGCCCATCAGCAAGCCGCCGAGTGCGATCGGGCCGAGGAGGAAGCCGACGGCGATCGGCACCAGCACCGGCAGCAGCGACGGCACCATCATCTCCTTGATGGCGGACCGGGTCAGCATGTCGACCGCGCGCGAATAGTCGGGCTTGGCCGTGCCTTCCATGATGCCGGGGATCTCCTTGAACTGCCGCCGAACCTCGACCACCACCGAGCTCGCCGAGCGCCCGACCGCCTCCATCGCCATCGCGCCGAACAGGAACGGGATCAGGCCGCCGATGAACAGGCCGATGATGACCATCGGATCGGACAGGCTGAACGTGAAGGTCGCGCCCGGGTTGGTGCTCTCGAGCTTGTGCGTGTAGTCGGCGAACAGCACCAGCGCCGCCAGCCCGGCCGAGCCGATTGCATAGCCCTTGGTCACCGCCTTGGTGGTGTTGCCGACCGCATCCAGCGGATCGGTGATCGCACGCACCGAAGCCGGCATCTCGGACATCTCGGCGATGCCGCCTGCGTTGTCGGTGATGGGGCCGTACGCATCGAGGGCGACGATCACGCCGGTCATCGAGAGCATGGCCGTGGCGGAGATCGCGATGCCGTAGAGCCCGCCCAGTTCGAACGCGCCCCAGATCGCCAGGCACACGGCGAGCACCGGGGCTGCGGTGGACTTCATCGAGATGCCGATGCCTGCGATGATGTTGGTCGCATGCCCGGTGGTGCAGGCCTGGGCGACATGGCGTACCGGCGCGTACTCGGTGGCGGTGTAGTACTCGGTGATCACCACCATCGCCGCAGTGAGCGCGAGGCCGATCAGCGCGCACAGGAAGAGCGGCATCGCGCCACCTGCGGCCCCGGACATCATCGACGTGGTGATCGGATAGAACGCGACGGCCGACAGCAGGCCGGCGACGATCACGCCCTTGTAGAGCGCATTCATGATCTTGCCGCCGGGCGACGCCTTCACGAAGAAGCAGCCGATGATCGACGCGATGATCGAAGCGCCGCCGAGCACCAGCGGGTAGAGCACCGCATTCGGGCCGAGGTCGGCGGCGAACATCGCACCGACCAGCATCGTCGCGATCACGGTCACCGCATAGGTCTCGAACAGATCGGCAGCCATGCCGGCGCAGTCGCCGACGTTGTCGCCGACGTTGTCGGCGATCACCGCGGGGTTGCGCGGGTCGTCTTCGGGGATGCCGGCCTCGACCTTGCCCACGAGGTCGGCGCCGACGTCCGCACCCTTGGTGAAGATGCCGCCACCGAGGCGCGCGAAGATCGATATCAGCGAACTGCCGAAGGCCAGCCCGATCATCGCGTTGAGCACCGTCGTGTTCACGTCGTAGCCCATGCCGACCAGGATCGCGAAGTATCCGGCCACCGACAGCAGGCCCAGCCCGACCACCAGCATGCCGGTGATCGCACCGCCGCGAAACGCCACCGCGAGCGCTTCATCGAGGCCGGTGCGCGCGGCCTCGGCGGTACGCACGTTCGCGCGCACCGAGACGTTCATCCCGATGTATCCCGCAGCACCCGAGAACACCGCACCCACCAGGAAACCGAAGGCGGTGAGCCAGGACAGCGCCAGGCCGATCAGCACGAACAGTACCGCCCCGACCGCGGCGATCGTCGTGTACTGCCGGTTCAGGTAGGCTGCCGCCCCTGCCTGTACGGCGGCGGCAATCTCCCGCATTCGATCATTTCCGGTCGGCTGCTTGAGAATCCATTGGGTCGAAACGATCCCGTACAGGATCGCTGCGATCGAGCATGCCAGTGCAAACCACAACGGTGCGGCCATGAGTCACTTCCCCCTCGTTTTCTCTCGGTTCGAACTGCCTGGAAAAACGCGTGTTGCGTACTGATTCCGACGATCCTGTCGTCCCGCGCTCGATCAGATCTTGAACGGCGCGAGCTTCTTCTTGATGGAAATGTTCTTCAGCCGCACATAGGCGGGCAGGCCGTTGCTGAACTTCAGCCCGGCTTCGCCGCGGATCAGCGGCTGCAGGTAGGCGCGTGCGCGCGCAGTGATGCCGAAGCCGTCCCGGCTGATGAAGCCGCGAGGCAGCATGTGTTCGCGGTTGACGACGCGCGACAGCGGCACCAGCCCCAGCGACCATCGGTAGGGCTGCTGCGAGGTACGCTCGATCGAGACCATCACGCCGCTCCTGCCGCGCAGCGCGGCCTGTACCGCGGCGCGGCCGACGGCATAGGCCTGCTCGACGTCGGTCTTCGATGCGATATGACGAGCTGCGCGCTGGAGGTAGTCGGCCAGCGCGAAGTGGTACTTGTGCCCCAGCCGGTCGCGGATCAGGCGCGCGACCCGTTCGCCGGCACCGCCCAGTTGCGCGTTGCCGAACGAATCGCGCAGGCCCGATTCGGACAGGAATTTCCCGTCGGCGCCGCGTAACCCTTCGGATACGCCGATGCAGCAGTAGCCGTGCGTCTTCACCAGACGCTCGACGCGGGCCAGCACGCGTGCCTCGTCGAACGGGATCTCGGGGAAGAGCAGTACCAGCGGCAGTGGATGATCGGCATCGTCGGCCAGGCCGACTGCAGCGGTGATCCAGCCGGCATGCCGCCCCATCACCTCGAGCACGAACACGCGGGTCGAGTTGCTCGCCATCGACGCCACGTCGAACGCCGCCTCGCGCATCGAGGTCGCCACGTACTTCGCGACCGAACCGAAGCCGGGGCAGTTGTCGGTGCCGGCGAGGTCGTTGTCGATGGTCTTGGGCACGTGCACGCAGGCGAGCGGATAGCCCATCGACGATGAGACCTGCGCCATCTTCAGGCAGGTGTCGGCGGAATCGTTGCCGCCGTTGTAGAAGAAGTAGCGGATATCGTGGGCACGGAACACATCGACCAGACGGGTGTACTGCGCGCGGTGCTCGTCGATGTCCTTGAGCTTGTAGCGGCACGAGCCGAAGGCGCCGCCGGGCGTACGCACCAGCGCCGCGATCGCCGACGCGCTCTCGCGCCCGGTGTCGATCAGGTCCTCGTGAAGCGCGCCGACGATGCCATCGCGCCCGGCGAAGACCTTGCCGATCTTCCCCGGGTGGCGGCGCGCGGTTTCGATCACGCCCGCAGCCGAGGCGTTTATGACGGCGGTCACGCCCCCGGACTGGGCGTAGAAGGCGTTAGCCGGCATTGCCTCCGCCGGCACCCATCGCAGCGAGCATCCGGCGGCCGATCTCGTCGACCGCCCCCACGCCCGGGATGCAGGCGTAGCGCGGTGCGCCTGCATCGCCCGACTGCGCCCAGCCCTGGTAGTAGTCGACCAGCGGCCGGGTCTGCCGGCGATAGACGTCGAGCCGGTTGCGCACGGTCTCCTCGCGATCGTCGTCGCGCTGGATCAGCGGTTCGCCGGTCGCGTCGTCCACGCCCGCGACCTTCGGCGGCGCGTAGACCTCATGGTAGGTGCGTCCCGATGCCGGGTGCACGCGCCGCCCGCTGACCCGGCTGATGATCTCTGCATCGTCGACCGCGATCTCGAGCACGTGGTCGATCGCGACCGCCGCCGCGCGCATCGCGTCGGCCTGCGGAATGGTGCGCGGAAACCCGTCGAACAGGTACCCGGCCTTGCAGTCGTCGGCGGCGAGGCGGTCTTTGACCAGGCCGATGATGATCTCGTCGGAGACGAGTTCGCCGGCATCCATCACCTTCTTGGCGGCCAGCCCGAGCGGACTGCCAGCCTTGACCGCCGCGCGCAGCATGTCGCCGGTGGAGATCTGGGGGATGTGGAACCGGTCGCGCAGGAACGCGGCCTGGGTTCCCTTGCCTGCCCCCGGGGGCCCTAGAAGCAGTATGCGCATGGTCGAAAAGCGCTGCGCCGGCGACGAACCCCGGACGGAGCGGCTCCTTTGGTCGGTGCCCGCGGAATGCCGCAGGCGGTGGTGCCGATGGGTCGACGTGTCTGCCAGGTACGGCTGGATCGTCGATTCGTCTTTATGCAGTGATCAGACTGCCGCGCATTATACGCAACGGTCCCCGAGCCGGCGAGTCCGCGTCCGGCGGCAGCCAGGCGCGGTCAGCGGCTGCCGTCCCGCACCAGGGCCCGGCGCACCCGTTCGAGGTCGGCCGGCGTGTCCACGCCCGCAGCGGGGGCGTCGGGTGCGGCTTCGACCACGATCGATTCGCCATGCCAGAGCGCGCGCAGCTGTTCGAGCGATTCGAACTGTTCCAGCGCGGTCGGTGGCAGCGCCGACAGCCGGCGCAGGGCGGCTGCGCGATAGGCGTAGAGCCCCACATGCCGGTATACCGGCAGGCCCTCGGGCAGCGGCGCGCCAGAACGGTCGTCCGCAGCCGGACCAATCACCGGCACCGATGCGGCAAACGCGTCGCGTGCATACGGGATCGGCGCGCGGCTGAAATAGAGTGCGAAGCCGCGCCGGTCCAGGACCACCTTCACGACATTGGGGTCGAACATCTCGCGGGTGGAATGCAGGGCATGGCAGGCGGTGGCGATCGCCGCATCCGGCGTCTCGTGCAGCCGGCGCGCCACCGCGGCGATCAGCGCAGGGTCGATCAGCGGCTCGTCGCCCTGCACGTTGACCACGATCGTGTCGTCCGGCCATGCACGCTGCACGCACAGCTCGGCGATGCGGTCGGTGCCGGACGGATGGTCGCTGCGCGTCAGCGCGGCCTGCATTCCATGCGCCGCCGCGGCGGCGACGACGGACGGGTCGTCGGTGGCGATCCACACCTCGCGGGCACCGCTGGCCGCCGCGCGCTCGGCCACGCGCACCACCATCGGCCGGCCGCCGATGTCGGCGAGTGGCTTGCCGGGCAGCCGGGTCGAGGCGAGCCGGGCCGGTATCGCTGCGACGAACGCGATCACCTGTGGCGATGCAGTCAACCGCGGCGCAGCGCTTCGAGCTCTTCCGGCGCCAGCCGGCGTGCCTCGTCCTCGAGCATGATCGGTATGCCGTCGCGGATCGGATAGGCGAGCCCCGCGCCCTGCGACAGCAGCTCCTGCCGGCTGCGGTCGAACGTCAGGCTTCCCTTGGTGACCGGGCAGACCAGGATCTCCAGCAATTTTGCGTCCATGTCGTTGCTTTCAGCAGGCGTTGCGTGAGGAACGTGGAAGCCGGGCATCCAGGCATCCGGGCACGGAGGATACAGGTGCCCGGTGCGGCCCGCGCGAGGCCGTACCGGCGATCAGGGCTGCCCTTCCAGGCGGCGTACCAGGTGTTCTCCGAACGCGGCATCGAGTTGCGCCTCGACCGGGAGCACCCAGTGATGGGATGCGCCGAACCGGATGCATTTTACGGCATCCTTTTCGGTGAGTATCACCGGCTCGTCGCCGAAGTCGAGGTCCGCCGGCTCGAAATGGTGATGGTCCGGGAACGGGTGCTCGACGAAGGTCAGGCCCAGGGAGGACAGCAGGCTGAAGAAGCGGTCCGGATAGCCGATCCCCGCGACCGCATGCAGCCGCTGGCCGCGCAGCGATTCGGGGGCGGCGGTGATGGACGGGTCGTCCAGACGGTACACGCGGCCCGCTGCAATGCGCATCTCGAACTGCGCGTCGCGCGGCACCGGCGCCGCCATCGATGCCGCGCCGTTGACCACCAGCGCGTCCACTGCGCTCAACCGATGCACCGGCTCGCGCAGCGGACCGGACGGCAGCATGTGCCCGTTGCCGAATCCGAGGCCGGCGTCCACCACCGCGACTTCGACATCGCGTGCGAGGCGGTAGTGCTGCAGGCCGTCGTCGGCGATCAGCACGTCGCACTCGGGATGCTCGCGCAGCAGCGCGCGTGCGGCGAACACCCGGTCGACGCCGATCCACACGGGTGCCGGGGTGCGCCGGGCGATCAGCACCGGCTCGTCGCCGACACGCGACGGATCGCTGTGCGGGCCCACCGGTTCGCTGACACGATCGTCGCTCGCGCTGCCGCCGTAGCCTCGGCTGACCACGCCTGGGTGCCAGCCGCGGGTGATCAGGTAGAGCACCAGCCAGATGGTCAGCGGTGTCTTCCCGGTGCCGCCGACAGTGACATTGCCGACTACGATCACCGGCACGGGCACGGCGTGGCGACTGGCCCAGCCGATGCGGAAGGCGAGCCGGCGCAATTCGACGGCCAGCCGGAACAGCCAGGACACCGGCAGCAGCAGCGCGCTGCGCACGCTCAGCTTCGCCCAGTGGCGGTCGGTATCGAAGCGCGGCATCGGCGGTCGGCGCGCTGGACGGACGCAGTGCCGTTCAGCGCGCGCCGGAGCCCTGGGTGGTGAACGTGATCTGCGGATAACCGGCGAGCCGCGCTGCTTCCATCACGTTGACCACGGCCTGGTGCGTGGCGGCAGCGTCGGCGCTGATCACGATCACCGGTTCCTGCGCCTCACCGCCCGCCTTGCGCAGGGCCTGGCTGAACTGCTCGGGGTTGCCGAACACCACCGGTTGGCGGTTGACCAGGTAGCGTCCGGTAGCGTCGATCGCGACATTGATCTGCACCGGCCGGTTCGGCGGCGTTTCCGCCGAAGCCTGAGGCAGGTTGATCTGCAATTCCGAGAACCGGGTGAAAGTGGTCGAGGTGGCAAGAAAGATCAGCACCACCAGGAACACGTCGAGCATCGGAACCAGGTTGATCTCAGGCTCGTCGCGCAGGCGGCCGCGCCGGAAATTCAAGCTGCACCCCGTGCGCGGTCAGGCAAGGCGTTCACCGTGCACCACCTCGACCAGCTTCACCGCCTGGAGTTCCATGTCGACTACGTAGCCGTCGACCTTCGCGCGGTAGTGCCGGTAGGCAATCATGCTGGGGATCGCGACGATCAGGCCGAATGCAGTGTTGTAGAGCGCGATCGAGATACCCTGCGCCAGCTGCGCGGGCGTGCCGGCAGCCGACTGCGCGCCGAAGATCTCGATCATGCCGATCACCGTGCCGAACAGACCGAGCAGCGGCGCCATGCCCGCGATCGTGCCCAGAGTGGTCAGGTAGCGCTCGAGCTGCATCGCGACTCCGCGCCCGGTTTCTTCGATCGCCTCTTTCATCACTTCGCGCGGGCTGCGCACGTTGCGCAGACCCGCGGCGAGCACTTCACCAAGCGGCGAATGGGCAGCAATGCGCTCGACCATCTCGCGCGATGCGCCGTTCTGCCGGAACTCGGCCACCACGTTCGGCAGCAGGTCGGCCGGCGCGACCAGCGCACGCCGCAGGGTCCATCCGCGTTCGCCGATGATGGCCAAGGCAATGATCGAAGCGAAGATCAGCGGCCAGATAGGCCAGCCGGCACCTTGGATGATCGCAAACACGGATAGGGTCAGAGTCTTGTTGGGAGGCGCCCCGACTCTATCGACCGGCGCGGCCGAGGGCAAGCACAAGCCGCTGCGAATCGGGCACAAGCGATGCTAAGCGCCTCACTCAATGGAGGATTTTCCATTTTCCACATGTTCTGTGGATAAGTTTGTGAATAGAGTGCCGGAAACGGGCTGAAACCGTTGTGCAGCCGTGTTCCCGTTTGGGTTGCTGTTTTTTTGTGCAGCAAGGAATGCATTATTAAACAACAACTTGCAGTATTCGCTCTAGGGGTGGTGTCGGTTTCGGCTGGCAAACCGGGGCATCCCCGGGATGCTGTGGAGAAGTGACGGCCTGTGCACGGTTTCTCGCGGGTTCCAAGGCAGTTTCGTTCCTCCAGGCCGCGCCGTTCCGTGATTCGTACGGAGTTCGCGATGCGCCGATCCATCGACCCCGGACTGCGCCGTCGGCGCTAGAATCGCGGCATGCGCGAACCGGCCTCCCGCCCCGAGATCCTGACCGTGGCGGCGCTCAACCGGGCGGCGCGCGAGGCGATCGAACACGCCCTGCCGGCGCTGTGGGTGGCCGGGGAGATATCGAACTTCCGCCGCTACGACTCCGGCCATTGCTACTTCGTGCTGAAGGACGCCCAGGCGCAGGTGCGCTGCGTGATGTTCCGCCACCGCGCCTCGCTGCTGGGCTGGCAGCCGAGCGACGGCAGCGAGGTCGAGCTGCGCGCCGTACCGTCGCTGTACGAGGCGCGCGGCGATTTCCAGCTCAATGTCGAGACGATGCGCCGTGCCGGCCTGGGCGCGCTGTTCGCTGCGTTCGAGCGGCTCAAGGCGAAGCTGTCGGCCGAGGGCCTGTTCGCCGCCGAGCGCAAGCGGCCGCTGCCGTCGTTCCCGCGCGCCGTCGGCATCGTCACGTCGACCTCGGCCGCGGCCCTGCGCGACATGCTCACCACGCTGCGCCGGCGCGCCCCGGGGGTGCACGTGATCGTCTACCCGGCGCTGGTGCAGGGCGAGGGCGCGGCACGCCAGATCGCGCGCGCGATCGCGGTGGCCGGCGAACGCGCGGAATGCGACGTGCTGATCGTCGGGCGCGGCGGTGGCAGCATCGAGGATCTGTGGTCGTTCAACGAAGAAGTCGTTGCGCGCGCGATCGCCGACAGCCCGATCCCGACCGTCAGTGCGGTCGGGCATGAAACCGATTTCACCATCGCGGATTTCGTCGCCGACGCCCGCGCAACCACGCCGACCGCCGCTGCCGTGATGGTGGTGCCGGACGCGGCGCAGCTGCACCAGCGGCTGCAGGCGCAGGCTGCGGTGCTCAGCCGCGCGCAGTGGCGTCTGCTGGAGCAGCGGATGCAGACCCTAGACCACCTGCAGCGCCGCCTGACGCACCCGGGCGCCCGTGCGCGCGACCAGGCGGTCTCCCTTGGCCATCTGCAGCGCCGGCTGTCCCAGGCGCAGGCCCGCCTGGTCGATGCTGCGGCCAGCCGCACCGGGCGCGTCGCCGCGCGGCTGGCGCA
>CANGXU010000126.1 GCA_947457885.1 Betaproteobacteria bacterium
ACCGCGTTCCGCGAAGCCTGGGTCGCCGTCGCCGCCGGCCTGTACGACTACGTGCTGGTGTTCGGCGTCGAACAGCTCACCAAGCTTGGCGGCGGTACGTTGCCGCTCGACCAGGACGACATCGAAGTGTCGAACGGCATGGTGATGCCGGCGCTCTATGCGATGCGTGCGCAGCGCTACCTGCACGACTACGGTGCGACCGAGCAGGATCTCGCGCAGGTCGCGGTGAAGGCGCGCCGCCATGGCGCGCTGAATCCCGATGCGCAGTTCCGCACCGAGACCACGGTCGAGGAAGTGCTCGCCTCGCGCCGCATCGCCGATCCGCTGACTCTGTTGCAGTGCTGCCCGACCGGCGACGGTGCGGCGGCGGTGGTGATCTGCCCGACCGAACGTGCAGCCGTCCATTCCGACCGGCCGGTGAAGGTGCTCGGTTCGCACCTGGCTTCGGGCAGGTACATCCCCGGCTTCCGCGACATGACCACGCCGGAGATCACCAGCCGCTGTTCCAGCGAGCTGTACGAAGAGACCGGCCTCGGCCCCGAGGACATCGACGTGCTCGAATGCCATGACGCCTTCACCATCGCCGAACTCCTGTACTACGAAGCGCTCGGCCTGTGCCCGCGCGGCGAAGCGGTGCGGCTGCTGCGCGACGGCACCACCTCGCTCGGTGGGCGGGTACCGGTGAATCCGAGCGGCGGCCTGCTGTCCAAGGGCCATCCGGTCGGTGCCAGCGGCGCGGCGCAGATCGTCGAGATCGTACGCCAGCTGCAGGGCCGCTGCGGCAGCCGTCAGGTCGAGGGTGCAAAGGTCGGCCTGACTCATGTCACCGGCGGCGGCACCTCGGGCTTCGACCACGGCGCCTGCGCGATTCACCTGTTCGGGGTCTGACCCCAGCGTCTGATGTCTGATGCCCACCGCCAGCCTGTGGACTCCGGCACCGTCGCGCGTGCCGTCGCGGTGCTGCGCGTGGTGGTCGAGTCCGGCGACGGTACGCAGATCAAGCGGATCAGCGCCGATCTCGGCCTGCCCGCCTCGACGGTGCACCGGCTGCTCGACCTGCTGATGCGTGAAGGTATGGTCGAGCGCGATGAAGAAGCGCCCACTTACCGTACGGGCCGCGAATTCCTGAGGCTGTCCTCGGTGGCGATGAGTCGCCATCCGCTGCAGGCGATCGCCGCGCCGCTGCTCGAGCAGGCGGTCGCCTCGGTAAACGAGACCGCCTACCTGTGTCTGTACCTGCCGCGCGAGCGCCGGCTCACGTTTGCGTCCCACGTCGAATCGACTCATCCGCTGGGCTACCGGGTGCGCAGTCATGAACCGCAGACCCTGCTGACCGGCGCATCCGGACGCTCGATCCTGGCCTTCCTGCCGCAGGACGAGATCACGGCTGTGCTCGCACGCGAAGGCCTGGCCGGCCAACTCGACCTCGCACAGGACCTCGCCGCGATCCGCGCGCGCGGCTATGCGCTGTCGTTCGGACAGCGTATCGCGGGCGCGGTCGGCATCTTCGCGCCGGTGCATGGCGCGGGTGGCCGCGTCACCGGCTCGCTCGGCTTCACCATTCCAGAACAACGATTCGATCCGGCCCGCGAAGCCGAGTTCGCGCGCGAGGCCTGCCGGCTCGCCGCCGAGCTGTCTACGGGGCTGGGCTACCGCGCTCGAGAGAGCGCCTGAGGAGCAGACCGATGCCCGAATCCGCGCAGCACACCGCGTCCACGCCCTCCACCGCGCCGGCTGGCACCGGCGCACAGCCGCTGAAGGGCCTGCGCGTGCTCGACCTGACCCAGTTCCTGTCCGGTCCGTACGCGACGCAGATCCTCGCCGACCTCGGCGCCGAGGTGATCAAGGTCGAGCCGCATGGCGGCGATTCGTCGCGCCACATACCGCCATACTTCGTCGACCGTGACAGCGCCTACTACCTGAGCGTGAACCGCAACAAGCACAGCGTCGCGGTCGACATGAAACATGCCGACGGCAAGGCGCTGGTGCGCGAACTGGCGCTCAAGAGCGATGTGCTGATCGAGAACTTCCGTCCCGGCGTCGCGGCCAAGCTCGGGCTCGACCCGGCCGCGCTGTCGGAAGCGCATCCCGGACTGGTCTGGTGCAGCATCTCCGGCTTCGGGCAGGACGGCCCGTATCGTGAGCTGCCCGCCTACGACATGATCGTGCAGGCGCTCTCCGGCGGCATGAGCCTCACCGGCGAGAGCGGCGGCCTTCCGGTGCGCTCCGGCATTCCGCTGGGCGACCTCGCGGCCGGGATGTTCGCGGTGATCTCGATCCAGGCGGCGCTGCTCGAGCGCACGCACACCGGCCGTGGCAAGCAGATCGACATCTCGATGCTCGACTGCCAGGTGTCGATGCTCACCTACCAGGCGGCCTACCACCTGATCGCCGGTGTGGTGCCGGGCACGCAAGGTCGCGCACACGATTCGTTCGCCACCTACCGCACCTTCATCGCCGGCGACGGCGTGAACGTCGTGGTGTGCGCGAACACCGACCGCATGTGGGAAGACATGGCGCGCGAGCTGGGCGTCGCGCACCTGCTCGACGATCCACGCTACAAGACCAACGGTGATCGTCATGCCAATCGCGACACCCTGCTGCCGGCGCTCGACCAGGCCTTCCTCGCGCAGCCGGCGGAGCACTGGGTCACGCGCTTCCGCGCGAAGGGCATCCCGGTCGGCAGCGTGAACACGCTCGATCGAGCACTGCGCGATCCGCAGGTGCTGCACCGGCAGATGGTGCTGCCGCTCGACGATGGCCGTGGCCACCGGGTCGAAGTCGCCGGCAACCCGATCAAGTTCACCGGCGAGACGCCACCGCCGGACCGCTACCCGCCGACCCTCGGCGAAGACAACGCCCGCGTGCTCGCCGACGTGCTGCACTGGGACGCCGCGCGCGTCGCCGCGCTGGTGGAGGCGGGCGTGCTGAAGGCCGCCACGGCCTGAGCGCAGGCTTCCCGACTTCCCGACTTACTCGCAAACATCACTGGAGACTTGCAGATGGACCTCAGACTTTCCGGCAAACGGGTACTGATCACCGGCGCTTCCCAGGGCATCGGCCTGGGCGTGGCCGAGGGCTTCGCGGCCGAAGGTTGCCACCTGATCCTCAATGCCCGCAACGCCGCGCTGATGGAGGCCGCTGCGGTCGATCTTCGCAAGCTCGGCGCGGCATCGATCACCGTGCATGCGAGCGACCTCGCGGCACCGGGCGCCGCGGCGGCGCTGTCCGCGGCAGCAGGGGTGGTCGACGTACTGGTGAACAATGCGGGTGCGGTACCACAGGGCTCGATCGACCAGATCGACGAGGCGCGCTGGCGCACGGCCTGGGACCTGAAGATCTTCGGTTACATCAACCTGAGCCGCGAGGTTTACGCAGGCATGGCCGCGCGCAAGTCGGGCGTCATCGTGAACATCATCGGCGTGTCGCCGTTCCACCCGACCAACAAGAACGTGGCTGGTGCAGCAGGCAATGCCGCGCTGATGGCGCTCACCGAATGCATGGGCACCGGCAGCCTGGACGATGGTGTCCGGGTGGTCGGCATCAACCCGGGTGCGACCGAGACGCAGCGCCAGGTGGTGCGCTGGAAGGCACGCGCGCAGGCAGCGTTCGGCGACGAGAACCGCTGGCGCGAACTCACCGTCGGCTTCCCGCTGGGCCGGCTGGCCCGCGTCGACGAAGTCGCCGACATGGCGGTGTTCCTCGCGTCCGAGCGCGCGTCCTACGTCAGCGGCACGATGATCAGCGTCGATGGCGGATCGGGGTCCTCGCGGTGAGCGGCGCGGGAAAGGCCGTTGCACCGTCGCCGATGATCCGCTCGCTGTCGGCCTACATGGCGAAGGCGATCGACCGCCCGCTGCCGGCGAAGGTGGCCGAGAAGACCAAGCACCACATCGCCGACTCGCTGGCGGCTATCGTCTCCGGCGCGAAGCTGCTGCCGGGGCGCAAGGGCATCGAGTACGTGTCGACGCAGGGCGGCGTGGCGCAGGCGACCGTGATGGGCACGACGCTGTCGAGCTCCGTCACGCTGGCTGCCTTCGCCAACGCGATGTCCGCGCATGCCGACGAGACCGACGATTCGCACCAGGGTGGCCTGTTCCATCCCGGTTGTGCGGTGGTGCCGGCGGCCTGGGCGATGGGCGAGCTCAAGCGCTCTTCGGGCACCGACCTGCTGCGCGCGGTGGCGCTGGGCTACGACGTCGGCGCGCGCTTCTCGATGGCGCTGGGCGGCATCCAGTTCCTGCTGTCCGCGCATTCTTCGCATGCGTTCGGTGCGATCTTCGGTGCCTCGGCGGCGGCCGGATCGCTCGCGCGCTTCGATGCCCAGCGGATGCGCTGGCTGCTGTCCTACACCGCGCAGCAGGCCTCCGGCCTGTCGTGCTGGATCCGCGACCCCGACCATGTCGAGAAGGCATTCGACTTCGCCGGCATGCCCACGCGCAACGCGATGTCCGCGGCGACCATGGTCGATGCCGGCTTCAATGGCGTCGACGATTCGTTCAGCGGCGCGCGCAGCTTCTTCCTCGCGTACGACAAGCACACCGATACCTCGCATGTCGCGCGCGACCTGGGCCGCACCTGGGAGATCATGCGTTCGAACATCAAGAACTGGTCGGTCGGCTCGCCGATCCAGGCGGCCCTCGACTCGCTGATCGCACTGATCCGTGCGTATGGACTCACGCCCGCGAACGTGAAGCGCATCCACGTGCAGGTGCAGGACACCGAGTCGGAAATCGTCAACAACCGCGACATGCCGGACATCTGCATGCAGCACCTGCTGGCGGTGATGCTCGTCGACGGCGGTCTCACCTTCGACTCGTCGCACGACGATGAGCGCATGCATGACCCGGCGGTGCTCGCGGTGCGCAAGCGCATCGTCTACGAGGGCAGCGCCGCACTGAGCAAGGCGGGTGGCCGGCAGGCGATCCTGGAGGTCGAGACGACCGACGGACGCACGCTGAGGCACCATACCGAAGTGGTGCGCGGTGCCTGGCAGAACCCGATGACCCGCCAAGACGTCGACGACAAGTGCCTGCCGCTGATGGCACCGGTACTCGGCCGCCGCCGCGCGCGCACCCTGCTCGACCGTGTATGGGCGCTGGACGACGTGGCGGATATCCGGTCGCTGCGCAAGCTGCTGCAGCCGGCGGCCTGAATGCGGACTGCGTCACGTACAGGAGCGACAACGGCATGATCCAGCAACACAACGCAGTCGGGAGGAGCCCATCCATGAACACCGCTACCGCTTCCGCGGCGCTGCTCGGCACGCTGCTCGGTGTGATAGCCATCGACGCCGCGGCACAGCAGGCTTTTCCGGCGCGGCCGATCCGCATGCTGGTCGGGTCGGCACCCGGTGGCGGACTGGACGTGTCCGCGCGTGCACTGTCCGAGCCGCTCAGCGCGGCCCTGGGTCAGCCGGTGCTGGTCGACAACCGTCCCGGTGCGGCCGGCAGCCTGTCGGGGCAGATACTGAGCAAGGCCCCGCCGGACGGCCACACGATCTGCCTCGGCGCGATCGGCAACTTCGCGGTCAATTTCTTCCTGTACAAGGATATCGGCTATCACCCGCTCAAGGACCTCGCGCCGATCACCGGCATCGCCGACGCGACCAACATCCTGGTGGTGCATCCCGGCGTACAGGCTTCGAGCGTCAAGGACCTGCTGAAGCTCGCGTCGACGCAGAAGGGGCTCACTTACGGCTCTTCGGGCACCGGCAACGCAGGCCATCTCGCCGGCGAGCTGTTTGCCGCGTCGACGAAGACCGACCTGGTGCACATTCCCTACAAGGGCGGCGGCCCGGCGATGATCGACCTGCTCGGTGGCCGCATCACGATGATCTTCGCCTCCCCCTCCACTGCGCTCCAGCATGTGAAGGCCGGCAAGATCCGTGCGCTTGCGGTGACCACCGCGAAGCGTTCGGTGATCGTCCCCGAACTGCCGACGATCGCGGAGTCCGGCGTTACCGGCTTCGACGTGAACAACTGGTATGGCATGGCCGCGCCGGCGCGCACGCCGCCGGCAGTCATCGCCCGCCTGAACCGTGACCTGGTCGCGATCCTCAAGACGCCCGAGGTGAACCGGGTGTTCATCGAACAGGGCATCGAGCCGGCGCCCAGCTCGCCGGAGGCGTTCTCCCGGTTCATCCGCGCCGAGTTCGAGAAATGGGGCCGTGTGCTGCGCGACGCGAAGGTCGTCGCGCAATGAGCGTCCTGCAACCATCCTGAAGGGA
Source organism: Betaproteobacteria bacterium (assembly GCA_947457885.1). Taxonomy (GTDB): domain Bacteria; phylum Pseudomonadota; class Gammaproteobacteria; order Burkholderiales; family CAIKXV01; genus CAIKXV01. The sequence goes on from CANGXU010000126.1 coordinate 6,230, forward strand.
GGCACCACGATGGCCCGCGTGTTCCACTGCTCATTCCCGGTGCGCGACCTCGAGTCGACCCGGGCGTTCTACGGCGAAGTGCTCGGCTGCAAGGCTGGCCGAACCGAAGCCGATCGCATCGATTACGATTTCTTCGGTCACCACATCGTTGCGCAGGTGTCGGCGGAGGAATCGGCGCACCGCAGCGCCGGCGTGGGCAAGGAGTCGTACCCGTTGCGCCATTTCGGCGTACTGGTGACGAAGGACGAGTTCGAACGGCTGGCTGCGCGGCTGCAGGCAGCCGGCGCACCCTGGGTGATCCCGCCCGAGGTGCGCCACCAGGGGACGGTGCGCGAGCAGATGACCATGTTCGCGCTCGATCCGTCGGGCAATGGCGTGGAGTTCAAGTCGCTGGCCGATCCGGCGAACGTGTTCAAGGCCTGAGCGGGATAGAGACGTACAAACCGAGGAGGAGGAACCCATGGCCAGCATCGTGCATCTCGCAGTCAAGGTAACCGACGTGGAACGCGCTGCGACCTTCTACGAAACGGTATTCGGCTTCAGGCGCTCCGAGACTACGCGCAAGCGTGGCCATGTGTCCTGCCACATGACCGACGGCCGCTTCGACCTGGCGCTGATCCAGTACGACACGGCCGATACCACCGAGTCGAACTGGGCGGGCGAGGGTCCGTGCATCCACCACTTCGGCATCGCAGTCGAGGACACCGACGCGGTGCACCGCCGGCTGGTCGACGGCGGCTTCACCATCCTCAGTTCGCCCGGCGTGATGCCGATCAAGTTCCGCGGCCCGGATGGCGTGGTGATGGAAGTCGGTCCGTCGTCGATCTTCCCTGGCGTGGACGAAGGCGCTGCCGCGGAACGCAAGGCCACCCTGGAACAAGCGGAGCAAGCATGAAGAAGTTCAGCGTCAGCCCCGAGGCCTATGTCGAGATCCTCAACCTGTATTCCGCCTACAACCTGTCGAGCGACTCGGGCGATGCCGAGTGGTACGCGAGTTGCTTCACGGAGGACGGCGAGCAGCACGGCACCTACGACATCGTCGGCCGCGCCAACCTCGTCGAGTACAAGAAGAAGGACTATGCAACCCGCACCCACCTGTACCGTCGCCACTGGAACGGCAGCATCCATCTCGAGCAGATCGACGAAGACACGATCCTCGGCCGCTGCTACCTGTTCGGCTACAACGGCGAGCCGGGGACGCTGCCGCACGTGACGCATGCCGGCGTGTACACCGACACCATCAGGCGCGTGGACGGCGAATGGAAGTTCGCGCATCGCAAGCTGGTGTTCGACGGGGTGAAGAAGTGACATCGGAAGTACCTGCCGCGGCAGTGGCTCCGGCCACGCATCCGCTCGACTACGCGACGGTGACCGGCCTGCTGGCGATGTACCGGCGGCGCGAGGTGTCGCCGGTCGAGGTCGTGCAGCACCAGTTCGAGCGCGTCGCCCGCCATGAATCGAGCCTTCACTGCTTCGTCACGCAGACGCCCGAGGTCGCCCTGGGGCGTGCGCGCGCTGCGGAGGCAATCTGGATGCGCGACAATGCGCAGGCGATCGCGCCACTGCTGTGTGGCATTCCGTACGGGCTGAAGGATGTGATCTCCACGGCCGGCATCCTGACCACCGGCCAGTCGAAGATCCTGCAGTACAACGTGCCATCGAAGGACGCCGCGGTCGAGGCACGGATGAAGGACAGCGGCGGCGCGCTGATGGGCAAGCTCACCACCTACGAGTTCGCGCATGGCGGGCCGTCCTGGGACCTGCCCTGGCCACCGGCGATGAACCCGTGGAAGCCCGGCTACCTGCCGGGCAGCACCAGCAGCGGCGCGGGTGCGGCGATCGCCGCCGGGCTGCTGCCGGCCGCGATCGGCACCGACACCGGCGGATCCATCCGCATGCCGGCGGCGGTTTGCGGCATCGTCGGCGTGAAGCCCACCTACGGGCTGGTCAGCCGGCAAGGAGTCCTTCCGAACACGTTCACCTTCGACACCTGCGGTCCGATGGCCCGAACTGTCGAGGATGCCGCGCTGATGCTCGGCGCGATCGCCGGCTACGACGACGCGGACGTGGCCAGCGCGGACCATCCGCTGCGCGACTGCATGGCCGACCTCAACCTCGGCGTGCGCGGCGTGCGTATCGGCTGGGTGCGACACTGGTACGACGGCGACGCGAACTGCCATCCCGATGTCGCGCCGGCGGTCGAGCAGGCGATGAAGGTACTGGCCGACGCCGGTGCGGTCGTCGAGGAGATCCGGCTGTCCGACCTGCTCGTCTACCAGGACTGCAAGACGACGATCTCCATTACCGAGATGTTCAGCGCCTACGAGCACGAGTTCCGCACCCGGCCGCAGGATTTCGGCCTGATGTTCCGCAACAAGGTGCTGTCCGGCTCGCTGATCCGGGCGGAAGACTACTTCCAGGCGCTGCGCCAGCGGCTGTGGCTGGCGCGCGAACTGTCACGCGCGTTCCGCGAGTACGATGTGATCGCGACCGCCGGCTGGATGACCCCGGCGGACAAGGCGCATCCCGACAAGCTGGAGAAGTTCCTGCGGCCGCCGAACATCACCACGCCGTTCAACATCGGTGGTGGCCCGGCGATGAACATCCCGTGCGGCTTCAGTGCCGAGGGGCTGCCGCTCAGCCTGCAGATCGCCGCCGACCATTTCGACGAGCCGATGATGTTCCGCGTTGGCCATGCCTACCAGCAGCTGACCGGCTGGCATCTGCGTCGCCCGACCGAAGGGATGCACCAGTGATCCGATCATTCGTGTTGCCTGAACCCGGCGCGAAGACGCTGGAACCGTTGTCGCCGTCCTCGCGCGAGGACATCGAGCGCATGGCAAGGCAGGCGGGCCTCGACCTGCCGCCGCAGCTGATGGAAGAACTGTGCGTGTCCTATCCGGCGTTCGAGGCGATGGTGCGCCGGCTGCCCAGGATGCGCGCCCGCTTCGACGAGCCTGCGCATCATCTGGCCGACGTCGAGCGCATCCGGGCACTCGACTGATCTCAGGGAGAACGAAGCGATGGACTATTACGACTGGGTTGCCGGCCAACTGGGCAAGGCGCCCTCGGTGATCGACTGGAAGGACATTCCCGCCGAGGACGTGTCGGATCCGAACCTCACCACCCATTCCGGCACCGTGCGCCAGACCTGGGTCGGCGACAAGGTGATGATGACCCGCGTGGTGGTCAAGCCGAACTCGAAGGGCAAGCCGCATTTCCATCCGTCCGAACAGGTGTCGATGATCCTGCGTGGCGGCGTCAAGGTGCACATGCACGGACGCGAGCAGCTGGCGATGGCCGGTTCGATCGTCCACATCCCCGGCAACGCGGTGCACATGTTCGAGATCCTCGGCGAAGAGACCGAGATCCTCGATGTCTACACCGTGCAGGCCTCGGTCGAAGAGCTTCGAAAACAGTATCCCCAGGAGACCTGAGCATGAAGCCGAAGTACACCATGTACGGTGCCGTCACCACCACCACCGCCGCCGCATTCGTCGCCACCACGCTGGCTGCCCTGCCATCGCCGGCACAGGCGCAGTCGCCCGCCGCAGCCGAGTTCCCCCAGCGCACGATGCGCCTGATCCTGTCGGTGCCGCCGGGCGGTGCTGCCGACTTCACCGGCCGCGTGGTGGCCGCGAAGATGGGCGAGCTGGCCGGCCAGAGCGTGGTGGTCGAGAGCCGACCCGGTGCCGGCGGCATCGTCGCCTCCGAGTTCGTGACCAAGGCCACGCCCGACGGCCACACGCTGATGCTCAGCTCGAGCACCACGCACGGTGCGGCACCGGTGCTGTACAAGAAGCTGCCCTACGACGCGATCAAGAGCTTCACCCACATCTCTGGCGTGTCGTTGCTGCCGGCGATGATGGCGATCAACGCCGACGTGCCGGCGAAGACGGTGAAGGAGTTCGTCGCGGTCACCCGTGCCGCGCCGGGCAAGTACATGTTCAGCTCGTCGGGCAACGGCAGCGCACCGCAGCTGTTCGGCGAGGCGTTCAAGATCCGCACCGGCGCGAACCTCACCCATGTGCCGTACAAGGGCAGCGGGCCGGCGGTCGTCGACCTCGCGACCGGCCAGGTGCACATGATGATGGACGGCCTGCCTTCGCTGATCAACCAGATCAAGACCGGACGGCTGCGTGCGCTGGCGGCCCTGGCCGACAAGCGCTTCTCGGTGTTCCCGGACGTGCCGACCATCGCGGAAGCCGGCTTCCCGGGCCTGGAGGACGGTGTCTGGTACGGCATGTCGGCACCGGCCGGCGTGCCCGCACCGATCGTCGACGTCCTGGCGAAGCTCACTGCCCGCACCATCACCAGCCCGGACGTGGTCGAACGCTTCCAGACTGTCGGTGGCATTCCGCTCGTGATCGGGCCGAAGGAATACGTGGCTTTCATCCAGGGCTACAACAAGCGCTGGGGAGAGATCGTGCGCGCGGCCAGCGTCGTGCCCGACTGAGTGGCTGCCGGCTCAGGGCCGGCAGGCAAGCCCAAGCTGCTTGCGCAGCGCAGCTGCTTCCTTCGGTGGCTCGCGCGTCATCAGTGCACAGGCGGTGAAATTGCCGTGCATCCGGCGCAGCGGCCGGTCGACATAAAGCCAGTCGACGATGTCGGTCCGGGTGAATCCGTGGACGTCCCCGGCTTTCGCCGTCTTCACGGTGCGCGGTTCGTTGTCGATGCGGCCGCTGAGCCGGTCACCGTCGATCGACAGGTTGCCGATCCACAGGTATTCGATGTCGGCGCCCGACCGGATGCCGACCTTCACCGCATAGCCTCCGGTACCCGTCGGCGGTGACTTCAGCTTCGCCAGGAAGCCGTCGAGCGACGCGCGTGCAGCCTCGAACGCCTTGCGCATGGCTGGATCTTCGTCCGGCATCGAGGCTGCCTCGTCCTTGCGTGCACGGTCGACCAGGCTTGCTGCATGCAGCGGGGCAGGCCACGCCGACAGCAGTACGACGTGCAGGCCGCAGAGGGCCAAGAGCAGGGAGAGGCAAGTGCGGGTCACCCGCTGATCGTACGGCGTTTCACCCCGGCCGGCGTAACGGATCAGAGGAACCCGCTGGCGACCACCATCGCCACCGCGACTGCCCATAGCGCGAAGGCAAGCAGCAGCAGCAGGCGCAGCCGGGCGGCATCCTGCCGCAGGGGTGCATGCAGCGCATGGAACGT
>CANGXU010000127.1 GCA_947457885.1 Betaproteobacteria bacterium
ACGACACGCCTTTCCTGCGCGTACGATTATGTTCTGGTCGAGAGGAGCGTCCTCATGACTGATCTCGTTTCCGAATCGCGTTTATGGATCGCGCTGCAGGGTTTCGCTGCCTTGAGTCTGGTTGCTGTGGCACTGTTGATCGAGTTTCTTGGCTCGTCGCTCACTCCCGCGAATTATTCAGCCCAGTTCGGTTCCGTACCGGCTCATCTCTCCAGTTGTGCATACATCGTGCCGCGCAGCCCAGCAGGCATGCCTGGCACACGTGGCCCGCCACGAAGAGAAGGTATGTGTTTCTTTGGCTCGCGAGGCACGCATCCAAAATCGTATGTGGCAGCGTGGGTTGCAGTCGGCCTTGGTATTGCTGTCCTGCTTTGGACAGCAGTTACGGGTCGTGGCTTGCGCTTGACCGCCAGGCGCCGTTAACGCCATCAGCTAAACTGCCACGAATGACCAACTCCCCTCCCTCGGTAGCGGGCCGGGCCCCTCGAACGTCAGGCCGTACAAGCGATGCACCACGCGCTCTTCGTCTGTAGTCAGAATCGGCTTCGTAGCCCGACCGCCGAGGAGGTCTTCTCAAAGTTGCCCGGCATCGAATGCCAGTCTGCAGGCACAGACGAACTCGCAAACGTTCCCATTGATCCAGAACTCATTGACTGGGCTGACGTCATTTACGTCATGGAAACCAGTCATCGAAACAGGATTGCAAGGAAGTTCAAGAAGCACTTGGCCGGCAAGAGGATCGTCGTCCTGAACATCCCGGATGAATACCAGTACATGGAACCTGCTTTGGTCGCTGTCCTCGAGCGCAAGGCTGGCCCGCTGCTTGCGCGTCATGTGGCCAGGTCGTAGAGCATTCGCCGCGCCCGCAGTTGCCGGAAACGATCTGTTCCGGTGCGACAATGGTCCTGAGTACATCAGCGGAGACCGACAGGCTCGGGCCAGAAAGCGCTCGATCAAGATCGGATGGATCCAGGCCGGCAAGCCGCAGCCGCGTATGTCGAGAGATTCAACCGGACTGCGCAACACCCTTCGAGTGATTGATGAGTGGCTGGCGGTGTCGGGTTGCGCTCACCGGCGATAATCCACCCATGAAACCAGACGATATAACGGGCCCGAAGTCCGATCAGGAGGCAGCGCAGCGCCGGGAGCCGACACCGGACCACGCTACTGCCCTGAGGGCGTCCGGCGCGACCGCCGACGTCACGGGCTTTGCCAACCGGTTGCGCAAGAACCTCGCGCACTGGCACAAGTGGGCGCGACGGCGCGGCATCACGTGTTTTCGGATATACGGACGTGACGTGCCGCAGTTTCCCTTTGCCATCGACTGGTTCGACACGGTTTCGCCGCGCTCCGAAACGCACCTGCATGTCCAGGAAATCGATACCGGCTGGCAGCGCAGCGATGCGGACTACACCGCCTGGCTGACCGCCGTGTGCGACAGCATCTGCGAGGTGTGCGGCGTGCCGGCGGCGCGACTGCACCTGAAGCGCCGCGAGCGACAGCGCGGGACGTCGCAGTACGAGAAGCTCGATGGCGAGGAGGCCGAAGTGTTCGTCGTGGAGGAGGCCGGTCTCCGATTCGAGGTCAACTTCGATGCCTATCTGGATGCCGGGCTGTTTCTCGACCACCGGCCGATGCGCGCCATGGTGGCCGAGCGTATCGCCGCGCGAGCACGGCACGGCGCCGGCACGCGCTTCCTTAACCTGTTCGCCTATACCGGCAGTTTCACCGTGCATGCCGCGCGCGCAGGCGCTGGCACGTCGACCACGGTGGATCTGTCCAGAACCTACCAGGCATGGGCCGCGCGCAACCTTGCCCTGAACGGCATCGACGCCCGCCGGCATCAGTTGGTGTGTGCCGATGCGCTCGCCTGGCTGGACTCGGCGGTGGACGCGCGCGAGCGCTTCGATGTGATCGTACTCGACCCTCCATCGTTCTCGAATTCGAAGAAGATGCAGGGGGTACTCGACGTGCAGCGCGACCATGTGCGGCTGGTGAGCCAGTGCCATGCACTGCTGGCCGACGGCGGCGAACTGTTCTTCTCCACCAACCTGCGTTCATTCAAGATCGACGCTGAACTGGTGCAGCAATGCGCCCTGCACGAGATCACCCGCAAGAGCGTGCCGGACGATTTTCGTCGGCCGAGCGGTGCGGAGCCGCATCGGGCCTGGCAGACAGAACGGAGGGGATGATGAAGTCTGGCATCCATCTACTGCCGAGACGCTCCCCTTGGCTTATCGGCCAAGCGCCGATTGACTGCTCGATTTCGCTAGCGCTGATACGTTCATTCTGTTTTTTCATCGCGTGCGTCGCTGTTGCACTCGTTCCTTTTCGCACGGCGCATTCGTCAGTGGGTGTTCCCGACCTGACATTGCCATGGGTGACCGATGAGGCCAGGGTGCCGCGCGTCGTATTCCGAATGTTCGACAGCAAGACCATCGGCGGTAAGGTGAGTTATCACGCCTACATTCCGGCGGCCTACGGCAGGTCGGAAGCCCGCTTGCCGGTGCTTTACTGGTTGCACGGGACGGACGGAGGAGTTGGCGGCATTCGTCCGAGCGCCAAAGTGTTCGACGACGCGATCGAAGCAGGCAAGGTGCCGGCGATGATCGTGGTGTTCGTGAACGGCTTGCCCCGTCGCCTCTGGGCCGACTCGAAGGACGGGTCGTCGCCGGTCGAGCGGGTGTTCATCACGGAAGTCATCCCCGATGTGGACAAGACCTTCCGTACGATCGCCGCGCGCGAGGGCCGGATTCTCGAAGGGTTCAGCATGGGCGGATACGGCGCGGCACGGCTGGGATTCAAGTACCCGAGCCTCTTCGCGGGGATCTCGATACTGGCGGGTGGGCCGTTCGATCTGGAGCTGCGGGGGCCCCGAGCGCAACGGAACCCGCTACTCCGAGAGCAACTGCTTCGCGAAGTGTGCGGGAATGACCCCGATTACTTCAAGGCAATCAGCCCGTGGTTCATCGCCGAAGGCGCTGCGGCAGCCTTGCGCGACCAGAAGACAGCCATCCGGCACGTCGTGGGCGCTCGGGATGACACACGCGATCTCAATCGTCAGTTCCACGAGCGGATGGCCAGCCTGCGAATCCCGCATGATTACACCGAGTTGCCGGATGTCGGTCACGACGCTCGCGCCCTGCTCATGGCGCTTGGTGAAAGGAGCGGTGAGTTCTATCGGCGGGCGCTGGGTTACGCCAGAGCCGAGGCGACAAAATGAACGTTCCCGGATTGGTTCGAACATCAGGCGCCTGGAGCGACCCCAGGCGGACACGTGCGCCTGCACGAGTTTGTGTGTCCAGGTTTCGGCCTGGACGCTTCGAAGCCCGGGCAACACCCGTGCATCGTCCCCGCCGGTCCCTCGCTGTGTTCCTGTCCCTGTGGCTTCTGGCAGGGCTCTTTCCAGCCGTTGCGCAGGCCTACGACGCATCCGCGGTGTTCGATGCGAAGGCGGGAACGCTGGCGCTGTTGCTCACCGTTCCTCACGATGGTGCGGAGTTCCTCGGGCTGTTTCCGCACCGGACGAAGGGTGTGACGGTTCGTGACGTGGGCACTCGGGAACTGGCCGAGCGGGTCGCCGATCACCTGGAGAAGCAGACCGGCCGTCGTCCGTATCTCGTCATCGCGAAGGTTAGCCGGAGGCAGATGGATGTGAATCGTGCCGAGGTCGACGCCGTCGAGTCCGTTGGATTGCTGCCTGCATACCGGGCCTACCACGAGCAGGTTGCGGCCTACGTCGCCGAGTTGCGCGCGAGGTTCCCGTCCGGCGCCCTGCTGATCGATGTGCACGGCCAGTCCTACGAACCAGCCACGACGTTTCGCGGAACCCGGGCGGGGCTCACGGCTACCCGACTGGTGGATCGCTTCGGCCCAGCTGCGCTCCAGGGCAGCAACAGCATCACCGGCATCCTCGCGGCCAGAGGGTACGGCGTGCACCCCTTGCCCGACGCGCCGACCCTGCGCGAAGAGCCCAGGTTCGCCGGTGGCCATACGGTGTTCACCTACGGTAGCCACAGGCACGACGGCATCGATGCGATTCAGCTCGAGTTCGGCCGGCAGCATCGGATCGACGCCCGGCTGCCCGAAGATCTGGCCTCGGCTATCCTGGGCTTCATGAAACACCACGGTATGGCCACGGAGTGATGCGCGGACACTCCAAGCGGAACCCTATCGCGGGCGTGGTGCAAGCCCTGCTTGTTCTGCTCAATACAATGTAAGAGGTCAGTCAAGGCACGATTGGACGGTATCATCAAGGAATGAAAAGAAGCAGCCTCTCTCTGGCCAAGCCCGGAAAAGCCCTCTCGACTGGAGACGGAAGCGTCTCCCGGGTGGGCCATGCCCTGCGCCCGGCGCCCCACCGGTTCGCCCTGGAGCCGCGGCAGATGTTCGACGCTGCGGCCGCAGCGGAAATGTTCCAGACTGCGGACGCGTCGGTGGCCGGCAGCGATGCGCCGCGCGAAGCGGGGACGAGCGAAGCGCCGCTGCTGCCGGGCGCACCGGCCGTCGAGGCGGCGGCTGCGTCCCCGCGTGCGTCCGAGGGGAAGGCCGTCTATGTGATCGATGCCGCGGTACGCGATGCGGCCGTGCTCGAACGTGCGATCCCCGACGGCGCCACCGTGCTGCATCTGGCACAGGGTGTGTCTGGCATGTCCCAGCTGGCCACTGCCCTGGCCTCGATGGGTGATGTCGGCGCGCTGCACCTGATCAGCCATGGCGCACAGGGCCAGTTCACCCTGGGCGGAGACTCGCTGGATGTGGCGACCCTCGAGGCTTTCCAGTCGCAGTGGGCCGCGGTGGCGGCGGCCCTGCGTCCAGGGGCGGACATCCTGCTCTACGGCTGCCGCATTGCCGCCGACGGCGGGCTGCTGGTCGAGCAGCTGGCCCGGATAACCGGCGCGGATGTCGCGGCATCGATTGACGACACGGGTGCGGCTGCCCGAGGCGGCGACTGGGTACTCGAGGCGGGCGCGGGCGAGGTGACGGCGACCGTCCTGTCCGTGGAGGGCTATGGCTGGACACTGGCCGCCCCCGACCTGACGGCACCTGCCGGGGTCGTTGCCGTCGGCGAGAACACCGGTGGCACGGTGGGTGGCGGCATCACGGTCGGCGGGACTGGCGCCGACGTGCTGCGGGCGACGGCTTCGGTCACCGCGGGCAAGGGCGCGCTCGCCTTCGGCGGGCCGCCTGCCGGGGTGACGATTGTTTCAGGCAGCGGCAGTAACTCCCTCGTCTTCGAGGGTACGGCGGCTGACCTGCAGGCTGCGCTGTCCGTGCTGAACTACAGCTATGTCGGTACCTCCGAGACGGGTGACTCCGACACCCTGTCGCTGTCGGTGACCAACCAGACCACGGGTGGCACGGCGACGCTCGCCGGCGGCCGGGCGATCACCGTCCAGCCGCAGAACGATGTACCGACCGTGCTGCCGCCGACCTTTCCGGATGGTGCCGGTCTGCTGACCGTGGCCGAACGCGGCGATATCGCCTTCGCCGCGCCGGGCGCGCCGGGCGGCATCGGCGCCTCCCAGGTCAACCTGGGTCTGCTTGATGCCGACAACACGACGCGCCAGGTGATCCTGAAGATCACCGCACTGCCCACCCTCGGGCGCCTCACCTACAACGGCCTCGAAATCGCCGCCGGCCAGACCCTGTCGGTATCCGACATCGGCCTGCTGCGCTACCAGCATACGAGCGGGCAGGTGCTGGCCGATACCCAGGACAGCTTCCGCATCAACGTCGATGACGGCGCGGGCGGGCTGGTGACCAATGTGCTGGTGCCGGTGAAGCTCACGCCGGTCAACGACGCGCCCAGCGCAGTCGGCACGATCAGGTTGATCGAGGGTGAGACCGGGGTGTCGCTGGGCGGCGGCAGCCTGCCGGCACCGGTCGGCGGCAGCCGTGGCAGCCTGACGATCACCGACCCGGACCAGGCGTCGGGCGAGCCCTTCACGGTGGACATCACCAGCCTGCCGGCGCGGGGTGTGCTGCGCTACGACGGCGACGTGGTGACGGCCGGGAAGAGGATCGCGAGTTTCGATGCCGCGCTGCTCACCTACAGCCACAACGGCAGCGAGACCACCAGCGACAGCTTCACGATCCAGGTCACCGACGACGGCGGTGGGGCCGGAGGCGCCTCGCTCCTCACCTCGCCGGACCAGACCATCTCGCTGTCGATCATCCCGAACAACGACGACCCGACGCTGCCGGTCAACACCGGCGTGGTGCTCGGCACCGGGAAGCCCGCAGCCGGCCCGGTGGTCCCGCTGACGCGCGCGATGCTGCAGGCGGCCGACGTCGACTCGCCGGACGACCGCCTCACCTACACGTTGACCGGCCTGCCCACCAACGGCTACCTGCGTTCGATCGATTTCCCCGACACCTACCTGCCGGTGGGTTTCACGTTCAAGCAGAGTGAACTGGACGCCCGCAAGATCGAGTTCGTGGCCACGAGCACCGCGCCGTTCGACACCGACTTCAAGTTCACGCTGACCGACAGCAGCATCCGGCTGTGGCCGGCACCCCAGCGCGAGGGCGGGCTCTACGCGAACGACACCACCACCACGCTCGAGCAGTGCAGCTTCATCATCGAGTCCACCGGGTTGCCGGCCGGCGGTGGCGGCGCGGCGCAGCCGGGTACGGCCGCCCCGGTGAACCAGCCCCCGGTCATCACCGGTGGCACCCTGAGACTCGGACCGGCACTTATCGCCGAGGGGCAGACGATCAACCTGACCACCACGCAGCTCTCGGTGAGCGATCCGGACAATATCGCGGAGGAGCGGGTCTACCGGCTCAGCAGCCTGCCGCAGCGTGGGCAGCTTCTGCTGAACGGCGTGCCGCTCGTGCTGTCGGGCGCGTTCACCCAGGCCGATGTCGATGTGGGGCGGGTGCAATACCGGCACGACGGTGGCGAACTGTTCACCGACGGTTTTTCCTTCACGGTGTCCGACGGCGAGATCACGACCGCAGTAACCACCTTCTTGATCGACGTCAAGCCGCAGAACGACACGCCCTCGATCGTCGCAGGCGCTGTTCGCGTCCTCGAGGGCAGTTCGGTGGTCATCGGCGGCAGCCTGCTTTCGCTGCGCGATGGCGACAATGCGGAGCCGACCGATCGCGACAGCGGGTATGCGCAGTTCAACGTCCTGACGTTCGAGGTGGTGAGCCTGCCCGATGCATCGACCGGCCAGTTGCGCCTGGACGGCGTGGCACTGACGGTCGGCGCGATCCTGACGCCGGCCCAGGTGAACGGTGGCCTGCTTACCTACCTTCACTCCGGCGCCGAGCGCTACACCGACAGTTTCGTGCTGCGGCCACTCGACAACCAGGGGGTCACAGGCGCGGGGCTGCCTGACGGCAACCCGACCAACCAGCCCAGCGCCGGCGCACCGGTCACCGTGAACATCAGCGTGCTGCCGGTCAACGATGCGCCGACTGTCGCCGGCAAGCGCGAGGGCGTGCTGGGCGAGGGCGAGTCGATCGTCATCCGGGGTGCAGCGTCCTATACGGGCGGATTGCCCGATGTCACCGGGAGCGGTGCGCCAGTGGCCCCCGGCAGCGGCGCATACCTGTCGTACGCCGACAGCGACAACGCCACCGATCAGCGCCAGTACCGCATCACGACGGCGCCCCAGAACGGCACGATCCGGCTCAACGGACAGGTGCTGGGCGCAGGGTCGGTGTTCACCCAGGCGGATCTCGACGCCGACCGCGTGCAGTACGTGCACGATGGTTCCGAGACCACCGCCGACTTCTTCGACTACGTGGTGAGCGATGGCGACTGGCGGGCGACCGAGACCGGGGCGTTTGCCCAGGGTACTACGGTGACCACCCCGGGCCGCTTCAACTTCACGATCAGCGGCACCAACGATGCGCCGGCGGTCGCCGGGCCGTCGGGGCCGATCAACATCGACAGCACGGTGGCCGCCAACAACCCGGTGGCCGGCTTCGTGGTGAGCGACATCGATCTCACCGACGGTGTGGGGCCGGGCGAGGTGGACTTCGTGCAGGTCACGGTGAGGCTGCTCGACTCGACCGGCACACCGATCACCGACTACGCGACCGGCTTTGCCGGCGGCGGGGTCAGCATCGCCTTCGCCACGCCTTTGGATACCACCGGACTGTGGGCGGTGACGCGCGATGGCGTCAACCGCATCGCGCAGTTCCAGGGCAGTCGCGACCAGGTGAACGCCGCGCTGGCGGGTCTGACGGTGACCTTCGCCAACGATTGCGATGCGGTATACCGCTTGCAGGTGATCGTCGATGACCGGGTGCGCAACGCGGCCGGCGCGCTCGACGCCTCCGGCAGCGATGCCAACGGCGGCGAACTCAACCAGGGTCAGCCCGCGGGCAGCGCGGCGAGCGCGGTACCGAACACAGTCTACGACTGGGCGAGCTCGGTCGCGGTGCCGGCCGACAACCCGAACATCACCGCACGCACGGTCGACCTGCGCGCATCGCACACCAACGATCCGGCGACCTTCACCGCGCCGGGGGCGGCGACCGTCAACGAGGATGTGCGCACCCGGGTCTCCGGGCCGTTCGTGGTCAGCGACCCGGAGTCCAATGCGTTCGGCACGCCGGTGATCGTCACGCTGTCCGTGCCGGGCGTCAACGGGGGTACGCTGGGCATCGGCGCGGCGGCTGCCAGCACCAGCCTCACGCCGTCCGGCGGGCAGGCAGTCACGATCAGCGGCGACAACACCCAGTCGATCACGCTCACCGGCCGCGCGATGGACATCCAGGCGCTGCTGAACGGTCGCAACCTCGCCAACACCGCCGACGACGCTGCCGGCGGGCTGTTCTACAAGACGGCGACTCACGTGAACCACGACCTCAACGGCGGGGACGACGGCGACGTCACGCTGGCGAGCCGCTTCGATGAGTCCACCTCGGCGATCGGTGGCGACTCTGGCGCGGGCAGCATCGCCAATGCTCCGATCAACCGCGCGACCGCAGTCACCATCACCGCGGTGAACGACGCGCCCGTGGTATCCCTGCCGGACGCCGCGCTGGTGGTGTCGGGCATCATGCCGGTCACGGTGAGCGACGTGTCGCTGACCGACGTCGATGCCAACGATGACTATGCGGCCGGCGAGACGAATGGCACGGTGCAGGTGCTGGTGCGCCTGCTGGATGCGGAGGGCATGCCGCTGGCTACCGGGAACTACGCCAGCGCGGGCGCCGGGCTGGGCGTGACGCTGGGCACCACGGCCGACGGCCACGGGGCTACCGTCGACAGCACGCTCAATGGCGTGTTCGCGCCGGTCGAGGTGCGCGGCACGCTCGCACAGGTGCGGGCGTGGCTGGCCGGTCTGCGGGTGACCTTCGCCAACGTCGCCAACGCGAACGTCGACCAGACCTACTCGGTCGAGGTGGTCGCCGACGACCGCCTGCGCGATGGCGCCGGTGCGCTCACGGGGGGCGCCGATGGCGGAAGCACGAACCAGGAGGCGGCCCTGCCGGCGGTACCGGCGACCGACACCTTCGATGCCTACGCCACCACCGTGTCGGGCTACGGTGTCTACAACGTGGTGCGAGGCACACGCGCGATCTTCATCTCCTCGATCAACGACCCGGGGTCGATCAGCGCGAACAACGTCACGGTCGCGGAAGCCTCCGCCACGCTCGTGCTCAATACGGGCAACGCGAACATCACGATCGCGGATCCGGATGACAACGGCGCGGCGAACCTCACCGCAACGGTGACGCTGCCCGCCGGCTCCGGGCTGGTGTTCAGCGCGGTCGCGGGCAGCGTTGTCGGTGTGAGCGGTGTGGGTACAGCCCAGCTCACGCTCTCCGGCAACGAGGCGCAACTGAATGCTTGGCTGCAGGCGCTGACCATCGCCTTCCCGGACCCGGCGGGCGATGCGCAGGCCGAGGA
The DNA here is from genome assembly GCA_947457885.1 of Betaproteobacteria bacterium. Classification (GTDB taxonomy): domain Bacteria; phylum Pseudomonadota; class Gammaproteobacteria; order Burkholderiales; family CAIKXV01; genus CAIKXV01. The sequence goes on from CANGXU010000127.1 coordinate 9,881, forward strand.
CTGGAACGGGACCTTCACCGTCACCGTGGTCTACAACGACGCCGGCAACACCGGCACGCGGCCATCGGGGATTCCGACCGGCGACCCCACGGCCAACCCCGGCGGCTTCAGCTATGCCGACGGGTCCAGCGCCGCGCTGGTGACCACGCGTACCTTCACGGTCACGGTGACCGCGGTCAACGATGCGCCGCGGCGGCTCTCCGGGTTCGCGACGGTGAACCTCGCGGCCGCGCTGGAAGATGCGCCGGGCGGCGCAGGCGGCAATCCGCCGGGCGCGAGCGTCTCGAGCCTGTTCGGGGCGGCGTACACCGATGCCTGGGACCAGGTGAACCAGGCGGTGACCGCCGGTAGCGCCGCCGATGCCTTTGCCGGCATCGCGATCACCACGAACACCGCGATCGCCGCGCAGGGCGTCTGGCAGTACTCCAGCGACGGCAGCACGTGGACGAACCTGCCGGCGGTGAGCGCGACGGCGGCCCTCCTGCTGCGGCCGACCGATTCGCTGCGTTTCGTGCCGGCGGCCGACTACCACGGAACGCCCGGGACGCTCGTTGCGCGACTGGTCGACGGCAGCGGTGCCGCGCTGGTCACCGGCTCGACCGTCGACCTGTCCGGCGAGCTCTCCTCCGGCGGCACCACCCGCTACTCCGACGCTTCGAACGCGGTGACGCTGAGCACCACGGTGTCGCCGGTGAACGATCGTCCGACCGCCACCGGCACGACGCTCGCGGCGACCTTCGAGGACAACCCCAACCCGGACGGCGCGGCGCTCTCCGCGTTGGGTTTCGGCTACAGCGATGCAGTCGACAACCAGACCGGTATCGCCGGTGGCGGCAACACCGCCACCCCACGCGGCGGCTACGCGATTGTCGGCAACGCGGCGCTCGCCAGCGAGGGTCGCTGGCAGTACAGCACCGGCGGTGCGTGGCTCGACGTCGGCGCGGTGAGCGACGCCTCGGCGGTGGTGCTGCCGACCACGGCCAGCCTGCGCTTCCTCCCGGGTGCGGACTACAACGGCACCCCGGGCGCGCTCACGCTTCGGCTCGCCGACAGCGTGCAGGTCGTCGCGAGCGGCGTCGACCTCGGTGCGAGCCTCGGCCAGACCGGCACCTGGTCGCAGCCGGTGACGCTCGCCACCAGCGTCGACCCGCGCAATGACGCGCCGGTGCTCTCCGGCACCGTCAATGCCACCTACATCGAAGGCAACCCGCAGGCGGCGCTGCTCGCCGGGGCGGCGGCCTCCGACATCGACCTGCCGGGCGTGGTCACCTTCGGCGGCGGTCGGATCACGGTCACGCTGGACACCTGGCGCGCGGGCGACGTGCTCAGTCTGGCGGGCAGCCCGGCGGGGGTGACCGGGACGACCGGTGGCAGCGGGACCTCGCTCGTCGTCAACCTGAACACCGCGGCGACGCCCGCGAGCATCGGGGCGATCCTGAACGCGTTGCGGTTCGAGAACACCAGCAACGATCCGGTGGGGCATCTGCTC
>CANGXU010000128.1 GCA_947457885.1 Betaproteobacteria bacterium
CCGCGTCAGGCCAGGGGCGATCACCATCACCATCCCGAAGAGGATGACCAGTGCCGAGACCGCAAGCAACCAGCGGACCCAGAAGCGTGGAGCCCGGCAGGCAATATCGCGGTTCATCGGCGTATCTCGGTTAACCACCTGGCGGACACGAAGATACGCTGGAAACATGCACCCCGAAAGACCGGGGGCAGCGTTGCGGTGGGCTGGCAGGGGCGCTTGAAGGAACTGTCCGAAGCTTCACCCCTTGACTGCCTTGTACAGCGCCAGCGCCTTCAGCCGTCGCTCGGCGTGGTCGACCACCGGCAGCGGGTAGTCGCGGCCGATCGTGCAGCCGGCCATCTGCTGCTCGAGCGCCGGCATCGTCCACGGGGCATGGATGTACTTCGCCGGCACCTTCGCCAGTTCGGGCAGGTAGCGGCGGATGAACTTGCCCTCGGCATCGAAGCGCTCGGACTGGCTCACCGGGTTGAAGATGCGGAAGTACGGCTGTGCATCGCAGCCGGTCGAGGCCGCCCATTGCCAGCCGCCGTTGTTGGCGGACAGGTCGAAGTCGTTCAGGTGGTCGGCGAAATAGCGTTCGCCCTGGCGCCAGTCGACCAGCAGGTCCTTCACCAGGAAGGAGGCCACGATCATGCGCAGCCGGTTGTGCATGTAGCCCGTCTGGTTGATCTGGCGCATCGCCGCGTCGACGATCGGGTAGCCGGTGCGCGCCTCGCACCATGCGGCGAACAGCGCCGGGTCGTTCTCGAACGCGAGGCGGTCGTACTCGCGCTTCCACGAGCCGCCCACTATGTGCGGATGCTGGGACAGGATCATGAAGTAGAAGTCGCGCCAGATCAGCTCCGACAGCCATACCCGCGCGCCCTCGCTCGTACCGCCCCTGGCCGCCGTTCGCTCGTAGGCGAGCCGCGCCAGTTCGCGGATCGACACCGTACCGAAGCGCAGGTGCACCGACAGGTAGGACGGGCCCTTCACCGACGGGAAGTCGCGCCGCTCGTGGTAACCGTCGATGCGCTTCAGGAACGCATCGAGCAGGGTGCGCGCGCCGCTCTCGCCGGCCGGGATCTCGAGCGCGGACAGGTTCGTACGCTCGAAGCCGATCGCCTCCAGGGGCAGGTCGGTCGGACGCCGCGACGCAGCCGGCAGCGGCTGCAACTGGCCGGACGCCGGCGCGAAGACCGCTTCGGTCAGTTCGCGCCCCCCGGACTCGCCGAGCTTCTTCAGCCATGCGTTGCGATAGGGCGTGAACACTCCGAACACGGTACCGGCGCCAGTGAGGACCTCCCGGCGCTCGAACACGACCTGGTCCTTGCGGGTCTCGAATGCGATGCCGGCAGCGGCCAGCGCCCCGGCAACCGATCGGTCGCGTTCGATCGCGTCCGGCTCGTAGTCGTGGTTGGCGAACACCGCCTGCACGCCGAGCTGCCGCGCGAGCGCCGGGATCGCCTCGCGCGCGTCGAGGTGGCAGGTGATGAGACCGCCGCCGGCTGCCGCCAGGCGCGCGTCCAGCTCCAGCAGGCTCTGGCCGATGAACTCGACCCGCCGGTCCGCGCGCGACGGCAGCCTGTCCAGGATGGCGCGGTCGTGCACGAACACGCACCAGACCCGCCGTGCGGCCGCGAGCGCCGCGCAGAGTGCTGCGTTGTCCCCCGTACGCAGGTCGCGTCGGAACCAGAACAGGGCGCTGTCGAGCGTTCTCACGGGTATCGGCGGGCGGCGCTCCGGACGGGGAGCCGCCGTCGCACCAGATCGCACCATAGGCAAAGGGATCGAATTGTGGCGGGCCGGTACGGCGATTACAATCGAGACTCCGTCCGACCACGCCCAATGCCCATCGAACCGATCAACCTGACCGGCCACTTCCTGATCGCCATGCCCGCCATGGCCGATCCGAATTTCTCGAAGACGGTCACCTACATCTGCGAGCACAACGAGAAGGGCGCGCTTGGCGTGGTGGTCAATCGTCCGACCGACATGACGCTGCAGGGGCTGTTCCAGCAGGTCGACATCCCACTCGAATCGCCGCGGCTGCGCGGGCTGCCGGTGCACTACGGCGGCCCGGTACAGGTCGACCGTGGTTTCGTTCTGCACAAGCCGATCGGCAGCTGGCAGTCGACGCTGCAGGTGCGCAACGACATCGGGCTCACGACGTCGAAAGACATCCTGACCGCGCTCGGCCAGGGCGAAGGCCCGGCGCAGGTGCTGATCACCATCGGCTATGCGGGCTGGTCCGCCGGCCAGCTCGAGAACGAGATCCGCCAGAACGCCTGGCTCACCGTGGCAGCCGACGCCGACACGCTGTTCGACACACCACCGGAAGGACGCATGTCCGGCGCGCTCGGGCTGCTCGGCATCGACCTTTCGCGCCTGTCGGAGCAGGCCGGCCATGCATGAGGCCGCCACCGGTACCGTGCTGGCGTTCGACTACGGCACGCGGCGCATCGGTGTCGCGGTCGGTGATCTCGGGCAGCGCTCGGCCCATCCGCTGACCACCATCGACGCCAGCGACCGCGCCGCTTCCGAAGCGAAGATCACCGCGCTGGTCGAGGAGTGGCGACCGGCCCGGCTGGTGGTCGGCGTACCGCTGTCCCTGGACGGGCGCGAGCACCAGATGACCCGTTCGGCGCGCGCGTTCGGCCGGGCACTGTCGCGCCGCCATGCGCTGCCGGTGGACGAGGTCGACGAACGGCTGACCTCGGTCGACGCCGAGGCGACGCTGCGCGAGGCTGGTGTCGACCGCCTGCGCCGCACTGCCCTGGTCGATGCGCAGGCCGCCTTCATCATCCTGCGCGACTTCCTCGAGGCCCGATGAGCACCCAGCCCACCTTCCCGGCAGTCGACTCGTCGGCGCTGCCGGCAGTCGATACGCTGCTGGACGCGCTGGTGGAGCAGATCCGCCCGCAGGTCGATCCAGCCCGGTGCGGGATGGTCGGCATCCACAGCGGCGGTGTCTGGATCGCCGAGCGCCTGCACCGTGTGCTCGGCCTCGCGTTGCCGCTGGGCACCATCGATGTCGGCCTGCATCGCGACGACCTCGAGACCTCGGGGCTGCGCATCCGCATGCGCGCATCGATGATCCCGTTCGAGGTTGCCGGCGCCGACATCCTGCTGGTCGACGACGTGCTGCACACCGGGCGCACGATCCGCGCCGCGATGAACGAACTGTTCGACTACGGCCGGCCCGAGCGCATCCGGCTGGCGGCGCTGCTCGACCGCGGCGGGCGCCACCTGCCGGTCGCGGCGACCTTCCTCGGCGCACATGTCGAGATCGAGCCGGGCCGCGAGATCGTGCTCGACCGCTGCGCCAGCGGCGCGCATGCCGACACGCTGCTGCTGAAGGTGCAGCCGCGCAGCGGGCCGCGCGAATCTGCCACCTGACGCGCCACCCGATACATCCACGGATCCGCAGCGCCACGCACAGGATGACCATGACCCGCAATCCACAGCTCGATGCGCACGGCGCGCTGAGGCACCTGCTGTCGATCGAAGGCCTGCCCCGGGATGTGCTGGTCAACATCCTCGACACCGCACGGCCGTTCGTCAGCGTCACCGAGCGCGAGGTGAAGAAGGTCCCGGTGCTGCGCGGCAAGAGCGTGTTCAACCTGTTCTTCGAGAACTCGACGCGCACTCGCACCACGTTCGAGATCGCCGCCAAGCGGCTGTCGGCCGATGTCATCAACCTGAACATCAACGCCAGTTCCGCGAGCAAGGGCGAGTCGCTGCTCGACACGATCTCGAACCTCTCGGCGATGGATGCCGACATGTTCGTCGTGCGCCATGCCCAGAGCGGCGCACCGTTCCTGATCGCCAGCCACGTGCGCGAGGGCATCAGCGTGATCAACGCCGGCGACGGGCGCCACCAGCACCCGACGCAGGCGCTGCTCGACATGTACACGATCCGCCACTACAAGCAGTCGTTCACCGGGCTTACCGTGGCGATCGTCGGCGACGTGCTGCACTCGCGGGTCGCGCGCTCGCAGATCCATGCGCTGTCGATCCTCGGCGTGCCCGAGATACGCGTCGTCGGCCCGAAGACGCTGGTGCCCGACTCGTTCTCGCGGATGGGGGTGCGCGTGTTCAACCGGATGGAAGAGGCGCTGAAGGGTGTCGACGTGGTGTCGATGCTGAGGCTGCAGAACGAACGCATGGACGGCGGCCTGCTGCCCAGCGCACAGGAGTACTACAAGAGCTATGGACTCACTGCCGAACGGCTCGCGCTGGCGAAGCCCGACGCGATCGTGCTGCACCCGGGCCCGATGAACCGGGGCGTCGAGATCGAATCGAGCGTCGCCGACGGCTCGCAGTCGGTGATCCTGCCGCAGGTGACCTTCGGCATCGCGGTGCGCATGGCTGTGATGTCGATCCTGGGGGTGGGCTGAGATGGCGCATCCTGCAGCAGCGCCACTGGTGATCCACGGCGGCACGGTGATCGATCCGGTCACCTGCCGCGAGTACCGTGCCGACCTCACGATCGACGGCGGCGTGATCCGCGCCGTGGGCCGCGTGCCGGACGGCTTCGGCGATGCGCGCCGGATCGATGCCACCGGGCTGATGGTCTGTCCCGGACTGGTCGACCTCTCGGCACGGCTGCGTGAGCCCGGCTACGAGTACAAGGCAACGCTCGAATCCGAACTCGCGGCGGCGGTCGCCGGAGGCGTCACCAGCCTCGCCTGCCCGCCCGACACCGATCCGCCGCTCGACGAGCCCGGCCTGGTCGAGATGCTGAAGTACCGGGCGCAGACGCTCGCGCTGTCGCGCGTGTATCCGATCGGTGCACTGACCCAGGGCCTCGGGGGCGAACGCATCACCGAGATGGCCGAGCTCACCGAGGCCGGTTGCGTCGCGTTCTCGCAGGCAGACCATCCGGTCACCGACACGCGCGTGCTGATGCGCACGATGCAGTACGCAGCGAGCTTCGACTTTCCGGTGTGGCTGCGGCCGCAGGAGCACTTCCTCTCGCGCGGCGGCGTCGCGCACAGCGGTGAAGTGGCGACCCGGCTCGGGCTGCCGGGCATCCCGGTGTGCGCCGAGACGATCGCGATCGACACGCTGGTCACGCTGGCCCAGCTGACCGGCGCGCGGCTGCACCTGTGCCGGCTGTCGAGCGCACGGGCGGTCGAGCAGGTACGCGCCGCGCGTGCGAGCGGCCTCGCGCTCACCTGCGACGTGGCGATCCACCACGTGCACCTGTGCGACATCGACATCGGCTTTTTCGATGCGCACAGCCACCTCGTACCGCCGCTGCGCAGCGTGCGCGACCGCGCTGCGCTGCGCGCCGCGCTCGCCGACGGCACGATCGACGCGGCCTGCTCCGACCACACGCCGGTCGACGAGGATGCGAAGCAGCTGCCGTTCGCGGAATCCGAGTCTGGCGCGACCGGGCTGGAACTGCTGCTGCCCCTCACGCTCAAGTGGGCCGCCGAACAGTCGGTCGATCGCCCGACCGCGCTCGCCCGCATCACCACCGACCCGGCGCGCATCCTCGGCCTGCCCCCAGGCCGCATCGAGGCCGGCGCCACCGCCGACCTCTGCCTGTTCGACCCGCTCGAAGACTGGATCGTCGGCCCCGCCACGCTGGTCAGCCAGGGCAAGAACACACCGTTCTCAGGGCTTCCGATGTCGGGGCGTGTCCGGCACACGATCATCGGCGGCGAGCCGGTGTTCTCGCGCGCACGGAGCAACGTGACGACCTTGCCGCGTCGGCCGTGACGCGCAGACTCCTGGAGCACATGATGGACAATCCCCTCCTCGACCAGTCGGGCCTGCCCCGGTTCGGCGACATCCGCGTCGAGCATGTCGGCCCCGCGCTCGACGCGCTGCTGGCACGCAATCGCGAAGAGATCGCGACGATCGCGGCAGACCCCGCCGACCCGCGGTGGGACACCTTCGCCGCACCGCTCGAAGACGCGTCCGACCGCCTGCGCAGGGCATGGGGACTGGTCGGGCACCTGAACGCCGTGATGAACAGCCCGGAGTTGCGCGAAGCCTACAACGGCAACCTGCCGCGCATCACCGAGTACTACACCGAGATCGGCCAGAACGAGGCGCTGTTCTCGAAGTTCAAGGCACTTGCGGCCAGCCCGGTGTTTGCGGACCTGTCGCCCGCCCGTCGCAAGGTGATCGAGAACGAGATACGCGATTTCCGGCTGTCCGGCGCGGATCTGCCGCCGGCGCAGAAGCAGCGCTACCGCGAAATCAGCGAGCGGCTGGCGACGCTGTCGTCGCGCTTTTCCGACAACGTGCTCGATGCCACCAACGCGTTCTCGCATTACGAAACCGATCGTGCTGCGCTGGCCGGCCTGCCCGAGGATGCGGTCGAGGCAGCCGCCGAAGCGGCGAAGGCGGAAGGACGCGAAGGCTACCGCTTCACGCTGCAGGCGCCCTCGTACATGCCGGTGATGCAGTACGCCGACGACCGGAGCCTGCGCGAACGCCTGTACCGGGCATACGTGACCCGTGCGTCCGAGTACGGCAACCCCGAGTGGGACAACAGCCCGCTGCTCGGCGAGATCCTCGCACTGCGCCATGAACTCGCGAAGCTCCTCGGCTTCCCCGACTTCGCAGCCCTGTCTCTAGCGGCCAAGATGGCGGATTCGGCCCGGCAGGTAGACGATTTCCTGGGTGAACTCGCGGCCAAGGCCCGTCCGTTCGCCCTGCGCGACCTCGCGCAACTGCGCGCGTTCGCGGCCGAACGGCTGGGCATGCAGGATCTGCAGGCATGGGACCTCGCCTATGTCTCCGAGAAGCTGCGCATCGAACGTTATTCGTTCTCGGACAACGAAGTGAAGCAGTACTTCCCCGAGCCCCAGGTGCTGCCCGGCATGTTCCGCGTCGTGGAGACGATCTACGGGCTCACCATCACGGAACGAGACGCACCGAAGTGGCATCCGGACGTGCGATTCTTCGAGGTGGCCGATGCCTCCGGAAATCCGATCGGCCACTTCTATCTCGACCTCTACGCACGCGCATCCAAGCGCGGCGGTGCGTGGATGGACGACGCAATCGCCCGTCGCCGCATCTCAGGCAGCGTGCAGCTGCCGCTGGCCTACCTCACCTGCAATTTTCCCGCGCCGGTGCCCCGGGCGGACGGCACGCCGCGCCCGGCGCTGTTCACCCATGACGACGTGGTCACGCTGTTCCACGAGTTCGGCCACGGGCTGCACCACCTGCTGACCGAGGTCGACGAACTGTTCGTCTCGGGTATCAACGGCGTCGAATGGGATGCGGTCGAGCTGCCCAGCCAGTTCATGGAGAACTTCTGCTGGGAGTGGGACGTGCTCAAGCATCTGACCCGGCATGTCGACACGGGCGAAACGATGCCGAAGGCGCTGTTCGACCGGATGCTTGCGGCGAAGAACTTCCAGGGCGGGCTGCAGACGCTGCGCCAGGTCGAGTTCGCCCTGTTCGACATGCGCATCCATGCCGCGGCCACCGCGGAAGGCGGCATTGCGCCCCAGGCCGTACTCGAGCAGGTCCGGCGCGAGGTTGCCGTGATCCAGCCGCCCGGGTTCAACCGCTTCGCGCACGGCTTCTCGCACATCTTCGCCGGCGGGTATGCTGCCGGTTATTACAGCTACAAGTGGGCGGAAGTGCTGTCGGCCGACGCCTACAGCCTGTTCGAGGAGCGCGGCGTACTCAACCCCGAGATCGGCGCGCGCTTCCGGGACGAAGTCCTGGCAAGGGGCGGCAGCCGTCCGGCCCTCGAATCCTTCGTCAGGTTTCGTGGCCGCGAGCCGAAGATCGACGCACTGCTGCGCCACGGCGGCATGGACGAAGCGGCGTCGACCGGGTCGGCGACGCCATCCTGACAACCGAAGCAGGAGAACGCGATGCACAGCAACAGGACGGATACGACCGTGCGCCCCTCCAGGCACCGCAGGCTTGCTCGCGCATCGGCTTCGGCGATGATGGCCGCCGGTGCCCTGCTCCTCGGCCTGTCGGCCCTGCCCAGGGAGGCTGCGGCGCAACAGATCCGCTGCTGGACCACCGACAGCGGCTCCCGCGAATGCTCGGACATGCCGCCGCCGCCGACTGCCAAGGGCATCAACGAAGTCCGCGGCCGTGCCGGTCGCATCGAGGGCCAAGACGCCTTCGCACAGCGCCAGGCGAGCGAACGCTTCCCGGTCACGCTGTGGAGCAACGATTGCGGCGAACCATGCACCAGCGCGCGCAAGCTGCTGGCGAGCCGAGGCGTTCCGTTCACCGAACGCAACCCATCGCTGCCGGCGCTGCAGGAAGAGTTCAAGCGGATGACCAAGGGCCAGATGCAGGTGCCGCTGCTGATCGTCGGCACTTCCACGCTGGTCGGGTACGAGGAAGGACAGTGGAACTCGACGCTGGATGCAGCGGGCTACTTGCGCACCCCGGGGCCGGCACGGCGGCCGGCCGCGTCGCCACCGGCACAGCCGCAGCCCGCCCCGCCGGCACCCACGGCAGGTCCCGGAGGCGCAGTCCTGCCGCCGCAGTCGGTGCTCTCGCCGGTGCCGGAAAGCCCGGCAGGACCCGGCACACCGCCCGTCTCGCCCGCAGGGCCTGCCGGAAGCGGGGCATTCCCGCGCTGAAGGCGCCCGCCTTCGCTCCACGGCCGGGCATGTGCCCGGCGCCGTCCCCGCGGCGCACAATAGGGGCATGAAGCCACCCAAGAGACTCGAACCTCTCATCGAAGAGGGCCTGATCGACACGGTCGTGCGCCAGCTGATGAGCGGCAAGGAAGCCAACGTCTATGTCGTGCGCAGCGGCAATCAGACCCTGTGCGCGAAGATCTACAAGGAAGCCACCCACCGCAGCTTCCGCCAGGCCGTCGATTACACCGAGAACCGCCGCGTAAAGAGCACTCGGCAGGCGCGCGCGATGGCGCGCGGCACGCGCTACGGCCGTGAATCCCAGGAAGCCGCCTGGCAGTCGGCAGAAGTCGATGCACTGCACCGGCTGTTCGCCGCCGGCGTGCGCGTACCGGCGCCGCGCAACTTCTGCGACGGCGTGCTGCTGATGGATCTCGTGTCGGACGGGGACGGAAATGCAGCACCCCGGCTCAACGATGTCGTGTTCACCGAGGACGAAGCGCAGAGGCACCACCAGTCGCTGCTGCGCGAGGTGGTGCGCATGCTCGGCGCCGGCATCATCCACGGAGACCTGTCCGAGTTCAACATCCTGCTCGCCGGCGATGGCCCGGTCATCATCGACCTGCCCCAGGCGGTAGACGCCGCCGGTAACAACCATGCGAAGCGACTGCTGATCCGGGACGTGGTCAACCTGCGCAACTTCTTCGGCCGGTTCGCGCCCGCCCTCTTGACGACCGATTACGGCCACGAGATCTGGGACCTCTACGAACGCGGTCTGCTCACGCCGCAGGTCGAACTCACCGGGCGTTTCGAAGGCGACCTCGGCGCGGTCGACATCGATGGCGTGATGCGCGAGATCGGCGATGCGCTGGCCGAGGAAGCGGCTCGACGCCTGCGCCTGCAGACCCAACCCTGACCGGATTCGACGGCAAGGCCATCGACCTGCCCGTGCTCCGGATCAGCGCCGATCGACACGCTCGGGGCCACCCGGCGTGCGCAGGTACACCACCCAGTAGATGCCCGCCACCAGCACTGCACCCCCGACGACATTGCCGGCGATCACGCACAACAGGTTGCCTGCGATGTCCGCGACGGGGAGCGGCGCACCAAGCAGCAGTGCCAGCGGGTACAGGTACATGTTGGCAACCGAGTGCTCGAATCCGGACGCAACGAACGCCGTGACCGGGAACACGATCGCCACGGCCTTGTCGGCCACGCTGCGCCCGCCCATCGCCATCCACACTGCCATGCACACCAGCGCATTGCAGAGCACCGCCCGGAAGAACGCCTCCACCAGGGGTAGCTGCGTCTTCGCTGTCGCGATCTGCACCGCTGCGGCGCCGACCCGTCCGTCGTTGAGCCCGGCATGCCCGGACAGCCAGACCAGGCAGGCCAGGACGGCAGCGCCAACGAAGTTGGCGAAGCACACCACCGCCCAGTTGCGAAGCAGTGCGCCGGTACCCACGCGTCCACTGGCCCATGCCATCACGATCAGGTTGTTGCCGGTGAACAGTTCGGCGCCAGCCACCACGACCAGCAACAGCCCGAGTGAGAACGCGAGGCCACCCAGCAGCCGCGATACGGCAAATCCCGGAGAAGGATCGCTGGCCACCAGCGTGAACATCATCGCCCCTAGCCCGATGAAGGCACCACCGAGCAATCCCAGCAGAAACAGCGTGGGCAATGGCAGGCCGACCTTGTCGACACCGACGGCGCTGACACGCTGGGCGATCTCGCGCGGCGAGTAGGCGTCCAGGCCGAACAGGGCATTCATCCCGCCCCCCGGCGGGACAGGGCTTCGGCATCGGCTGGCCCGCCGGAACGGACAATGCACTGCCGTTGCACGACACGCAGGCCTCGGGGCACACTCCGCCTCGCCATCCGGCCCGACACGATAGCCAGGCTCAATCGGACCCATTCGGACATTCAATTGGTCTGCTGGTTGTCCAGCCGGTAGCATACGTCTACTGTCTTTCCGGTCAACGCTTTTTCTGCAACGCTTTTCACCCACCTCACGGAGGTATTCCATGTCGCTGATCAACACCCCGGTCAAACCGTTCAAGGCCACCGCGTTCCATGACGGCAAGTTCGTCGACGTCACCGAGCAGTCGCTGAAGGGCAAGTGGAACGTGTTCGTGTTCTACCCGGCCGACTTCACGTTCGTCTGCCCGACCGAACTGGAAGACCTGGCCAACCAGTACGAGACGTTCAAGAAACTCGGCGTCGAGGTCTACGGCATCTCGACCGACACCCACTTCGCCCACAAGGCCTGGCACGACACCTCGGAAGCGATCAAGAAGGTCAAGTACCCGCTGATCGGCGACCCGACCGGCGCGATCACCCGCAACTTCGAAGTCATGATCGAGGAAGCCGGCCTGGCGCTGCGCGGCACCTTCGTGATCAACCCGGACGGCATGATCAAGCTGTGCGAGATCCACGACAACGGCATCGGCCGCGATGCATCGGAGCTGCTGCGCAAGGTCAAGGCTGCCCAGTACGTGGCCTCGCACCCGGGCGAAGTGTGCCCGGCGAAGTGGCAGGAAGGCGCCGCGACCCTGAAGCCGTCGCTGGACCTCGTCGGCAAGATCTGACCGACCCCTTCCCCGGCAGCGCGGCCACCCGCCGTCCTTCCGGGGAACCCTGCGGCGAAACTGCCGCCTGTTCCGTCCGCCGCCAGGGTTGCGCGATCCGCACCCCGG
>CANGXU010000129.1 GCA_947457885.1 Betaproteobacteria bacterium
CCAGGCCGCGCCCGCGAAGCGGGCCGCGAGGGCGGCCGGCCCGTGCGGATCGTCCATCACGGCAGCGGCCGCCACAGGGGGCAGCCCCGCGGCCGATGACCCGCTCATGCTGCCAGCCGTTCGACCCGCGGCAGGATCACCGAGGTTGCGTCGTGGCGAACGCCTTCGACCATGCAGAAGTCCGGCGTCAGCAGGCGGCTGGCCATGACCGTGGTCTGCTCGTTGTCGGTCATGGGAAAGCGCCCGGCCTCGTCGTGCAGCACCGTCACGTCGGCGGGATTGCCCGGCCGCAGGGTTCCCAGTTCGGGCGGCAACCCGAAGATCTCGACCGCGTTCACCGTCACCATCCGCACCACATGCTGCAGCGGCAGGCCGAGCGCCAGCATCGCCGTCATCGCGGAGGCGAGCGAGAACCGCTGCTTGCCGAAGAACATGTGCTCCTGGTCGGAGTGCTGCTCGGGCGTGCCCGGCGGCGGTGGCACCGGCGTGTTGTAGCCATGCATGTCGGCGCCGAGCGTATGCGGCACGATGCCGGCGTCGAGCGCGATGCGCGCCATGTTGAAGCTGAAGTGAGAGCCGTGGCCGACGTCGATCTTCATGCCCATGGCCAGCGCCTCGCGCACCACCGGGTGCACCTTGCCTTCGCGATTGACGAAGCCGCCGGGGTGGCGGGTGAACGGGTGCGCCAGGATGTCACCGGCACGCAGCATCGGCACCACCTGGGCCAGAATGTCGTCGGCATCGATCGGCTCGCGTCCCGCCGCCTCGCTGGCGTCGGGCATCGGCCACAGCTGGCCGAAGTGGATGTACAGCGGGAGGTCCGCGCCGCGGCCGATCTCGGTGCAGCGCTGCATGACTTCGTGCCCCCAGCGCGCTGCACCGCCGACTTCGGCATGTGCCTTGAAGCCCTTCACGAGGTCGGCATTGGCCAGCGCCGATTTCACGGTCGCCTCGACATCGATGCAGTCTGGACGGTACAGCGAAGGATAGTAGTGTCCCTCCAGGCCGCCGACGAGGTATGCCGACAGGTAGGTGAACACGCGCGAGCGGCTGGTCCTGACGACGTTCTCGCGGAAGGCCGGCAGCGTGATGCAGGACGGCCCGCCCTGGTCGATCAGCGTGGTCACGCCCGATTGCACGCCGCAGAGGTCGGCGTCCAGCCCGAAGCGGCCGGTGACATGCCGGAACACATGGGCGTGGGTATCGACCATACCCGGGATCACGAGACGACCGGATACGTCGATCGTCTCGCGCGCGGCCATGCCGCTGCCATACGGCAGGATGGCCGAGATGCGCCCGCCGGTGATGCCGATGTCGTGGCGGCCGTCGAGCCCCTGCGCCGGATCGACCAGGTGCCCTCCGATCAGTGCAGTGTCGAACATGATCACTCGGCCTTCGCGCCGGAAATGCGTACCACGTCCGCGTAGAGCGTTATCGACTCGTCGAGCACCCTGGCGAACTCCGCCGGCGTGTTGCCCAGGGGCTCGACACCGATCGCATCCAGCCGCTTGATCACACCGGGGTCGCGCACCGCGGCGGCAATCTCCTTCGCCACGCGCGCGACCACCGCCGGCGGAGTCTTCGCCGGGGCGAGAATGCCGTTCCAGGTGAACGCATGGAAGCCGGGGTAGCCCTGCTCGGCGACCGTCGGGATTTCAGGCAACTGCGCCGATCGCGTCAGCCCCGAGACGGCGAGCGCCCGAACGCGGCCGGCGCGTGCCTGCGGGACGATCTCCGCGACATTGCCGAAGTAGGCGACGACCTGACCACCCACCAGTTCGGCGATGGCGACCGAGCCGCCCTTGTACGGGATATGGTTCATCTCGATACCCGCGCGCGACAGGAACATCGCCATCGTGAGGTGCGTGCCGGCGCCGTTCCCCGCCGATCCGTAGGGCATGGCGCCCGGACGCTTCCTGCCCAGCGCGACCAGGTCTTTCAGGGTCTTGACCGGCAACGAGGGATGCACTGCCAGCGCATACGGATTGGTGCCCACGATCGACATCGGCGCGAAGTCGCGCGCCGGGTCGTAGGGTACCTTGGCCATCGCGGGGTAGATCGCCAGCTGCGTCGGGGTACCCATCAGCATCGTGTAGCCGTCGGCCGGCGCACGCGCCACCAGTTCGGTGGCGATGCTGCCGCTGGCACCGGGCCGGTTCTCGACCAGCACGTTCTGCCCGAGCCGCGTGGTCAGCCAGTCGGCGGATATGCGCGAGATGCTGTCGGTGTTGCCGCCAGCGCTGAAGGGAACGATGATGCGCGACGGTCGCTGCGGCCACTCCTGCGCAGATGCCGAGGCTGCCTGACCGACGAGGATCGCCGCGGCCAGGGCAAACACGCCAGCGCGCGGGCGGGCGCCCATCGCCTCCATGGAACCTGGCCCGGACGGTCGCCGACCGCAGCCTGAGGGTCCGGTGTCTCGATCAGCAGCGGGCGTGGGCATCGGCAGTGCTCCTTCGTGAAGTGGGTACAGGCAGGACGCCTGTAACGTCCGGAAAAGCGAATCCCGTGCCAGTGCAGGTGCGGCCTCCTGGCGCAGCGCCGCGCCCGGCATCAGGCAGCGAGGACGCCGGTGGAGGCCGCACGCGCGGCGACGCAGGCGCAGCGAACATGTTCGATCGCTGCGGCGCGTGCCCCGGGGGCGTCGCGCGCCTCCAGCCGCGCGAGCAGGCGACGTAATTCGGCAGCACTCTCGCGCGCCCGGCCCGCTCGCTGCATCGAACGCGCACGCAGGAACGTGATGCGTGCGACCAGCCCCTGCAGGAGTTCGGCGATCACCGCGCTGTCGCAACCGCCGAGCAGCGCGTCGTAGAAGCGCGTCGTGGCGGCCAACCGGCCCGCAGGATCGCGCCGTACCACGGCCCGCTCGAACTCGGCCAGCGCACTGCGCATCGCGTGCAGGCCCTGGGTGTCGAGCCGGGTGGCGGCACGGCAGGCAGCCTCGCCCTCGAGCAGCGCTCGCACGTCGTAGATCTGCTCGGCCTCGGCCCATGAAATGGCGGCGACCGAGGGGCCGCGATTGGGCACCAGCGTGATCAGCTTTTCGGCCGCCAGCATGCGCAGCGCCTCGCGCAGTGAGGCACGGCTGATATCGAGCCGCCGGCAGAGATCAGCCTCGACCAGCCGCTCCCCGGGCTGGAACGCGCCCGAGAAGATCGCCTGGCGCAGGTTCTCCGCCGCCAGGTGCAGGACGGTCTTCGGTACGACCTTGATGTCCATCGGGTCCATCGACGCCATCGCGCTCACCGGGCCGCGCCGGCTGCCACGCCGCGCTGGCGTTCGCCGAGCTTCGAGAAGGTGACGTACTCGGGGCGGAACCACGGCTCGCCGGCCATCGCCAGCCGCGCGGCGCTCGCCCGCGCTGCGGCGCGTTCCGGCGATTCGAGTGCGGCACGGTCGCCCAGGTAGTGGACGGTGAGATGCGTCCAGCGGCCCGGGTCGCCATCGACCACCTCGAAGCGGCGCGCCATCCACCAGTCGGGGCAGTCGAGCAGCCGCGGCAGGTGATCGCGGTCGTACCACTCGCCGAATGCCGAGCGGCGCGCCACCGGCACCTCGAAGAACACCGCGAAAAGCAGCGGTGCCGAAAACGGGTCGGGCGGGGCCTGCCGGCCACGCAGCACACCGACCTGGTTGCAGATGTAGCGGGTGAAGCCGGCGACGCCGCCCAGCATCCGGCGCGTCTGCTCGCTCGGCTGCCCTTTCACCTTCGAATACTCGGGCGTCCTGAGGTCGCCTGCATTGCCCATTTCGTAGACGGCCAGGTAGCTGGCGCTGGCAGTGGCACGGTAGCGCTGGGCACTCGCGAAACCCGGGCAGGCCATGCGCAGCGGGATATGCTCGGTGTCGTACCAGTCGTTGAATTCCGCTTCCCATGCAGGCTGCGGCGTCATCTCGGAGAACAGGATGGTGGAACCTTGCATGGCGGCGTCCGGATCGATAAGGGCTGCTTGACAAGCATTGTCTGACAATCTTATTTTCGCCGCTCGCGCCGTGTCAACCGCGCCACCGAAGAGGTCCAGATGAAGCTCACCGTGCGCCGCACCTACACCATCGTCGACACCCTGCACGAGGAGTCCGGGCGCGCCGGCGACCCGCCGCTGCGCAAGGTCGCGGCGATCGCGATCGTGGCCAACCCGCATGCCGGCGGCTACGTGGAAGACCTGAAGCCGATGATCGAGGCCAGCGTCGCGCTCGGCCACCAGCTCGCCGAGGCGGCGGTCGCCGCGCTGGCACCCTACACCGCGCAGAGCTACGGCAAGGCCGGCATCGTCGGCCTGCTGGGCGAGCAGGAGCATGCCAATGCGCTGCTCACCACCGCATTTGCCGAACCGCTGCGCCAGGCCCTGGGCGGCGGCAAGGCATGGATCTCCTCGTATACCAAGCGCGCCGCGCCCGGCACGACCATCGACGTGCCGCTCGCGTCGAAGGATGCGCTGTACGTGCGCTCGCACTACGACGGCATGTCGGTGAACCTCCCGGATGCGCCGATGCCCGACGAGATCGCGGTGATCTTCTGCGTCGCCAACCGCGGCCGGATCAACGCCCGGGTCGGCGGCCTGAAGCTGTCCGACGCAAAGGGCCAGGACGGCCTCACCTGATCCACCACCCTGCCCGCCTTCCCGCGGGCGTGCACCTCCCACACCTCGAAGCCCGGAGAATCCCATGAAGACCGCCATCGTCAACCTGGCCACGATCGTCACCGGCGACTGGCGCGACCCGATCGCCAGCGGCGACACCATCCTGATGGCCGACGGGAAGATCGTCGAGGTCGGTACAGTGTCCGCCGACAAGGTCGAGGCCTGCGACGTGGTGATCGATGCCGGTGGCGCCACCGCGATCCCGGGCCTGATCGACTCGCAGGTGCACAACACCTTCGGCGACTACACGCCGCGCCAGAAGACGGTCGGCTTCCTGGAAAGCTATGTGCACGGCGGCACGACCACCGCGATCAGTGCCTCGGAGGTGCACGTGCCGGGGCGTCCGAAAGACCCGGAGGGCGTCAAGGCGCTCGCGGTTGCCGCGATGAAATGCTTCGAGCACCTGCGCCCGGGCGGCATGAAGGTCCACGCCGGATCGATCATCCTCGAGCCGGGACTGGTCGAAGCCGACTTCGCCGAGGTTGCATCCAAGGGCCTGTGGCTCGCCAAGGCCGGCTTCGGCGCGGTGAAGACGCCATTCGACTACGTGCCGATGATCGGCTGGGCGAAGAAGCACGGCATGATCACGACGGTCCACACCGGCGGGTCGTCGATCCCGGGCTCGTCCGGCATCTGGGCCGACCACCTGCTGGCGATGCAGCCCGATGTGTCCTTCCACATCAACGGCGGCCCGGTGGCGATGCCCGACACCGACTTCCCGCGCATCCTGCACGAGAGCACGATCGCGATGCAGGTCTGCACCGCCGGCAACCTGCGAACCCTGCTGATGCTCGGTGACATGGCGCGCGAAGCCGATCAGTTCGATCGTTTCCTGATTGCCACGGACACACCGACCGGCTCGGGCATCATGCCGCTGGGCATGATGTACACGATCACCCACCTGGCGAGCCTCACCCGAATGCCGGTGGAGTGGGCGATCGCCGCTGCCACCGGCAACAACGCGACCATCTACCGGTTGAACAACGGCTTCCTGCGCGCCGGCAAGGATGCGGACGTGGTCATCCTGGACGCCTGTGTCGGCGGGACGAAGAACAACGCCCTGGACGCCCTGCGCAACGGCGATATCGCCGCGGTAGGCGCGGTCGTGACCGACGGCATTCCGCGCTTCGTCGGACGCAGCCGGAACACGCCTGCGCCGATGAAGAGCGTGCGCGTGGCGAAGAGCACCATCATGCAGAACTTCTCCGGCGAAGCGCACTGATGGCAGCGACGAGCGAAAGACATGTGGTGATCTCGGGCGGTGGCCCGACCGGCGTGGTGGCGGCACTCGCCTGCGCGCAGCGCGGCTTCCGCGTCACCCTGATCGAGGCTGCCAGCGAGATCGACGACAACCCGCGCGCGGCGACCACCCACCCGTCGACGCTCGAATACATCGACCGCCTCGGCTTCGTCGACGAGTTCATCGACAAGGGACTGGTCTGCCGCTACTTCCAGTTCTGGGACCGCGACACGCAGACCCGGGTCGCGCAGTTCGACCATGAAGTCCTCCGCGACGAGACGAAGTTCCCGTTCGCGGTGCAGACCGAGCAGCACAAGCTGGTGCAGATGCTGCTGCCGAAGATCCGCGCCTTCCCCGGCTGCAGCGCCGAACTGGGCACCGAGGTGGTCGACGCGGTTCAGGACGAGCGCAAGGTCACGGTCACGGTGCGCCGTGACGGCGAGCTGTCGAAGATCGACTGCGACTGGCTGGTCGCCGCCGACGGGGGCCGCAGCACGATCCGCAAGCAGCTCGACATCCCGTTCGAGGGCTTCACCTTCCCCGAGCGCTTCACGGTACTGACCACGGTGCACGACTTCGAGCGATCGCTCGGCTGCTGCTATCGCAACTACCTGGCCGGCTCCGAGGAGTGGGCGATGATCTTCAAGGTCGCCGGCGACGACATGAAGGGACGCTGGCGCGCGGTGATGCCCACGCGCGAGTCGGAAAGCGACGAGCAGGCACTGGCCGATGCTTCGGTCATCGGCAGGATGCAGGGCCTCGACCGCAGCTGCACCCTCGACGACGTCGTGCACCGCAAGATCTACAACGTGCACCAGCGGATTGCCGCGAAGTTCCGTGTCGGCCGTATCTACCTCGCCGGAGATGCCTCGCACCTCAACAATCCGATCGGCGGGCTCGGGCTCAACTGCGGCATCCATGACGCGATGGAACTGGTCGACACGCTCGAAGCCGCCCGCGCCGGTGCCGGCGAGGAACGCCTCGACCGCTACCAGCGGCGCCGGCGCACGCTCAACGCCGAGTTCATCCAGGAACAGACCATCAACAACAAGAAACGCCTGGAAGAGAAGGATCCCGCCGCCCGCCAGCGCCGGCTCGACGAACTGCGCGCGACCGAGTCCGACCCGGTGAAGCAGAAGGCCTTCCTGATGCGCAGTTCGCTGATCGCCAGCGTACGCCGCGCCAGCACGATCGACTGAAGCCGCCCATGACCGCCCGGATCGCCGCGGCGGCAGCCGCCCTGCTGCTGCTCGCCGCCCCTCCGGCACGCACCCAGTCGTGGCCGTCGGGGCCGGTTCGGATCATCGTGCCGTTCGCGGCCGGCAGCACGACCGACACCGTCGGCCGGGTGATGGCCGCCCCGCTCGCGGCAGCGCTCGGCGTGCCGTTCGTGGTGGACAACCGCCCGGGCGCTGGCGCGAACCTCGGCGCCGAACTCGCGGCGCGCGCGCAACCCGACGGACAGACCCTGCTGCTGGCGAACATCTCGCATGCGACCAGCGTCTCCCTGTACGACAAGCTCAACTACGACTTCGTGCGCGACTTCGCGCCAGTCACCCTGATCGGCTCCGGAGCCTATTTCCTCGTGGTCCATCCCTCGCTGCCGGTGAAATCGCTGAAGGACCTGGTCGAGCTCGCCCGGTCGCGCCCGACCTCCCTGAACATCGGGTCGGCCGGTGCCGGCAGCTACCTGTGGGTCGAACTGATGCAATCGCTCACCGGCACGAAGATGACCCATGTCGTCTACAAGGGGACACCGCAGGTGGCCGGCGCAGTGCTCAGCGGCGAGATCTCCGCCGGGGCGGTGGCGACCGTGGTGGCGCTGCCGCAGGTGAAGGCAGGCCGGCTGCGCGGCATCGCCGTCTCCAGCACCCAGCGCTCGGTGATGGCACCTGACACGGCAACAGTGCGCGAGGCAGGCTTCGGCGGGCTGGACGCCAACGTCTGGTATGGCCTGCTGGTGCCGGCTGCCACGCCGCGCGACACGGTCAACAGGCTGAATGCGGAAGCGGTGAGCGCGCTGAAGCTGCCGGACGTACGGACCCGGTTCGACTCGATGGACGTGCGTCCGGTCGGATCCGCGCCCGATGCCTTCGGGGCGTTCATCCGCGAGGACATCGCGCGCTGGGCGAAGATCGTGCGCCAGTCCGGCGCGAAGGCCGAATGAGTCCGCCCCGCCTTTCCGGCCCCATCCCCTCCCGCAACTTCCGGTGAACGCCATGGCGCAAGTGCAACTGCTGTCACCCCGCTCCCAGTCCACCGCACGGGCCCTGGGCGCCGTGCATGGCAACGGTTTCCTGCCGCCCGCGGTGCTGGCCGCGGCGGCCTGCTGCCTGGCCGCATGCCTGCTGCTGCCGTCCCTCGCGCGGGCACAGCCGGCCTGGCCGAATGCCCCGATACGCATGGTCATCCCGTTTGCGCCCGGCGCAGCCAACGATGCCGTGGGCCGGATCATCGCCAACCCGATGTCCACCGCGCTCGGCACGACCATCGTTGTGGACAACCGCCCCGGCGCCGGCGGCAACCTCGGTGCCGAGATCGCGGCGAGGGCCCCGGCGGACGGCTTCACGCTGTTCCTGGCGAACGTGTCGCATGCGACCAGCGCCTCGCTCTACGACAAGCTCGGCTACGACCTGCTGCGCGACTTCGCCCCGGTGTCGCTGATCGGCTCGGGCTCGTACTTCCTGGTGACCCATCCGTCGCTGCCGGTGAAGTCGTTCAAGGAACTGGTCGCCTTCGCGCGCGCGCGGCCGGGCCAGCTCAATGTCGGATCGGCCGGCGCCGGTTCCTACCTCTGGATCGAGATGCTGATGGACCTCACCGGCACGAAGATGACCCACATCGTCTACAAGGGTACGCCGCAGGTGGCCACGGCGGTGCTGGGCGGCGAGATCGCGCTCGGCGCGGTCACCACCGTGGTCGCCTCGCAGCAGGTGAAGTCGGGCCGCCTGCGCGGCCAGGTGGTCAGCAGCCCGCAGCGCTCGACGATGTCGCCGGAGGTACCCACCGTACTCGAGGCCGGCTACCGGGAACTCGAAGCAACCACCTGGTACGGACTGCTGGTGCCGTCCGCGACGCCCAAGGACATCGTCAACCGCCTGCATGCGGAGGCGGTGAAGGCGATGAAGCTGCCCGAGGTACGCGAGCGCTTCGACAACCTCGACATCCGGGCCATCGGTTCCACGCCGGGCGAGTTCGGCACGTTCATCCGCAACGAGGTCGCGCGCTGGGCCAAGGTCGTCAAGCAGTCCGGCGCGAAACCGATGTGACGGCACTGACGTAGACTCCGCGGGTGTCCAAGCGCCGTGCGGCTCCTGCCGCGCCGATGGCCGGGCACCTTCCCCGCAAGCGGAAACCCGGAACATGATGATCCCCGAAGGAATCCGGCAGCACCTCGCCCGCGCAGGCCGGCATGCGCTGATGCTGGCTGGCGCGGGCATGCTCGCCGGCTGTGCCGGCCTGTTCGATCGCGATCCGCCCGACCCGCCGCAAGCGGCGCGCACGGAGACCTTCTTCGCGGTGACCACCGGTAACCGGCTGATCAGCTTCAACGTCGGGCAACCCGGGCGCCTGCTGTCCTCGGTGACGCTGTCCGGCCTTCGTCCTGGCGAGGAGATACTGGGCATCGACTCCCGCGTGGCCCGCATCCGCGTGGTCAGCGACACCGGGCAGAACCTTCGGCTGCATCCGGATACCGGTGCCGTGGTCGATCCGAACCCGGAGGCCCAGGGCCTGCAGATCGACGCACCGCTCGCCTGCGACAAGTCGGACATCCATGCTGGCACGCAGCCGACGGTGATCGCGGCAGCCTTCACCTGCAACAAGAAGAACGAGACGATCACGACCAACTACGCGATCGATGCGGCGCTGGGCACGCTGGTGATGCAGGGCAGCCGCGATACCGCGGCCACGCCGATCTCGCCGGACACCGGCCGGCTGTTCACCATGGGCGCGACCGGCGTCGGTCCGATCCAGCACGCAGCGTTCGACATCGCCGACCTGACCGGTACTGCGTTCCTGTCGGTGATGCGCCCGGGCGCTGGCCGATCGGGCTTCTACCCGCTCGACCTCGATTCCAGCAAGGCGACCTACCTGGCCCGCATCGAAGGCAGGCAGGCCGTGCGTGCGATCTCGTTCGAACCCTGACCCGAAGCCCGATTCCACGCCAGCCGACCCAGAGGAGGCCATGATGGCCATTCGTGTATTTGCCAGCAACAGCGTGCGCGGCGTCACCGAGGCGCTGCTGCCGTCCTTCCAGGCCTCCGGCGGCGAGCCGGTCGAGGTGGTGTTCGATGCTGCCAAGGCACTGCTGCGGCGGATCGCAGCCGGTGAAGCGGCGGACGTTGCGCTGCTCGGCACGCCGACCTTGCAGGACTTGGTCGCGCAGGGCGTGATCGACGGCGCCAGCGTGCGTGCGGTCGCAAGTTCCGGCGTCGGCGTCGGCGTGAAGTCCGGCACACCGCATCCAAAGATCGACACGGTGGATGCGTTCCGCCAGATGCTGCTCGACGCGGGGTCGATCGCGCACACCACCGAGGGGGCCAGCGGCATGTACTTCTCCGGCCTGATCGACACCCTGGGCCTCGGCGAGCAGGTGCGGCCGAAGACGCGCACGCGCCCGGGCGGGCTGATCGGGGAAGTGCTGGTAGCCGGCGGTGCGCAGATCGGCATCCAGCAGATCTCGGAACTGCGTGCAGTGCCGGGCGTCGACCTGGTCGGGCCGCTGCCCACGGGCGTACAGAAGATCTTCGGAAACTCGGCCGGGCTGTTCGCCGGCTGTGCGAACCCGGAGGGCGGTGCGGCGCTGATCGCCTTCCTCACCTCGGCCGCCGCCGCCCCGGTCTACGAGGCGCACGGCCTCACCGCAGGATAGGAGAGATCGACGATGGCCGATACTGCATTCGAAGGCTTCCGCGACTGGGTCAGGCGCCGCCGCGAGGAGCACGACACGATCACCGAATGGCCAGTGCGGGCGATGCATGCAACGCTCGACCGGGAGGCCGGTTCACCGGCGCCCGGCGACGAACTGCCGCCGGCGTGGCACTGGCTGTACTTCCTGGAGGCCCGCCCAGCCTCGCAGATCGCCCGCGACGGGCATCCGGAACGCGGCGACTTCCTGCCGCCGGTGCCGCTCCCGCGGCGGATGTGGGCCGGCGGCCGCATCGAATGGCGCCAGCCGCTGCGGGTCGGCGACCGCGCCGCACGCCTGTCCGAGATCGTGTCGGTCGAACCAAAGAGCGGACGCACCGGCACGCTGGTGTTCGTCACCGTGCGCCATACGATCTCGACCGCCGCCGGCGTGTCGATCGTCGAGGAACACGACATCGTCTACCGCGAG
>CANGXU010000130.1 GCA_947457885.1 Betaproteobacteria bacterium
GGGCGGTTAGCTCAGCGGTAGAGCACTGCCTTCACACGGCAGGGGTCACTGGTTCGATCCCAGTACCGCCCACCAGGTCCATCGTACTTACCTGTATGGGCGCGGGGCGCAACGCACGGTCTCAGCGATTTCCATCCACAAAGCGACCGGTCCGGAATCCTCGCAGAGTCAGGTATGGCAGCGTCCTGATCGTTCATCCGTCTGCACGCGACACCGCGATGGCGTCGTTCTCAGAACTTCGCCTGCATGCCCAGCGTGAACGTGCGCGGCGTGCCGGGTGACACCCAGGTGCTCTGGAACGAGTTCGTGTAGTAGGTGCGGTCGAACACGTTGTCGATATCGAGCGACAGACGCAGCGTCGGGGTCACGCGCCAGTAGGCGACGATCTTGGCCAGCGCATAGGCCGGCAGGTCGAACTCGGGTCTGCCTGCCACGGCGTCGGCCGCAGTGCGCGACTGGCCGAGCCGCACGCTCGAATAGGTGACACCGCCGCCAATGCCATAGCGCCCGCTGTCGCCCACCAGCCCTTCGCGGACCAGCAGGATGCTGCCGTTGATCTTCGGGATGTTGAGCAGTCTCGAACCAACCTCGAGCGTGTTGTCGCTGGACACTTCTGCATCGATGTACGAGAAGCTTGCGTTGACGCGCCACGAGCGGCTGAGCATGCCGGTCATGTCGAAATCCATGCCGCGGCTGCGCACTTCGCCGGCAGCGACGGAAAACCCGGCGTTCGCCGGATCGCCGGTAAGCACGTTCTTCTTGCGGATATCGTAGAACGACAGCGTCGCACCGAGCGAACGGCTCGCGTTCTCCCACTTCGTGCCAGTCTCGAACGCAGTTCCCGATTCCGGATCGAACGCCGTACCTGCCGCGCTGGCACCTGTATTCGGTCGGAAGGACTTGCCGGCGTTGGCGAAGAGCGTCCACTGGCTGTTCGGCAGGTAGCTCAGACCGATGCGTGGCGAGGTGGCACCCGGGCTCTGGTCGGTGCGCAGATTGGTGCGCCGGTTCTGCAGCGACTGTTCGTAGCTGTCCACCCGCAGGCCAGCCAGCAGCCGCCAGTGCTGGCCGATGGAAATCGTGTCCTGCACGTAAAACGCGAGACTGGTCTGCTCTTCGCGCGTGTTCGTGAAGGGTAGCAACCCGGGTTGCGCCTGCCCGTACACCGGGTTGAACACGTTTATCGCATAGGGCGATGCGGCGGTCGGGTTCACCCGGAGCACCAGTTGGTCCATGTCGAACCGGTAGGTCGCGACGCCGGCCAGCAACTCATGCTGCACGCCGCCAGCAAGGAAGCGTCCGATCAGTTCGCCCTGCAGCGAGACATCCTCGGAGGAATAGTCGCGGAAGCGGCGCTGCCGGCGCAGGGTCTCCAGATCTGGCTCCAGCCTGTCCCGTGCCTCGGTCGAGAAGCCGCGCAGAGTCCCTTTCTTGTAGGCAAATGCGAAGCGAGTCGACCACTCGGCGTTGATGTCATGTTCGAGTACGACCTGGTGGCTGTCGTTCTCGACCCGCACGTCCCCATCGATCGGCTCGCCGAGGAAGCGATGGCGCGGCACCGCGCCGAGGCGGTTGTTGACCGCCACAACGCCCCGATCGAGCGGCGCGCGGTGGCGCAGGATTTCGCCGTTGTAATCGACGCGGGTACTTGCCGAGACTTTCCAGGTGAAGGCTGGCGCGACCAGCCAGCGCCGTGTCTGCACATAGTCGCGAAAGCTGTCCCTGTCCTCCAGCGCGACGTTCAGGCGATAGGCGACGCTCTCGCCCAGCGGCCCGGTCGAATCGAGCGCCGTGCGGTAGAAATCGTAGCTGCCGACATAGCCTTCGATCGAATGTGCGGGCTTCCAGAGCGGACGCTTGGTCACGATATTCAGGGTGCCGCCGGGTTCGCTGGTGCCGTACAGCGAAGCGGCCGGTCCCTTCAGGAACTCGATGCGCTCGACATTGGCCGTATCGCGCGGCGCGTTGAAGCCACGGTTGCTGGAGAACCCGTTGAGCAGGAGCGGCATGCCGTTGTCCACGTGGCCAGCCATCCCGCGAATGGCAATATTGTCCCAGAGTCCCCCGAAACTGTTCTGGCGCGACACGCCGCCGACGAAATCGAGGGTGTCGTCGATGCGCGTGGCGCCGAGGTCATCGAGCGTCTGGCGCGACATCACGCGCACCGCCTGCGGCAGTTCGCGCAGCGGCAAGTCGGTGCGCGCACCGCTGGCTTCCTCGGCATGGTAAGTCCCCGACTGCCGGCGGCCCACGACCTCGATCGCAGGGAGTTCCTTCGCGAGGGAAGATGCGGCCGCCGCTGGAGGCGCGGATCCAGTAGCAGGCTGCGCTGGCGACTGTGCGAAGGCAGGCGCGGCCCACACGCCGGTCAGCGCCAGCGCGAGCACGGTGGGGCGAAGCGATGAGCGAGTCGAATGTGTCACAGGTACGGTCTCCCAGGAATGACGGCAAGCAGATCCCCGTCCCCTGCCGCAACAGGCGACAGTGGATGGGGCATGGCTTCGACAGGTATGGCGCCCGGGGGGGCCAGCCCTGGCCGCCCCGGTATCGAGTGGTCGCGCCGGACGGCTACTCCGGTCCGTGCTCCAGCGCGAATGAGAGCGTGGCGTGCAGCCCGTTCTTCGTGCCCTTTGCAGGGTCCTCGGGCGGCGCGTCGTAGCTCGCGGCGATGACATTGAGGCCCTGGTTGCGCACGCGGAAGGTGAACAGCCCGTCCTTGCCGGTGATCGCGGGCTTCGCATCCGGGTCGTTCACGTAGTCACGGATCACTCGCGCGCCCGCGACCGGCCTGCCGTTGAACAGCACGCGCACGGTCATCTGCTCATTCAGGTGGTGAGGCAGTGTCGGCTTGACAGGCACCACCTGCAGCACCTGTCCCGGGATGGGCCCGAGCGGCGACTTCATGGGTCCGGTCAGACGCACCGCGTACTTGATGTAGCGACCGCTTTCCTTCGCATCGGGCACCTCGTCACGGCCCTTGTTCACCCACTTGCCGTCCGCCTGCCGGCTCCAGAAACCGTTGTCGAGCACCAGGGCAAGCACGGACGGCTTCGAAGCGAGGTCGAACAGCACGAGATGGTCGGTCTTGCGCAAACCCGACTTGACAGGCGCACCCGAGGCGTCGAACGCAGACACCTCGCTAATACGCTCGAAGCGCCGGATCATGTCCAGGTCTTCGGCGCCATGGCCGTACACGACCGCCATCTCGCCCGAGCGCTGCGCCATCCATACGCCGTGGGCACAGGCCTGCCCTGCAGACACAGCCATCAGCAGCGCAGTGAATGCGCCGATCGCTCTCTTCACCATAGCCCCTCACGTGGCAGACGTGCACGAAGGATTCGCGCATCATGCAACTGGGTGGCGATTATAGGAAAGTCGATCCACAAAGGCAACCCGGTTGCATAAGTGCGTTGCATGAGGGTCGAAAAGCGATCAGGGCTGCAGCGGCCTGCGGTCGTTCAGCGCAAGCCATCCGCGCACGATGCGATAGGTCGCCCAGATGCCCAGGGCGAACAGGCCCAGCGCCCAGGTGGCGAAGCCGATCAGAACGAGAGTGAGCGGCAGCGAAACCATCACGACCAGCAACGCCCACAGCAGCGCGTACCAGAAGGTGCGTATCTGCCAGCGGAAATGCGACTCGAGCCAGGTCCCGGCGACGTCGCTGCGCTTCACGTAGTTGATGACCACCGCGATGATCGACGGCCAGCCGAACAGGAAGGCGCCGATGATGGTGGCCGCGCCGATGGCGCCGATCACCAGCGACATCGCGTGCAGCCCGTACACGACGTGCGTCAGCGTGACCAGCGACGGATCCGGCATCGTCCCCTCGATGGGTGCGGGGTTCAGGGTCTGCGGCAGCATGGGTGGGCAACCTTCCGTTGGGCGCTCTGCGGGTCGTGCCGGACGGCACGGTGCACCGGCGCGAGGCCGCGCACACGCCTCGCCGTACCCGAAGTGTACTCAGCCGCCGCCGAGCAGTATCTTCAGGTCGCTCGCGAGTTCCGCCGCCGCGGCCTTGTCCGAGATGTGGAGCGGGATGCCGTTGCCTGTCGTGGTGCCGGCCACGAAGAAGACCGAGACGATGCGCCCCTGCACCGCCACCGCTACCAGTTGGCGCTGGTGCGCGAGCAGCGCCGTCCGGATCGCCGCCTGGTCCGAAGGTGCCACGTCCAGTCGCAGCACTTCCACCGTCGACTCGGAATCGTGCTGAAGGGTCACCGAGCGCAGCGGCACCGGCGGCAACAGGGGGCGCCGCGAGACGCAGTCCGGATCGGGATTGCCGCGGGCAATCCCCGTATTCCAGTAATCGAACCGGGTACGCTCGGCCTCGGGCACGCCCGAGAAGCAGTGCAGGTGCAAGCTCACCTGGAGTGCTCGCCCCGATGGCGCTGGCCGCGCCTGCTGGGCGTGCGCGGCGGGTGCGGTGGCGACCAGCAGACCGAGGATCGCCGCGCCGACAGCAAGCCTCATGCCTCCTTCAGCGCCGCACGGCTGCGGCTGAACGAGGGCAGCACGACCAGCAGCAGGAGCAACCCCGCACACACGAGGAATACCACGCTGATCGGTCTCTGCAGGAACACCCAGGGGTCTCCCCCGGACACCAGCATAGCCCGGCGCAGGTTCTCTTCCACCCGGCTGCCGAGCACGAACCCTAGCACCAGGGGTGCCGGTTCGCAGCCGAACTTCAGGAACATCCATCCCATCACGCCGAAGCCCAGCATGAACAGGATCGACTGCGGCGAGTTCGTGAGGGAGTAGACGCCGATGCAGCAAAGCAGGAGTACCGTCGGGTAGAGAAGCCGATAGGGTACCTCGAGGATGCGGATCCAGATGCCGATCAGCGGCAGGTTGATGATCAGCAGCAGGACGTTGCCGATCCACATGCTCGCGATCAGTCCCCAGAACAGTTCAGGCTGGTCGGTCACCACCTTGGAACTGGGTACGATGCCGTGGATCATCATCGCCCCGGCCATCATTGCCATGGTGGCATTGGACGGCAGGCCCATCGTCAGCAGCGGGATGAATGCCGTCTGCGAGCCGGCGTTGTTGGCACTCTCCGGCCCGGCGACGCCTTCGATCGCGCCCTTGCCGAAGCGCGACGGATCCTTCGCCACCTTCTTCTCCAGCGTGTAGGACGCGAACGCGCTCAGCATGCCGCCGCTGCCCGGCAGCACGCCGAGCGCCGAGCCGATCAGCGTGCCGCGCCAGATGGCCGGCGCCGACTGACGCCACTCGGCCCGGGTAAGCCCGGCGCGCCCGACATTCCTGATCGCGGTGGGCTGCCCGGACCGGATGCGCCGCTCGAGGTTGGCCAGCACCTCGGCCACCCCGAACATGCCAGTGGCCAGGATCACGAAGTCGATGCCATCGGCAAGCATCGGCACGCCGAACACGTAGCGCTGGGCACCTGTGCTCAGATCGGTGCCGACCATGCCGAGGAACAGCCCCAGCAGCACCATGCCGATCGCATTGAGCACCGATCCGCTCGCCAGCACCACCGCGGCAACCAGCCCGAACACCATCAGCGAGAAGTACTCGACCGAGGTGAAGGTCTTTACGAAGTCGGCGATGTAGATCGCTGCGCCGGCGACGATCAGGGTCGCGACCGTGCCGCCGATGAACGACCCGATCGCCGAGACAGCCAGCGCCGCACCGGCCCGGCCGTTGCGGGCCATCTGGTGACCATCGAGGCAGGTCACTACCGAGGACGCCTCCCCCGGCATGTTCAGCAGGATCGACGTGGTCGAGCCGCCGTACTGCGACCCGTAGAAGATGCCCGCCAGCATGATCAGCGCGGTCACCGGTTCCAGGTAGTAGGTGATCGGCAGCAGCATCGCGATCGTGGTCACCGGGCCCAGGCCTGGCAGCACGCCGATCAGGGTACCCACGAGCACCCCGATCAGGCAGAACAGCAGATTCACCCAGCTGACCGCGACGGTGAACCCGAGCCAGAGATTGTCGATCAGGTCCATTCAGATCGGCCAGATGCGGAACGGGATGCGCAGCACGAACACGAACAGCGCCAGCGCGGCGGCTGACAGGCCGACGGACAGCAGCGCAACCTCCTTCCAGCGCAGCTTCGGTTCGATCAGGCAGGCAACCGCCACGGTGAGCATCGACGCCAGGACCAGCCCGAGGGTGCCGATCGTGGCGGCGAACACGCCCAGTGCAGCGACGATGCCCAGCACCGCGCGAGGCGATACCGCGTCGATCGGGTCCGTCCCGCGAAGTACCGAGCGCACCAGCACGGCGACACCGATCAGCACCATGCCCCAGCACACCAGTGCCGGCGCATAGCCCGGGCCCATCTCCTGCGCGCTGCCGGCGGCGAGACCCCGACCGAACCACAGGCCGAGGGCGCCGAAGCAGATGAACATCAGGCCCGCGCCGAGGCCCTGCCCGGCACGCCTAGCAGAGGTGGCAGGGGACTGCACGACTACTGCCGCTTGATGCCGTGTTCCTTCATCACCTTGCCCCAGACCCCCACTTCCTTGCGGATGAAGTCGGTGTAGTTCTTCAGGTTGAGCCCGGGGATCGGCTGCACGCCCAGCGCGGCGATGCCAGCGGCTGCCTTCGGATCCTTGCCAGCCTCGGTGAACGCAGCGTTGACCCGCAGCACGATGTCCTGCGGCAGGTTTGCCGGGCCGGCCATCAGAAACCAGTTGGTGACCACCACGTCCGGGAAGCCCAGTTCACGCAGCGTGGGGATTTCCGGGAACTGCGGCGCGCGGTCGTGCGAGGTGACCGCGATGCCGCGGATCTCCCCTCCCTTCAACCCGCCGACGTGCGCACCGAGCGTGTTCCAGAGCGAAGCCACTTCGCCCGACACGATGCTCGCCTGTGCCTCCGGTGCTCCCTTGAACGGCACATGGGTAAGCCTGACGCCCGCTTCGCCGGCGAACAGTGCTCCCGTGAGATGCCCGACGCTGCCGGTACCGCTGTTGGCGAAGGTCTGCGGCGACTTCTTCGCGGCAGCGACGAAATCCTGGATGGTCTTGATCGGAGACTTGGCGCTCACGGCGACCAGGATCGGCGCACCGCCGAACATGTAGAGGTAGGTGAAGTCCTTCGCAACGTCGTAGGGAGGCTTCTCGAACAGCACCTGTGCGATCGCGGCTGGACCGGTCGTGGTCACCAGCAGCGTGTAGCCGTCCGCCGGTGCCTGGGCAACCACGGCACTGCCGATCGATCCGCCCGCACCCGGCCGGCTCTCGATGATCAACTGCGTGCCGAGCGCCTTCTCGACGCGCTCGGTGCTAAGTCGCATCAGCAGGTCGGACGTGCCGCCCGGGGTGAACGGGTTGATCACCCGGATCGGACGCTCGGGCCACTTGCCCTGCGCCAACACCGGTGCGGCGAGCGCGCACGACAGCGCGACCATCAACGACTTGCTGGCAAAACGCATGGGCTGTATCTCCTGGGAACGATTCGGGTGACGGACGGCGATCGGATCGCCGGGATGGGCGCACCCTTCAGCAAGGAGCGTTCCCGATCGATGCATCAGCGTCGATACAGGCGCGCATGCAGCCGCGCGCGGCTGCCCGCACGATTTTCGTCCGATGCCCGACCGCCAAACCGCACCATCACGGGGCGCACGCGCCGAGATGGTGCACCCAAGCCGGTGGACTGCAGATCAGCCCCTGGCCGTGCCACCGAACAGTGCAACCAGCGCGGGATCCACGCCGCCCACCGCCCGGATACCCGGGGAGGAATAGCTGCCGACTGTCGGCTTGGGCATCTTCATCCGCACCAGTGATTCGGCCATCAGGGTTGCGCAGCGGACTCCCTCGACCACGGGCACCGGCAACAGGGCCTGCAGGTCGCGCTGCCATCCGGCGGCGACAGCGCCCGCCATCAGGATGACCTCGGCGCCCCGCTCCTCGATCGCCTTCGTGGCGAGGCCAGCGAGCGCCTGTACCGCGCCGCGGGGGTCGGCGAGCGCCGCACTCGGGCCGGCGTCGATCGCTTCCACGCCGACGCAGCGGGAACCGAGGCCGTAGCTGTCGATCAGTTCACCATAGGTCGGGATATGCCGCCGGCCAAAGGTGACCACCGCGAACCTTGCGCCTACCGTGCAGGCCATCAGCGCCCCCGCCTCGGTCATGCCGACCACCGGGATCGACAGCAGTTCGCGCAGCGCCGGCAGCCCGGTGTCCATCGACACGGCGATCACCACCGCGTCGCACCCCGGCGCGTGTTTCGCGGCCAGCTCGAGCATGCCGTGCTGGGCCAGCGCGTTCTCGCTGCGGCTGCCGATCACCTGTGGACCGAAGGTGCCGGTGGCGCTGACCACTTCCGTGCCGGGCGAGGCGACTTCGCGCGCCGCGTTCGCGCAGACATCGGTGATCGCCTGCGTCATGTTGCCGTTGATGACGAGCAGTTTCATTCGGGAGGTACCGCCTCGAGCCAGTGGCGTGCGATATCCCGGCGCTGGGCGCACCAGACGCCGGGGGCATTCTTCACATGGTCGAGCAGCGCACGCAGCCCGGCCATGCGGCCTGCACGACCGATGATCCGGATATGCAGCCCGATCGACAGCATTTTCGGCGCATGCACCGACTCGGCGGCGAGCCAGTCGAATGCGTCGATGGTGTAGTCGGCAAAATCGCTGCCGCGCACGAACGCATAGCTGTCGTGGAAGCGCATGTCGTTGGTGTCGAAGCAGTACGGCAGCACCAGGTGCGGCTTTCCGTTCACCGGCACGTAGTACGGCAGGTCGTCGTTGTAGGCATCGTTGTCGTACAGGAAGCCTTCCTGCGCGACCAGCCGGCGGGTGTTGACCGACGCCGAAGACCGGGTGTGCCAGCCCAGCGGCCGCTCCCCGGTCAGGCGATGGATGCCCTCGGCGCCCTTGCGGATGGCCACCAGTTCCTCGTCGGGCGTCATCGCGTAGTGGGACTCCCAACGGTAGCTGTGGCACATGAACTCGACGCCGCGCCGCACGCCGTCCTCGGCGATCCACGGCGAGCGTTCGAGCGCACGGGTGCAGACGTTGAAGGTGACCGGGAGACCCGCCCGCTCGAACTCCTGCATCACCCGCCAGTAGGCGACACGGGTCGAATACTCGTAGTGCGAGGCGGTACACAGGTCGGGCACGCCGACGACCTCCTGACGCACTTCATGCCGCGCCTCGTTGCGGTCGTCGCCGTCGCCGATGTTGAGTTCAGCGCCCTCCTCGATGTTGAGAACGAAGGACACCGCGAAGCGGCCGCCGTTCGGCCAGCGCATGTCCGGCGGCGTTGTGCCATAGCCCCTGAAGTCGCGTTCGATCATGCTGGAAGGCTCTGGAATGTCTGCATCGGTCGGAAAGTCATGGCAACACGGACGCGAGGCGCTGCGCAAGCCCCGCATAGCGCGCCGGATCGAAGAAGGATTCGCCCGCGCGATAGCGCATCGCATCGGGCACCTCGGGCGCCGGGATGCCTTCGCCCTGCGCATCGAAGGTCAGTTCGAGCTGCACGCCGCTGGGGTCGTAGACGAACAGCTGCCAGTAGGTCGTGCCCGGGATCAGGAACTCGCGCCAGGGCAGGCTGGCCTTTGCGAAGCGCCCGCGGAACGATTCCCAGCCCACCGCGGTCAGCGACACATGGTCGATCGCGCCGGTCTCGGGAAGCACCCGGCCCTCGCTGCCCAGTGCCGGCCCGCCGGCATAGATGTGCATCACCGCCTCGCCGACCGGGGTCGGTACGGCCAGCCACGCGCCGGCGAAGCCGAAATCCGGGCGCGGCGCGAGGCGCAGCCCGATGACCCGGGTGTAGAAGGCGACCGTGGCGTCGAGGTCCTCGGTCTTGATCGCTACATGCAGCAGGCCGGTGATCGGCATCGGTGGCTCCTTGGCGTTACGGTATGCGGGATGCGGCAGGCGCGGTGCCGGGTCACGGCCGGCGCAGGTGCCAGTCGGTTTCGCGCTGGAATGCGTCGCCCACGGTACACAGCAGTGCTTCGCTCCACGGTGCCCCGACCAGTTGCAGCCCGACCGGCATGCCGCGGCTGTCGAAGCCGGCCGGCAGCGAGGCGGTGGGCAGGCCGAGGTAGTTGAACGGGCGGGTGAGCCGGGTCAATGCGCCCAGCACCACCGCCGCCTCCGGGCGATCGACCAGGTCGGTGTCCGCGCGGGTCGGCACCGGCTGCGCGTGCGTGGGCGCGAGCAGCAGGTCACAGCGGTCGAACACCCGGCGGCAGAAGTCGTCGAGCGCGGGACCGCGCTGCTTCAGGGCCTGCTGGTACTGCAGCGCGCCCAGAGCCGCGCCGTGTTCGAGGCGGGAACGGACCTGCGCGCCGTAGTCCTGCGGCCGCTCCGCCAGCCACGCCTGGTGCGCGCTGGCCGCCTCGGCCCACATGAGCACGGTACCGGCGGCATTCACCGGGTCGAGCGCCGGCATCGGCACACGTACGACGCGCGCACCCAGCGCTTCGAACACGGCGGCGGCCGCTTCCAGCGCGGCGGCGATCGGGGCCGCCAGATCGCGGTCGAAATAGCCGTCGGGCAGGCCGATGCGCAGGCCGGCGATCGCTTGGCCGAGCGCACCGACGAGGTCGGGTACCGGCCGTGCGGACGCAGTCGGGTCGGCCGGATCGGCACCGGCGATCGCCTGCAGCAGCCACGCACAGTCGGCGATCGAGCGGGCGAGCGGCCCGACATGGTCGAGCGACTGCGACAGCGGCATCGCACCGGCACGGCTCACCCGGCCCCAGGTCGGCTTGATGCCGCTGACGCCGCACAGCGCCGCCGGTACCCGGATCGAGCCGCCGGTGTCCGACCCGAGTGCACCGTAGAACAGGCCGGCGGCGACGCCGGCCGCGCTGCCGCTGGACGAGCCCCCGGTGATGTACGCCGGGTTCCACGGGTTGCAGCAGTCGCCGAAATGAACGTTGTGGCCGGTCGGGCTGAACGCGAACTCGGCGAGGTTCAGCGTGCCGAGGTTGATCGAACCTGCGGCCTCGAGACGCGCCAGCGCGGTCGAGGTGACCGGTGCCACCCAGTCGCGCCGGATGCGCGAGCCGCAGGTCGCCACCTTGCCGGCGCGGTAGTACATGTCCTTGTGCGCGAGCGGCAC
>CANGXU010000131.1 GCA_947457885.1 Betaproteobacteria bacterium
CCGCGATACGAATCGGTGACGTAGAGATACCGGCCGTCCGGCCCGCCATAGGCCATGTTGGTCAGCCGTCCGCCGCCGTCGGGTGCGCGGATGCCGTAGAGGAACTCGCCGGCCGGGCTCATCAGCCAGACGATGCCTACGCGCGCATGACCAACCGCGAGGTTGCCCTTCGCGTCCACCGCCAGCCCGTCCGGCCCGTGCATGCCTGGCAGGTAGCCGAACACGCCGCACTTGCTGGGCACGCCGTCGCGCAGCGGCAGGTGCCACATGCAGTTGGTGCGCGTCATCGCGACGTACACTGCCGACTCGTCGGGTGACAGAGCGATGCCGTTCGGACTCGGGCCGTTGTCGATCAGGCATTCGAGCTTGCGATCAGGCGTAGCGCGCCAGACGCGGCCGGTCTGGTCGTGTACGCCCGTCTGCCCCTGGTCGGTGAAGTAGAGGTCGCCGTTGCTGGCGAAGACGAGGTCGTTGACGCCCTTGAAGCCTTCGGAGCGCGCATGGGTGATCCACGGCTCGACCTTGCCAGTGGTCAGGTCGCAGGTCATCACGCCGAGCCGGTAGTCGGTGATGAACAGGCGGCCGTCCTGGTGCACCGCGAGGCCGTTCGGCCAGCCGTCGTACTCGGCCGCCACGCTCACCTGCGCGTCAGGGGTGATCCGGAAGATGCGCCCGAACGGGATGTCGACCACGTACAGGTTGCCTGCGCGATCGAACGCCGGGCCCTCCAGAAAGCAGCCAAGCTTCGACCCCGGATGGTTGGATTCGATCCAGGTCGACGGCTGGCCCGACTTGCCGAGGTGGGCGGGGATGGTCGCGAACACCTCGGCGACAAGTTCGGTCGGTGGATTGAAGAAGCGCATGGGTCTATCCTAGTGAAAACGACAAAACGAAGCGAGGAGGACAGCATGGGACACGACCGGCTCGTGCGCGCGTTGCTTGCGGGCGTCGCGGCTTGCACGGCAGTGCCTCAGGCTGCCAGCGCACAGCCGCAGCCGCAGGCCCGCCTGCTGGCATGGCCACAGAAGGCGGTACGCATCATCGTGCCGCAATCGCCCGGCGGTTCCACCGACGCGATGGCCCGCCTGCTGGCGGCACGCCTCGGCGAGGCCCTCGGCCAGGCGGTGCTGATCGACAACCGGCCCGGTGCCGGCAGCCTGGTCGGCACCGAACTTGCGGTACGCGCCAGCCCCGACGGGTACACCACGCTGGTGGTGTCCTCGTCGATCACCATCAATCCGAACATGCATGCGAAGCTGTCGTTCGATCCGCAGCGCGACCTTGCGCCGATCACCCAGCTGTCGGCCTTCCCGAACGTGCTGGTGGCCAACATCGCCGTGCCGGTGAAGAACATCCACGACCTGCTCGCGCTGGCGAAGGCCCGGCCCGGGCAGGTCGCCTACAGTTCCGCCGGCAGCGGCACTGGCACCCACCTGTCGGCCGAACTGTTCAAGAACCTCACCGGCGCAGACCTTCTGCACGTGCCGTACAAGGGCGGCGGACCCTCGGTGAATGCATTGCTCGCCGGCGAGGCGCAGGTCTCGTTCGCCACGCTGCCGTCGGTGCTGCCGCAGGTGCGCGCGGGCAAGCTGCGCGCACTCGGCGTCACCACGACCCGGCGCAGCTTCGCGCTGCCCGACGTGCCGACGATCGTCGAGGGCGGCGTGGCCGGCTATGAGCATGTCCAGTGGACTGGCTTCCTGGCGCCGGCCGCGACGCCAGCGGCCATCATCAACCGGCTCAACGCCGAAGCGGTGCGTGCGGTGCACAGCCCGGAACTGAAGCCGGCGCTGGCCAGCGAAGGTGCTGAACCGGTCGGCAACACGCCGCAGCAATTCGCGGCGATCATTCGCAGCGAGACCCAGCGCATCGCGCAGGTCGTCCGCAAGGCGGGCATCAAGGCCGACTGAGCAGCCTGCGCAGCGCGCGCACATCGGGCAGCCGGTCGATCGTCCAGATCGCATCGATCAGGGCGGCCGCCCGGCGGGCACCGAGCGCGGGTTCGAGCAGCGGACGGCACTTGCGCTCCAGGTCGCTGCGGTCCATCGGACGCGTCGCGCTGCCCAGTACCGCGCGCGTGTGGTGGCGCACGACAGTGCTGCGTGCCCTGCCCTGCGGCCGCGCCAGCGTGACTTCGACGATCGCCTGCGTGGTCTTCGTCTTCGAAAGTTCGGCACTGCCGACCAGTTGCACCTTCTCCTTCAGCGCCAGCACGTCGCGGTCGCGCGAACGGGCCGGATCGTGGGAGGCTTCGAAGCTGATGTCCCCATCGAGCAGCATGATGCCGACCAGGTGCTGCAGGTTGATGTTGGACATCTTCCGGCCGCTGACCGTGCGTGCGCCCTGCTCGTCGACCGTGATGTGTACCTTCTCGACCTCCGACGCCTTGATCGCATGGCGGTCGACCAGCGTCGAGAGTGCATCGAGCGGTGCCTGGATCGGATAGCCGACGGGCCAGCGCTTGATCGCCGTCTGCATGATGTCGTAGCGCGTGCCCAGGCCCTTCACGAACTCCTGCGGCCGGATGAACGGCTCGAATGCATGCAGGAAGCCGCGGTCTCCACTGAACACGTCCTCTACCCCGGTGAAGCCGGAGGCGACCATGGTCGCCGCGGTCACGCCGTTGCGCGCTGGCATGCCGCCGAAGTCGAATGCCTTTTCGACATGCTCGACATCGCGCGCCCAGCAGGACAGGCCGCTCGCCTGCTGTGCCGCGTAGGACAGCAGGTGCCGCGCCTGGCGCACGTCGATTCGGGCCAGCGCACCGGCCGCCACCGCCGAACCGAAGGTGCCGCCGAAACTGTGCGTCGAATGCCCGGCGCTGCGGAAGTGTTCGATGCCCAGGGCCATCGATGTGCGTGCGCAGACGTCGTAGCCGAGCACGATCGCACGCAGCAGTTCACGTCCACTCGACGTCTGCCGCTCCGCCATCGCCAGCGCAGCCGGCACGATGCTGCAGCCCGGATGCACCAGCGCGAGGTAGTAGGCGTCGTCGGTCTCGTCGGAGTGGGCGAGCATGCCGTTGGCCAGCGCGGCATTGACCGCGCTGGTGCGCGTGCCGGTGGTGAGGATGGTCGCCTCGGGCGTGCCGCCCATCGCGGTGACGTACTCGATCGCGCGCCGGCCTGGCAGCAGCGGTGCACCCGAGACCATCGCGGCGATCGTGTCGAGCAGGTGCAGCTTCGCACGCTCGACCACTTCGGCCGGCAGGGCCCGTCGTGGCGTGGCCGCGATGTAGGACGCCAGGGTCAGCATCAGCGCCGATACCGGCTCGGCAGTTCGCCCGGGCTTGCCCGCTTTCTGGCTCATGGCGCGTTCTCTCCTCGTTGCACGCTTCGCTGCGGTACGGGTACGCCCCGCTGTTCTAGTAGTTCCAGGGCGCGTAGTGGTCGAGCAGCAGTGCGGCGAAGATCAGCGTCAGGTAGAGGATCGAGTAGCGGAAGGTACGCCGCGCGAGCCAGTCGCTGTAGTTCGTGTAAAGCCGCCATGCATACCAGAGGAACACGCCACCGAGGATGACCGCGGATACCACGTACAGCCAGCCGCTCATCCGGATGGCGAAGGGCAGAAGCGAGCAGGCAAACAGGATGACCGTGTAGAGCAGCACCGACAGCTGGGTGAAACGGTCGCCATGGGTGACCGGCAGCATGGGGATGCCTGCCTTCGCATACTCGTGCTTGCGGTAGAGCGCGAGTGCCCAGAAGTGCGGCGGCGTCCATGCGAAGATGATCAGGAACAGCACCAGCGCCGCCGGCGACACCTCGCCTGTGATGGCTGCCCAGCCGAGCACCGGCGGCATCGCACCCGACGCGCCCCCGATCACGATGTTCTGCGGGGTCAGCGGCTTGAGCACCACGGTGTAGATGATCGCGTACCCGACGAAGGTGGCGAGCGTCAGCCACATTGTGAGCGTGTTCACGAGATTGTGCAGCACGAAGAGCCCGACACCGCCCACCAGCCCTGCGAATACGAGGGTCTGCAAAGAATTGACGTTGCCGCTGGGCAGAGGACGGCCGCGGGTGCGTGCCATCACCGCGTCGATCTTCTGCTCGATCAGGCAGTTGACCGCCGCTGCCGCACCGGCCACCAGCGCGATGCCGATCGTGGCGAACACCACCGGCGACAACGGCGGCAGGGTACCGGGTGCGGTCGCGAGGAACATGCCGATCACCGCCGTGAACACGATCAGCGACACCACGCGCGGTTTCGTCAGCTCATAGAACTGGCGCAGGGTGCCACCGGTCAGGGCGAGGGTCTGGGACATCAATCGGGTCTCGTCTGCTTCAGCCGCACCGGGCGGCTGGCCGGCGCGGCGATGGCCCGGTCTTTGAGTGGTCGTTCGGGTCAGGCGTGCAAGGCCTGAGTGGAGCCTTTCGAGGCCGGCGCGGTACGTGCATCGGCAGCCACCGGACACGCAAGCATGAATTTTAGCATCACGACGGAACAAAGCAGCAGGGCCGCTCCGAAGTTGTGCAGTGTGGCGAGCCAGAGTGGCAGCAGCCACGCCACGTTCAGGATGCCGATCGTGACCTGTGCCACCAGCAGAACCAGCATCGATGTGGCCGCGAGCGATACGCCGGGAATCCGCCACGCGACCACGCCGAGCAGGCCGAGGTAGGCGGTGATCACCAGCGCGCCGACCCGATGGGTCCACTGGATCGCGTTCAGCGACTCATGGGACAACGGTGAACCATCGGGTGCCTCGCCGAGTTCGCGCAGCACATGGAAGCCGTGCTGGAAGTCCATCGGCGGCAGGAAGGTGCCGTGGCAGGTCGGGAAGTCGAGGCAGGTCAGCGCAGCGTAGTTGGTGCTGACCCAGCCCCCGAGAACGATCTGGACGATCAGCAGCGCGATGCCGGCCGTCGCCCATGGAACGAGCCGGGCAGCGCGATCGGCTGCGACGCCGCTGCGATCGACATACTCGCCGATCGCCATGCGGAACAGTACGGCCAGGATCAGCATCCCGCCGAGCAGGTGCAGGGTGACGATGCCTGGCTTGAGCAGCAGCGTGACCGTGAACTTGCCGAGCATCGCCTGCACCAGCAGCAGCAGGAGCAGCCCGGTGCCGAGCCAGTGCGCATCGCTGCCCGGCAGCCGCTGGCCAGGCACCGAGCGCAGCCGGTTGCGCCACGCGATCAGCGCAAGCGACAGGATCAGCAGCCCGAGCGTCCCCGCCAGGTAGCGGTGGATCATCTCGATCCATCCCTTCATCGGATCGATCTCGGCGCCGGGGAAGCGCTCGCCGGCCCGCGCGATCTCGGCTGCCGTGTCGGGCGCAGTGAGCTGGCCATAGCAGCCCGGCCAGTCGGGACAGCCAAGGCCGGAATCGGTCAGCCGGGTGTAGGCACCGACGACCACCACGATGAGGGTGAACAGCGGCGCGATCAGCAGGAGCTTTCTGTACATCATCCGATCCTCGAGTACTTGAGCAGGCGCGTCATGTCCTTGCGGATGCGCGTGGCATCGGCATCCGGCGGATATCGCATCATCAGGTTGCCGAGCGGGTCGACCAGCCACAGATGGTCGCGAAGCGCCCCGCCCTGCGGCACGGACAATGCATCGAGCAGCGCCTTGTCCGGACGGCGTACGACCCAGGTACCGGCGTAGGGTTCATGCAGGCGCGCCGCGGGTTCACCGCGGTCATCGATCAGCCAGACGCGTTCGACCCGCTCCATCTCCTTGCCCTGCATCGTGCGCAACTGCCGCAACTGCCATATCTTCCGCTCGCAACGCGCATCGCACTCGGCGCCATCGGCCATCACCAGAAACCACTTGCCGCGCAGGGTCGGCGCGGCAAGTGCTGCAGGCGTCGTCGGCAGGGCCGGCACCAGCGGCTCCAGGGCCACGTCCGGAAGCACCACTGGCTGTACCAGTTCGCCGTAATTGCTGTACTCGGCAGGCTTCCAGAAAAACCACAGCAGGTAGGGGCCGAACGCCGGCGTGGCACAGACAAGCACCAGGACGATCAGCGGCAGTTTGCGGCGCAAGCCGGGCGAAATGTTCATTACACGCCTTTCCGGAGATCCCGCTGGCCGTCGACTTCAGTATCACCGCTGTGCCGCGCGATGGCGCCCTGCGCACTGATACGCCGCAGACTGAGCAGGACCCACACGATCACGCCGATGCCGGCGAAGCTGAACCATTGCAGCGCATAGCCGCGGTGCTTGTCGATGCCGGCATCCGGGCGCGGCCATTGCCGCGAAAGCGTATCCGCAGGGCCGGTACCGCTGCCGCCACCCGTGGCCGCATCCAGCTGCAGCATCGCCACCGGCAGCAGGTCGAGCGACCAGCGCTCGCGCGCCCGCTCGATCGTCCAGTTCTGCCAGCGGCGTGCGTCGTCGGTGCCGGCGCGCAGTTCCATGAAGCGCTGGCTGGGCGTGAAGGCGAGTCCGCGCACGCTTACCTCCCCCGCCGGCGTTTCGACGACAGGCAACTGATCGCGCTGACGAGGCGCCGCAATCCATCCCCGGTTCACCAGCAGCACGCGGTCGCCGCCCGACAGACGCAGTGGCGTCAACACCTCGTAGCCCGGCACGCCGTCACGCAATCGGTTGTCGAGGAACACCACCTTGCCCGCGTCGAACCGGCCGACGGCCTCGATCGGATGCCAGGCGACAGACGCCGGATCGCCAACGAGGCCAGACTGCACCGAGACCGGCTGTGCACCGGCCGCCGCTTCGATGCGCTGCTGCAGCGCCAACTTGTATGCCGCCCGCTCGAGCTGCCAGCGCCCGGCCGACAGCGTCAGTGCCAGCACCGCAACCAGTACCAGCGTCGGGATCCATTCCGGACGGAAGCGCCGAGCAGTGCCCGCAGCGTGGGCGGCGACAGGCTCGACCGGCGGCTCTGCCGGGGCCGCATCGGCTAGACTGCCTGACCCATTACCGGACGTTGACATGAAGATCCTGATCGTCGGATTCCTGGTGTTGATCCTCGCGAGCCTGGGGTCGGCACTGTTCTACCTGTTCAGTGACAGGGGAAATTCGACCCGTACGGTTCGCGCGCTCACGCTGCGCGTGGGCTTGTCGGTGATTCTGTTCCTGCTGCTGATGCTCGCGCATTTCAGCGGGCTGATCACGCTTCGCGGCTCTGCCCTATAGCGATTTCCGCATCAGGCCGGCAGCGGCATGGCGCAGGGTCTCGTTCGCGGCGCTGCAACCATCGGGTGCGTCCGGGCAGCGACGATGCGGTACCCGGCCTGCGATTTCGTTGCGGGTCGCAGCGGGCATCGGGCTGGCCGACGCCCTGCGACCCTGGGTGCTAGAGGGCGTAGACGACCACGAACAGCAGCAGCCAGACCACGTCCACGAAGTGCCAGTACCAGGCGACACCTTCGAATCCGAAGTGGTTCTCGGGCGTGAAGTGCCCTTTCGCGCAACGGAATGTGATGACAATCAGCATGATCGTGCCGATGGTCACGTGGAAGCCGTGGAAGCCGGTGAGCATGAAGAACGTGGCA
Organism: Betaproteobacteria bacterium; assembly: GCA_947457885.1. Classification (GTDB taxonomy): domain Bacteria; phylum Pseudomonadota; class Gammaproteobacteria; order Burkholderiales; family CAIKXV01; genus CAIKXV01. Next base: position 7,460 of record CANGXU010000131.1, read on the forward strand.
CCGTAGGCGCCCATGTCGAGCTGGAGGTTCAGGTCGCGCCATGCGTGCGCGTACTCGTACCCCTGCACGAACAGGAACACGGTGCCAAGCGCGATGGTCGCGATCATCCAGCGCACCAGTGCCGGTCGGTTGTCGGCTAGCAGCGCCCAGTGGGCCAGCGTGATCGTGATGCCGGAGGCCAGCAGCAGCATCGTGTTGATCGCCGGCAGGCCGAAAGCCGGGATCGTCTGGAACGATTCACGGATGCCAGGACCGGCGACCGGCCAGGACGATGTGAACTCCGGCCAGAGCAGACGGTTGTCCAGGCTGCCGAGATCAGGCACCGAGAGCACACGCATGTAGAACAGCACACCGAAGAATGCGGCGAAGAACATCACTTCGGAGAAGATGAACCAGCCCATCGACCACCGGAACGATATGTCGACACGCTTGCTGTAGAGACCGCCTTCGCTCTCGCCGATGACCGTACCGAACCAGCCGAACAGCATGTAGAACAGGATGCAGAGACCGCCGATGAGCACGAACTTGCCCCAGCCGACATCGTTCATCCAGAGCGTCGTGCCCAGTGCCATGAACAACAGCGCGAACGACCCGAAGATCGGCCAGGTCGAGGGCTGCGGGACAAAGTAATGGGGTGCGGTACTGCTGTGCGCGGTGGCCGACTGGCTCATGGGCAACTCCGTTGGACCCTGGTGGTCTCTACTGGATCTTCGATTGCGGTGCAGCCACCCCCGCCGGGGCGGCAGCCGTGGCCAGCGGGATGCCCGCCTGCGCACGACCTGCAACCTCGAAGAAGGTGAACGACAGGGTTATTGTATTCACATCGGACGGCAGGGATGGATCGACCACGAAGGCGATCGGCATCTGCCGCGTCTCGCCAGCGGCCATTTCCTGCTTGTCGAAGCAGAAGCATTCGATCTTGCGGAAGAACTGCGAGGCCAGCATCGGTCCGTAGCTGGGGATCGCCTGCCCGGTGACCGCGCGGCCGGCGACGTTCGAAACCTCGTACACGACGGTCGCGATCTCGCCAGGATGCACCTGTACGCTGGTCTCGAGCGGCTTGAAGGTCCAGGGCAGGTTGCTGCGCAGGTTGGCGTCGAACTCGACGGTGATGCGGCGGCTGGTGTCGACCTGGGTATTCGCCGGCTTGTGGTCGTCGCGCTTCACGATTCGATTGAGACCGGTGACGTCGCAAAGCTTCTCGTAGAACGGCACCAGCGCGAAGCCGAAGCCGAACATGAGCACCGTGACCACCAGAAGCTTGCGCAGGGTCACCCGGTTGTCGGATGCCGTGGCGTCGACGTCGGCCACATCATGTCCGGGCTGCATCGGCACCGGCCTGTCGTTGCCGACGTCCATCAGCCTGCCGTCCTTGCGACCTGGTAGACGTAGAAAGCGAACACCAGGACCGCAGCCGCCCCGAGCATCAGCGCGGTACGCAGGGCATTGCGGCGCTGGATCCGCTGGCGCTCGGCGGCCGGGAGGTTGTCGATGTCGAGGCTGGTCATGGTATCGGTATCGGTGCGCGGCTCAGCGAACGACAGGCGGAACCTCGAAGGTGTGGTATGGCGCCGGCGACGGCACGGTCCACTCGAGGCCCTGTGCACCTTCCCAGGGCTTGTCTCCCGCCTTCTCGCCGCCGCGGATGCACGACACCACGATGTAGAGGAACAGCAACTGGGTGAAGCCGAAGCCGAACGCACCGATCGTCGAGATCATGTTGAAATCGGCGAACTGCAGCGCGTAGTCAGGCACGCGGCGCGGCATGCCGGCCAGGCCGAGGAAATGCTGCACGAAGAAGGTGATGTTGAAGAAGATCACCGACAGCCAGAAGTGCGCCTTGCCCAGCGTCTCGTTGTACATATGCCCGGTCCACTTGGGCAGCCAGTAGTACACGCCGGCGAACAGGGCGAACAGCGAGCCCGCCACCAGCACGTAGTGGAAGTGCGCCACCACGAAGTAGGTGTCGTGCAGCTGGATGTCGATCGGGGTGATCGCCAGGATCAGCCCGGTGAAGCCGCCCATCGTGAACACGAAGATGAAGCCGCAGGCGAACAGCATCGGGGTCTCGAAGGTCATCGACCCCTTCCACATCGTCGCCACCCAGTTGAACACCTTCACGCCGGTCGGTACCGCGATCAGCATCGTCGCGTACATGAAGAACAGCTGGGCGGTCGCCGGCATGCCGACCGTGAACATGTGGTGCGCCCACACGATGAAGGAAAGGATGGCGATCGACGAGGTGGCGTACACCATCGAGGTGTAGCCGAACAGCGGCTTGCGGGCGAAGGCCGGGATGATCTCGGACACGATGCCGAAAGCCGGCAGGATCATGATGTAGACCTCGGGATGTCCGAAGAACCAGAACACGTGCTGGAACAGCACCGGGTCGCCGCCGCCGGCCGCGTTGAAGAAGTGGGTGTCGAAATGGCGGTCGGTCAGGATCATGGTGATCGCGCCGGCGAGCACCGGCATCACCGCGATCAGCAGGTAGGCGGTAATCAGCCACGTCCAGCAGAACAGCGGCATCTTCATCAGCGTCATGCCGGGCGCGCGCATGTTCAGGATCGTGGTCACGATGTTGATCGAACCCATGATCGACGAGGCACCGAGGATGTGCAGCGCGAAGATCGCGAGATCCATGCCGGGTCCCATCTGCACCGACAGCGGCGGGTACAGCGTCCAGCCACCGGCGGCGGCACCGCCCGGGACGAAGAAGGAGATCACCAGCAGCAGCGCCGCGGGGGGCAGCAGCCAGAAGCTCCAGTTGTTCATCCGCGCGAACGCCATGTCAGCCGCGCCGATCTGCAGCGGGATCATCCAGTTCGCGAAGCCGACGAACGCCGGCATGATCGCGCCGAACACCATGATCACGCCGTGCATCGTGGTGAGCTGGTTGAAAACCTCGGGTTCGACCAGTTGCAGGCCGGGCTGGAACAGCTCCGAGCGCAGCAGCAGGGCGAGGATGCCGCCGACCAGGAACATCGTGAAGCTGAACCACAGGTACATCGTGCCGATGTCCTTGTGGTTGGTCGTCGTGATCCAGCGCATCAACCCGGTGGGCTGGGCGTGCGCGCCGTGGTCATGGACGGCCAGGTGGGAATGGGTGGCCTGCATGTCTTGTCTCCCTGGTGTGCCTGGTGAACCTGGAGTGGCGTGATGTACGGAGTGTTCGTGTCTGTGGATGCCGGGGGCGGGCCGCCGGCCACTGCCGGCAGCGCTAGCCGCCGCTCGCGCCGCGCGCGGCAGCCG
>CANGXU010000132.1 GCA_947457885.1 Betaproteobacteria bacterium
AACTGGTCAATGAGTTCCTTCGGAATGGACGGCATCCGCGCCGCTGCGGCCTCGGCCGCCTTCGTGGTCTTCCTGCTTGGCATACATGCTCCTCATCGTCATGATATGCCTCGCACACAAAATTTCGGACACCCTCTGCCCGACTGGGCGGTGATGCCGCGCTAGAGTGAGCGCGGGGGTCGCGCGGGGGTCAGGTCTTGTCTTTTGCACGCATGCCGCTCGTGAGCGCGGGGGTCAGGTCTTGTCTTTTGCACGCATGCCGCTCGCAAGTCGCAGGCGATCTCGACAACGGGTTCGATCATGGGCGACCAGGCGGGTACTTCACCCAGGCCCCGACGACGGCAGCGCCAAAGAGCGTGTAGCCGAGGATGAACACCCAGGCGGGCGCCTCGTGGAATAGGATCTTCCGGAACCAGTACTCGATGAAGCCTGGTCCGATGGTCTCGACGCCAGCCCTCGCACGCAATGCGTTCTCCAGCGTCGTGAGCGGGCACACCCATCCGAGCCAGGACTCCGCCACCACCACAACAATCGCGACCACGTGCAGCATTCGAAACACCGGGTTGTTCACCCATCGCCAGCCGGCGCGGTTGCCCGCCACGACCAGCAGCAGCCCGCCCACGACGAAGACGACCACCGCCAGATGGAGCGCGAGGACGGCGTCGGCGAGCAGCGCGTACATGTCGATGATCTGGGGTCGGGTGTTCTCTTCTGCCTGCTTGCCCATCGCATCAGTGCTCGAGCCGTGCTTCATGGCGCCAGGGCACCTCGCCGATGCTCGCAGCTATCCGTTTCCGAACTGCAACTCCGCCAGCCGCGCATAGAGCGGGCTGTTCTCCATCAGTTCCGCATGCGTGCCGACCGCCTGGATCCGTCCCTGCTCCAGCACCACGATCCGGTCCGCACTCTGCACCGTCGACAGCCGGTGCGCGATGACCAGCACCGTTCGGTCCTGCGCGGCCCGATCGATCGCCGCTTTCACGAAGGCTTCGCTCTCGGAATCGAGCGCGCTGGTCGCCTCGTCCAGCAACAGGATCGGCGGGTCCTTCAGAAGCGCGCGCGCGATCGCGATGCGCTGGCGCTGTCCACCGGACAGGCGTACGCCGCGCTCGCCCAACTGGGTGTCGTAGCCGTCCGGCAGGCGGGCGACGAACTCCTCGACCGCCGCCATCCGTGCCGCCGATCGCACTTCGCTCTCGGTCGCATCGGGCACGCCGTAGCGGATGTTGTCGCGCACCGATGCCGCGAACACGACGCTGTCCTGCGCGACCACGCCTAGCAGCGTGCGCAGCCGCTGCAGGTCGATCGCGCGAATGTCGACGCCGTCGATCAGGATGCGTCCGCTGGTGACGTCGTAGAAGCGCATCAGCAGCTGGAACAAGGTGGTCTTGCCTGCACCGGACGGACCGACGATGGCCAGCGTCTCGCCGGGGACGATGTCGAGCGTCACATCGGCGATGGCATCGACGTCCGGCCGCGACGGATAGCGAAAACCGACATGCTCGAAACGCACCGCACCGCGGTCGAGCGGCGCGGCCGAGGGCAAGGCGGGTGCGGTGATCTCCGACTTCGCGTTCATCAGTTCGAGCAGCCGCTCGACCGCGCCCGATGCGCGGTTCAGTTCGCCCCATACCTCGGCCAGCGCACTCACCGAGCCGGCGGCGACCACGGCATAAAGCACGAATGCCGCGAGCTGGCCGGCGGTCATGCTGCCGGCCAGCACGTCCTGGGCTCCGAGCCACAGTACGACGACGATCGAGCCGAACACCATGACGATCACGGCGAGCAGCAGCGATGCCGTTGCCTTCGCCCGCTGCAACGCGGCCGAGAACGACTGCTCGATCGCCGCGCCGAAACGGCGCGACTCACGCGCCTCCTGGGCGAACGCCTGTACCGTCGTCACCGCTCCGAGCGTCTCGCCGGCCAGCGCCGACGCCTCGGCCAGCTTTTCCTGGCTCATGCGCGACAGCTTGCGCACGCGCCGGCCGAACACCACCAGCGGCAGCACCACGGCGACCATCAGCACCAGGATGTAACTGGCCAGGCGCGGGCTGGTGATCACCAGCATGACCAGCCCACCGAGCAGCAGCAGGCCGTTGCGCAGGCCCATCGAGACGCTCGTGCCGACCGCAGTCTGCACCGCGGTGGTGTCGGCAGTCAGGCGCGACAGGATCTCGCCGCTGCGCATGGTCTCGAAGAACCGCGGCGACAGCCGCATCACGTTCGAATACACCGCATTGCGCAGATCGGCGCTGACCCGCTCGCCGAGCCAGCTCATCAGGTAGAAGCGGGTACCGGTCGCGGTGGCGAGCACCACCGCGACCGCGAACAGCACCACGAAGTAGCCTGTGATGCCGCCAGTGTTGCCGGGCGAGAAACCATGGTCGATCAGGCGCTGGAAGGCAGTCGGGATGGCAAGCATCGAGCCGGCAGCCACCAGCAGCGCCACCAGCGCGATCATCACGCGCTTGCGGTAGGGCTGAACGAAAGGCCAGAGTTGGATCAGCGGTGCGAGGCGAGCGTTCATGTGCCTTTCATCTGGAAGAATCGAGCTGGCGCCCATCCGGCGGGAGGGCAGGCCTCCGGCCGGCGGCGAGCGTGGGTCGGTGCCCATTGCGCAAAGGGCACCCGACGGTGGCCAGGCCGATCACACCCTCTCCGAGGACAACGACATGCATGGCCCGATTGTCACACAGCGATGGCCTGGTGCCGCCCCTCCGGCGCTCGATTGACTGCCGGCCGGGTGCCGCCGACAATCTCGCCATGCGATGGATGCCCGCCCATGCCGCGCCATAAGACGATCCGCATTGGCTGCGGCGCGGGTTTCCAGGGCGACAGGATCGACCCTGCGGTGATCCTCGCCGCGCAGGGCCGGCTCGACTGGCTGGTGCTCGAGTGCCTGGCCGAGCGCACCGTCGCCACCGCCCAGTTGCGGCGGCTGGCCGATCCCGGACAGGGCCATGACCCGCTGCTGCGCGCGCGCATGACCGCGCTGCTGCCGCTGCTCGAGCGCAGCCGCTGCCGGTTGATCAGCAATCTCGGCGCGGCCAACCCGATCAGCGCCGGCCGCAAGGTCGTCGAGATCGCGGCGGAACTCGGGCTTTCGCTGAAGGTCGCGGTGGTCATCGGCGACGATGTGCTCGACCGGCTCGACCCGGATACACCAACGCTCGAGACCGGGCAGCCGGTACGCGAGTTCGGCATGCCGATCTCGGCCAACGCCTACCTGGGCATCGATGCGATCCTGCCGGCGATCGCCACTGGTGCCGACGTGATCATCACCGGCCGGGTCGCCGATCCGTCGCTGTTCCTGGCACCGATGATCCATGCCTTCGGCTGGCCGATCGACGACCCGACGCTGCTCGCACGCGGCACGGTGATCGGCCACCTGCTCGAGTGCGCAGGACAGCTCACCGGCGGCTATTTCGCCGATCCCGGCCTGAAGGACGTGCGCGACCTCGCCCACCTCGGCTTTCCGTACTGCGACGTTGGCGCGGACGGCAACGGCACGCTGGGCAAGGTAGCCGGCACCGGCGGCATGATCACGCTGCGCACCGTGAAGGAACAACTGCTGTACGAAGTGACCGACCCGACCGCCTACATCACGCCCGATGTGATCGTCGACTTCGGCACCGTCGACCTGATCGACCTGGGCGAGGACCGCATCCGGGTCGAGAACGCCGACGGCCTGTCGCGCACCGGCACGCTGAAAGTGAGCGTCGGCTACCGCGCGGGGTTCATCGGCGAGGGCGAGATCTCGTACGCCGGACCGAATGCACGCGCCCGGGCGGAAGTCGCTGGCGCCGTACTCCACGAGCGGCTGCACCACGACCTGCCGGACCTGCGCATCGACCTGATCGGCATCGATTCGATCCACCGGACCGACTTCGGGCACGGGCCCGATCCGTACGAGGTACGCGTTCGCGCGGCGGCCAGCGGTGCCACGCGCGAGCTGGCGGATCGGGTCGGCCTGGAGGTCGAAGCCCTCTACACCAACGGTCCCGCCGGCGGTGGCGGCGCGCGCAGGTTCATCACCGAGCGCATCGGCATCGTCTCGACGCTGATGCCGCGCGAGGACGTGCGCAGCAGCGTGGTGCGGCTGTCGACCGACCGGGCACCCGGCCCTGTCGTGCCAGGTGCGGCGCAATGATGCCCGTCCGGCCCGCGCCGGCCTCCGAGCAGCCGGAGCCGGGCACGCAACTGCTGCATGAACTCGCGCACTGCCGCGCCGGCGACAAGGGCGACACCTCCATCCTGTCGCTGTTCGCCTACCGAGCGGACGACTTCCCGCTGCTCGTCGAGCGCGTGACTGCGGAAGCCGTCGCCGCCCATCTGGAACACATCGTGCATGGCGAGGTGCGCCGCCATGTACTGCCGAAGCTGTGCGCGCTGCAGTTCACCTGCGAGCATGCGCTGGGCAGCGGCGTGACCACCTCGCTTGCCCTCGACACGCACGGCAAGGCGCTGTCCTTCGCGCTGCTGGCGATGCCTATCGAACCGCTGGAGACCCGATGAAACCGAATGCCCCTGCCGCCCGCCTGTATGCCGCGGTAACCCTCGCAATGACCTGTACCCTCCTGCAACCCGTCGCGCAGGCGCAGCAGGCCTGGCCGACCAAGCCGGTGCGCATGCTGGTCCCGTTCTCCGCGGGCGGCGTCACCGACCTGCTCGCGCGCTCGGTCGCGCAGCGCATGGGCGAGGCGCTCGGGCAGACGGTGGTAGTGGACAACCGGCCGGGCGCAAACACGATCATCGCCTACGAGATCCTAGGCCGCGCGGGCGCCGACGGCTACACGTTGATGCTGGAAGGCTTCAACGGGCTGGTGCTCAACCCCCTGCTCTATCCGAAGCTGCCGTACAGCCCCGAGAAAGACATCTCGCCGGTCGGCCTGATCGGATTCTCGCCGGTGATGATCGTCGTCAACCCGCAGGTGCCGGCCAAGTCGGTGCGCGAACTCGTCGACCATGCACGCGCCAACCCGGGCAAGCTCAACTTCGGCTCCTCGGGTATCGGCGGCGTGGTGCACATCTCCACCGAGTGGTTCATGTCGCTCACCGGCACGCGCATGACCCATGTGCCGTACAAGGGCGGTGCATCGGCCCTGCCGGACCTGATGGGCGGGCAGTTGCAGGTACTGTTCAATCCGCCGATCACCGCGATCCCGCTGGTCAAGGCCGGCAAGCTGCGCGCGCTCGCGGTGTCCTCCGCGCGCCGCCTGTCGGCGATGCCCGACGTGCCGACAGTCGCCGAACTAGGCTACCCCGGCTACGATGCGGCCACCTGGTTCAGCGTGCTCGCGCGCCGCGGCAGCCCGCAGCCGCTTCTGGACCGCCTGACCGCCGAACTGAAGAAGATCGTCGACACGCCGGCGCTGCGCGAGCAGTTCGCCGCGCAGGCGATCGAGTTCCAGTGGGGCGACCCGTCCGACGTTGCCGCGCTGGTGAAGAAGGACCTCGCGCGCTGGGGCGACGTGATCCGCAAAGGCGGTATCAAGGTCGAGCCGCTGTAGCGCGGCTGCCCGGAAAAGGGCGTCCGGGCGACCGATCCTCGTCAAGCACCGCGAGCTGCAGGGGCGGCGCACCAATGGCCGCCCGCCAGCCGCATCAGAGCTTCGCGCCGCTTTCCTTCACCAGCTTCGCCCACTTGATCATGTCGGCGAGCATGTACTTGCGGAACGTCTCTGGGTCGTTGCCGACCGGCTCGGACCCATCGGCCAGGATGCGCTCTCGCACGTCCGGCATCGCCAGGAACTTGAGCAGCTCGGTGTTCAGTCGCGAAACCAGCGGCTTCGGCATCTTCGCCGGGCCGGCGATGCCGTACCAGCCGACCAGTTCGAAACCCGGCAGCACCTCGGCCATCGCCGGTACCTCGGCCATCGCGGCAATGCGCTTCGGATTGGACACGGCGATGCCACGCAGCCGCCCCGCACGCACCAGCGTCTGCGCGGCCTGCATGCCGGCGAAGTTGTAGTGATACTGGCCCCCGACCAGGTCGGCCAGGGCCGGGCCGGACCCTTTGTAGGGGATGTGCTGCGCCTTGACCCCGGCCATCAGGTTGTACAACTCGCCGGCGAGGTGGCCGCCACTGCCGATCCCGGCCGAACCGAAGTTGATGCCACCCTTCAGGCCGCGCGTCCAGTCGAGGAACTCCTTCGGCGTCTTCGCCGGGGTCGATGGATTGACCACCAGGAACAGACCGGCAGAGGTGAGCTGGCTGATCGGCGTGAAGTCGTTCACCGGGTGGTAAGGCAGCTTCGCATTGAGCGCCGCGTTGATCGTGTGCTGGTGGTAGACGAGCAGCAGCGTGTAGCCGTCAGGCGCCGCGCGGGCAGTGATCTCGCCGGCGTTCACGCCCGAAGCGCTGGCACGGTTGTCGACGATCACCTGCTGGCCCATCGTCTCGGTGAGCTTGGCCGCCACCAGGCGCGACAGGATGTCGGTGGTACCGCCGGGTGCGGCCGGCGTGATCAGGCGGATCGTACGGTTCGGGAATTCGCCCTGTGCCGCGGCGGGCAGCGCGGAGGCGGCGAGCAGCAGGAAGGCTGCGCAGATGCGGGGTTGCATGGTGTGTACTCCTTGGATCATGAATCGTCGGGGCGCTGCGCGCCCGGTTGCCCGGCACGCCGCCCTCTGGCCAGCCTGCGTATGGCTACTTCAGCTTCGACATGATCTGCTCGAGGTAGCCGAGGATCAGCGCCGAGGCGACGAACGCGAGATGGACAATCGTCGCCCACATTATCTTCTCGTTGTCATACTGCGGGGCATTCAGGAAGATCTGCAGAAGGTGGATCGACGAGATTGCCACGATGGAAGAAGCGACCTTGATCTTCAGACTGCCCGCGTTGAGCTTGCCGAGGAAGGATACATCGTCGCCCCCGTGATCGAAGCGGCTCACGAAATTCTCGTAGCTGGAGATCATCACCATCACGATCAGGCTGGCCACCAGGGCCGAGTCGATCATCGCCAGCATCGCGAGGATCATCTCGCTGTCGGTCAGCGTGAACATGCCACCCGCGACCTTCGCGAACTTGTACAGGAATGACACCGCGTACACCCCCAGCGCGGCTGCAAGGCCGAGCAGGAACACCACCAGGATCCAGCGGCTGGCGAGGATGATGCGTTCGACCATCAGTTCCAGCGACTTCATTGCGTGCTCGCCCTTTCTTTGACCGATACTGGACAACCCGGCGCCCCGGAATGCCCCTTTGATGACCTGGGGCAGGACGTCGGACGGGCGACGATGATACTCAAAGATCGGCGTCCCGCCGGTGACACGCCTGGCACCGCCGGGGCGCTACCATTCATCCCTGCACTGCATCGCTCCAGCTGCCGCCGGGGCGACAACACGGAAGGCACACCCAGCAATGTCGATCGGATGGTTCCCGGGCCACATGGCCAGCGCCCGCAAGAAGGCCGCGGAGACGCTGGCGAAGGTCGACATCGTTGTCGAGGTGATCGATGCGCGGCTGCCCGGCGCGAGCAGCAACCCGATGATCGACTCGCTGCGCCGGCACCGGCAGCGGCCCTGCCTGAAGGTGCTGAACAAGGCCGACCTCGCAGACCCGCAGGCTACCGCCGCCTGGATGCGCTCCCTGGTGGAGGGCGCGGCGAAAGGCGACAGGGTGCGTGCCGTCGCGCTTACCTGCCGCAAGGCATCCGACGTCGCGCGCGTCCCGCGCCTCGCGCTCGAACTGGCACCGCATCGCGACAGCCCGCTGAAGCCGCTGCGCGTGATGGTGATGGGCATTCCGAACGTGGGCAAGTCGACGTTGATCAATGCGCTGGCGAAGCGGAAGGTGGCCAACGTCGGCGACGAACCGGCCATCACCAAGAGCCAGCAGCGGATCGATGTCACCGACCAGTTCGTGCTGTTCGATACGCCAGGCATGCTCTGGCCGCGCATCGAACACCCTACCGATGGCCTGATGCTGGCGGCCAGCCATGCAATCGGTGTCAACGCCTACATCGACGAGGAAGTGGCGAACTTCCTCGGCGAGGCGCTGGCCGCACGCTACCCGGCGCTACTGTCGGCACGCTACCGCTTCGACCCGGCCGGGCTGGACGGTCCCGACCTGATCGATGCGATCGCGAAGCGGCGCGGCTACGTGCTGAAGGGCGGCATTCCAGATCGCGAGAAGGCGGCGATCACGCTGCTGAACGATTACCGCAGCGGTGCGCTCGGCAGGATCAGCCTGGAGACGCCCGCGTCGCGCGCAGCGATGCTGAGCGAAGCGGCACGGGTCCTGGCCACCCCACAGGCCGGGGCTGAGCCGGACCCGGAAGGAGCAGACTGAACGGCTCCGCGGCCGGGCAGCGGCAACAACTGGAAACATCTGGATATCTCCGCGACATCATTGGCTTACACCGTGGTGGTGCAATGGATCTCGCACACCCTGCCCGACCCGCGATCGAAACGCGGCCCGCACGGAGTCGATCCGGGTGCCTCCCGGCACCCAATTCCACAGGAGAACCAGATGAAACACCCCCTGAAATCACTGCTGGCCGCGGCTGGCCTCGCCACCGGACTGGGGCTCGCCGCAGCCTCGACGCTTGCCGCCACACCCGCGGCGTCGCCCTTCCCGAGCGCGCCGGACGATCCGTCGATCACCGCCCCTTCGGCATCGCAGTCCGGTCAGGACCCGCGTGGTCGCCACCATCGGCAGCATGCCGACAAGCGTCACGATGGCATGACCCAGGCCGACCGCGAGGCACGCCGCGCCGCGATGGACAAGCTCACCACGCAGGAAGAGCGCAGCGCATTTCGCGAGAAGATGAGTACCGCGACGCCCGAACAGCGCCCGCAGCTGATGGCAGCCCGCCGCGCAGAACTCGAGCAGCGGGCGAAGGATCGCGGCGTCACGCTCCCGGCGATGCATCCGCATGGCGAGCGGCATGGGCATGGCCTGTCACGCGAGGGCATGCGAGGTTCGTACCGTCGTGGCGTGCCGGCAGACGCGGTGACGCCGACGCCCGCGCCAGTTTCGCCGCCGCAACCGTCGACCCCTGCAGTAATGTAGCAACATGCCGTGGCCGTGCGGGCCACGCCAGCAGCAGCCTCGGGTCGGGGTACGCCGACCCTAGGCAGCCCGCACCAGGTTCGGCTCGTACCCGAGGTTAGGTGCCAGCCAGCGTTCCGCCTCCTGCATCGACAGCCCCTTGCGCTTCGCGTAATCCTCGACCTGGTCGCGGTTGACCTTGCCGACGGCGAAGTACTGTGCATCCGGATGCGACAGGTAGAACCCCGACACCGACGAAGCCGGCGCCATCGCGTGGCTTTCGGTCAGCGTGATACCGACCTCGGCCGCCCCGAGCAGCTGGAACAGCGCGGGTTTCTCGGTGTGGTCGGGGCAGGCGGGATAGCCGGGTGCCGGACGGATGCCGCGGTACTGCTCCGCGACCAGCTGCGCGGTATCGAGCGCCTCATCCTTCGCATAGCCCCAGAAGTCCTTGCGCACCCGCTTGTGCAGCATCTCGGTGAATGCCTCGGCGAGGCGGTCAGCGATCGCCTTCAGCATGATCGAGCCGTAGTCGTCGTTGCGGCGCTCGAAGTCCTCGAGGTGCTTCTCGATGCCGATGCCGGTGGTCACCGCGAACGCGCCGATGTAATCGGCGACGCCGCTGGCCTTCGGCGCGATGAAATCGGACAGGCACTGATTCGGCCGGCCATCGGGCTTCTGATTCTGCTGGCGCAGGTTGTGCCAGGTCATCAGCACCCGGTCGCGCCTCTCATCGGCGTAGATCTCGATATCGTCGCCGACCGAGTTCGCCGGATAGAGCGCCAGGACGGCGTTGGCGGTGAGCCAGCGGCCCTCGACCACCTTCTTCAACATTGCCTGGCCGTCGCGGAACACGTTGCGCGCGGCCTCGCCCACCACTTCGTCGTCGAGGATCTTCGGATACGGGCCGGCGAGGTCCCAGGTCTGGAAGAACGGACCCCAGTCGATGTACTGCGCGATCTCGGCGAGGTCCGCGTTCTTCAGCTGGCGGGTACCGGTGAAAGCGGGCTTCGGCGGCACGCAGGCCGGCCAGTCGAACGGCTGCAGGTTGGCGCGAGCGAGCGACAGCGGAATCAGTTCCGGCCCGCGCTTGTTCGCATGCTGCTCGCGCACCTTCTGCTGGTCCTGCCTCAGTTCGTCCAGGTAACTGCGGCGCACGGCCTCGTCCTCGACCAGCAGGCTGGTGCAGACTGCCACGCTGCGCGAAGCGTCCGGCACCCACACCGTCGGGCCGCGCGTGTAGCCGGGAGCGATCTTCACCGCGGTATGCGTGCGCGAGGTGGTCGCACCGCCGATCAGCAGCGGCTGGGTGAAGCCCTGCCGTTGCATCTCGCGGGCGACATGTGACATCTCTTCCAGCGACGGCGTGATAAGCCCCGACAGGCCGATGATGTCGACCTTCTCTTCACGGGCCTTGTCGAGGATCTGCTGGGCGGGAACCATCACGCCCATGTTCACCACCTCGTAGTTGTTGCACTGGAGCACCACCGACACGATGTTCTTGCCGATGTCGTGCACGTCGCCCTTCACGGTGGCGATCAGGATCTTGCCCTTGGCCTTGGTGTCGCCCGACAGCGCCTTCTCGGCTTCGATGTAGGGTACGAGGTGGGCAACCGCCTGCTTCATCACGCGCGCCGACTTGACCACCTGCGGCAGGAACATCTTGCCCGCGCCGAACAGGTCGCCGACGACGTTCATGCCGTTCATCAGCGG
>CANGXU010000133.1 GCA_947457885.1 Betaproteobacteria bacterium
ACCGGCGCGCGACTTTGTCGGTGCGATCCGCTCGCGTGTCGACGCGCGGCGTCCGGCGGTGATCGCCGAGATCAAGAAGGCGAGCCCGAGCCGCGGCGTGATCCGGGCAGACTTCCGCCCGGCCGAGATCGCCCGCAGTTACGAGCGCGGTGGCGCGGCCTGCCTGTCGGTGCTCACCGACGAACAGTACTTCCAGGGCACGCTGGCGTACATGACCGAGGCGCGCGAAGCGTGTTCGCTGCCGGTGCTGCGCAAGGAATTCATCCTCGACGAGTACCAGGTGTACGAAGCGCGCGCAGCCGGCGCCGACGCGATCCTGCTGATCGTCGCCGCGCTGGACGATGCGCGGATGCAGGCATTCGAGGCGATCGCGCAGTCGCTCGGCATGGCGGTGCTGGTCGAGTCGCATGATGCCGCTGAACTGGAGCGGGCGCTGAGGCTGCAAACGCCGCTGATCGGCATCAACAACCGCGACCTGCGCACCTTCGAGACGTCGCTCGACACCACCTACGGCCTGCTGCGACAGATCGACAGCGGCCGGCTGGTAGTGACCGAGAGCGGTATCCTCGATCGATCGCATGTGGATGCGATGCGCGCCCACGATGTGTACGGTTTCCTGGTCGGCGAGGCCTTCATGCGTGCCCCTGACCCCGGTACCCAGCTGCGCGCACTGTTCGACTGAGGAGTTGCCGATGCTGTCGCTTGCCGATCGCTGGATCGTGGAGTTCGATCGTGCGCTACGTACCCTGTCCGGTGTCGCGCACCCGTCCCGGCCGTCGCCGGCCACCGGTGAAGACCTCGCCGAGCTGCTGCCGGAAGAACGCAGCAAGTCGGGCGCACTGATGCGGGTCGATCATTCCGGCGAAGTGTGTGCCCAGGCCCTTTACTCCGGGCAGGCGCTGACCGCGCGCGATCCGGCCAGGCGCGAGGCACTGCTGCAGGCGGCGCGCGAGGAAGGCGACCATCTCGCCTGGACGCGCGACCGGCTGCGCGAGCTCGGGGCCCACCAGAGTTTCCTGAACCCGCTCTGGTATGCAGGATCGTTCACGCTCGGAGCGGTGGCCGGCCTCGCCGGCGACCGCTGGAGCCTTGGCTTCGTCGTCGAGACCGAGCGGCAGGTCGAGGCCCACCTCGACCAGCACCTGGGCGCATTGCCCGCGAACGATGGCCGAAGCCGGGTCATCCTGGAACAGATGCGGCGGGACGAGATCCAGCACGCGCGGCAGGCGATCGCACATGGTGCCGCGAATCTGCCGAAGCCGATCGCCACCGCGATGCGCGTCACCTCGAAGGTAATGACCGGCAGCGCCTACTGGGTCTGATGCGGACTATGTCGCCTCGATCAGCTCGAAGTCGTGGGTGATCGAGGCGGTCTTGGAAAGCATGATCGAAGCCGAGCAGTACTTCTCGGCCGACAGATGGATCGCCCGCTCGACCACTTCGCGCCTGAGCGCGCGCCCGGTCACCTTGAAATGGAAATGGATGCGGGTGAACACCTTCGGGTCTTCGTCCGCACGGTCGGCCTCGATCTCGACCGCGCAGTCGGTGATCGCATGCCGCCCCTTGCGCAGGATGTGCACGACATCATAGGCGGTGCAGCCGCCGGTACCGAGCAGCACGGTCTCCATCGGCCGCGGGCCGAGGTTGCGGCCACCGCCGTCCGGCGGCCCGTCCATCACGATGGCATGGCCCGACTCGCTTTCGCCGAGAAAGGTGACGCCTTCGACCAGCTTTACCCTGAGTTTCATCGCCGTCTCGCTGCAGATCGAGCCGGGCGCACCGCGCCGTCAGCCCCGGACGGCGGAGTTTAGTCGATACCAGGCCTGACCCAGCCACTCGCGCAGCGCGATATGGGTGTTGCGCAGCGCCTGCCCCGACGGGATCCAGGCCATCGGCGACGGCGTGATCGACGTGTAGCCGGTCGGTGCGGCGATCACCTCGAAGCCGGCCTGCTCGAACGCGCGGCGCGCGCGCGGCATGTGCCAGGCGTGGGTGACGAGGTAGACGCTGCGGATCGCCTCGGGCGCCAGCAGGGCCTGGGCGCGCGCCGCGTTCTCGCGCGTGTTCAGGGAATCGGCCTCGATCCAGCGTGGCGGTGCATTGAAGTCCGCCGTCAATGAATTGCGCATGGTCTCGGCCTCTGACAGGCGTGTGTCGATCGGCCGGCCACCGCTGACCAGTATCTGCAAGCCGGTGCGTCGATGCAGCCAGGCGGCATAGCGCAGCCGCTCCAGCGTCGCCGGGTTCACGGTGTCGGTGCCGTATTCGGGCGACTCCCGACCCAGGCCGCCGCCAAGCACCACGATGGCTGCGCCCGAAGCCGCTGGCGGATGCGGCGTTGCCTCCGGCGCGCGGGCGGGCGGTGCCACCAGTGGCGGCGTCTCCAGCGCGGCGAGCAGCCGGTCGCCGACAAAGGGGGTCGACGCGGCTACCAGCGCCACGAGCGCGGTCAGCACGACCAGGGCGCCGACGGTGCGGTGGCGGCGCATCAGCGCCAGCCCGCCCAGCGCTGGCAGAACGAAGCACAGCGGCGGCAGCAGCAGGGACGCCAGCAGGGCGGTCACGAACACGCTCATCGCGCCTCGCCTGGCCAGCCGGGCTCGTGTCCGGGCCACGCATTTGACAGCACATACCTGGAACTCATATCATTCGCGGCTTTCCTCTGCGCACCCGGGTCACTGGATTCCCTTGAGCCACGGGCGCTGACCGATTTCAGGATACCCGCATGAAGACCTTTTCCGCCCGTGCCGAGACCACGACGCACGACTGGTATGTAGTCGATGCCGCCGACAAGACGCTCGGTCGCCTCGCCTCCCAGCTCGCATTGCGCCTGCGCGGCAAGCACAAGGCGATCTTCACCCCGCACGTGGACACTGGCGACTACTTCGTCGTCGTCAACGTAGACAAACTGCGCGTGACCGGCAGCAAGACCACCGACAAGAAGTACTATCGGCACAGCGGCTTCCCCGGCGGCATCTACGAAACGACCTTCGAGAAGCTGCAGGCCAAGCACCCGGCACGCGTGCTCGAGAAGGCGGTGAAGGGCATGCTGCCGAAAGGTCCGCTCGGCCGCGCCATGATCAAGAAGCTGAAGGCCTACAAGGGCGAAGCGCATCCGCATGCCGCGCAGCAGCCGAAACCGATCGATCTCAAGTAAAGGTCACCACCGTGGCGAACAAACAGTTCTATGGCACCGGCCGACGCAAGAGCGCGGTCGCCCGCGTGTTCATCAGCAGTGGCACCGGCAAGTTCATCGTCAATGACAAGCCGGTCGATGAGTTCTTCTCGCGCGAAACGGGCCGCATGATCGTGCGTCAGCCGCTGGTGCTGACCAACCACATCGGCACGTTCGACATCCTCGTGAACGTCGACGGTGGGGGCGAGTCCGGACAGGCTGGCGCAGTACGCCATGGCATCACCCGCGCACTGATCGAATATGATGCTGAGCTGAAGCCGCCGCTGCGCAAGGCCGGGCTGGTGACGCGCGATGCGCGCGAAGTCGAGCGGAAGAAGGTCGGCCTTCGCAAGGCGCGGCGCGCCAAGCAGTTCTCGAAGCGTTGACGCTGGACGTGGCTGCCTCGGCGGTCAACCGGAAAAGCCGCCTGCGGGCGGCTTTTTTCATAGGACTACCCCGGGAGGTTTTCCATGACGACCGCGAATACGAAAACGGATATCCGTCGGGCTGAGCCTGGCGACGCATCCGGCAGGCGCCTGCGCATCGGAATCGTCGGTGGCACGGGTTACACCGGCGTGGAGCTGCTGCGCCTGCTGGCTGCCCATCCGAATGCCGACCTCAAGGCGATCACCTCGCGCAAGGAAGCCGGCATGCCGGTGGCCGAAATGTTCCCGAGCCTGCGCGGGCGGGTCGGCATCGCCTTCTCGGATCCGGCCTCGGCTGCGCTGACCGAATGCGACGTCGTGTTCTTCGCCACACCGCACGGGGTGGCGATGGACGCGGCGCCGGGCCTCCTGGAAGCGGGCGTGCGCCTGATCGACCTGGCAGCGGACTTCCGGCTGCGCGATCCGGCCGAGTTCGAGCGCTGGTACAAGATGCCGCATGCGTGCCCGGCACTGCTGGAAGAGGCGGTCTACGGCTTGCCGGAGGTCAACCGCGCGGCGATCCGAAGCGCGCGCATCATCGGGCTTCCCGGCTGCTACCCGACCTCGGTCCAGCTCGGCTACAAGCCGCTGCTTGCCGCCGGGCTGGTCGATCCGTTGCACCTGATCGCCGACTGCAAGTCCGGGGTCTCCGGCGCCGGGCGCAAGGCGGAGGTCGGCACGCTGTTCTCCGAGGCGTCCGATAGCCTGAAGGCCTACGGGGTGTCCGGGCATCGGCACCATCCCGAGATCGTCCAGGGTCTGCGCCGTGTCGCGGGCGGCGACGTCGGGTTGGTGTTCACTCCGCACCTGACGCCGATGATCCGCGGCATCCATTCGACGCTCTACGCCCGCATCACGAAAGAGGCCGATTTCCAGCAACTGTTCGAAGACCACTATCGCGGCGAACCATTCGTCGACGTGATGCCGGCCGGCAGCATGCCCGACACCCGGTCGGTGCGTGGCGCGAACACCTGCCGCATCGCGGTGCACCGGCCGCAGGGCGGCGACACCCTGACCGTGCTGTCGGTGATCGACAACCTGGTGAAGGGCGCAGCTGGCCAGGCTGTGCAGAACATGAACCTGATGTTCGACCTGCCGGAAGACGCAGGCCTCACCCAGATCGCGCTGCTCCCCTGAATACCGCCATGTACTGCACGGGATCCACGGCAGGGCGGCCGAGCACCGGAGCGGGCTGATGCTGCTGCGCAAGTTCCGCCGCCATTTCGGCATCTCGTCGCGGAAGGTCGCGGTACAGATGCACCTTGCCTGGTACTGGCGCTGGGCGTGGATCGCTGCGGTGATCGGCATGGTCTCGGTCGCCGGCTGGTTCGCCTGGTCGCTGACCCTGGGAGCGCCTGCCGCCCGCGGTGGTGGCGAGACGCTCGCCGGACTTCAGGAACAGGTGGTGGCGCTCGAACAGGAGAACACGCGGTTGCGCGCCGATCTTGCCGCCAGCGAGAGCGCGCTGAAGATCGATGCCGGCATGCGTACCGACATGACCCGGCAGTTGAAGACGCTGGCCGAAGAGGCTGCTTCGGCGCGCGATGAGTCTGCGGTACTCAAGGCACTGCTCGCTCAGGCCGGCAAGGCGCCCGGAGTGAGCATCAGTCGTTTCCGGGTGCAGCGAGACGGGGACGGCTATCGCTACCGCCTGACCCTCGTGCACAATGCAACCGGCGATCTCGAGTTTCAGGGGCAGTTGAGGCTGGTGGCGAACGTGATCCAGGACGGCAAGCCGGTGGCGCTCTCGCTGCCGATCGCCGGCGGCGGGGCCACAGCGTCGACCGCACTGAGCTTCAAGCTGTTCCAGCCGGTCGAAGGCACCTTTCGCCTCCCGGGCAATGCATTGCTGCGCAGCCTCGAGGTACGCGTGTTCGAGAACGGAGCGGCACAGCCGAAGGCAACGCAGACTGCACTGGTGTCCTGACCGTCAGCGCACGGTCGGTGCCGGTTCGATCGTCGGGCGGCGCGTAAGCCGCCGGTGGCCGCATCTTCGCAGGGAGACCTCAATGATTTTCAGCAAATCCGCCAGCAAGCCGCAGACCCGCATCGACTGCCTTATCGGGGCCGGCACCAATATCCACGGCAACATCACGTTCAGCGGTGGCCTTCGCATCGACGGCTTCGTGCGCGGCGATATCGTGGCCGTCGACGACAAGCCAAGTACGGTCGTGCTGTCCGAGAAGGCGCGGGTCGAGGGCGAGATCCGGGTGTCGCATGTGGTGGTCAACGGTACGGTGGTCGGGCCGATCATCGGTGCCGAGTACCTCGAACTGCAACCGAAGGCGGTGGTCACCGGGGACGTCAGTTACCGTACGATCGAGATCCACCTTGGTGCTGTCCTGCAGGGGCGGCTCCTGCATTCAGAAGAGACGCGATCGGAAAAGATCGTTCCGTTCAAGTCGGCAGCGGCGGAATAGGCGGCCTGGCAGGTCCGGACGTTGGCGGGGGTTGCGGGTCGCGCACTCCAGCCGCATATAATGTAATTCACTGGCGCTGCGGCGCCTGAATCGGGAGTCGAACATGAATGCCGTGACCGAAATGAACAACCTGCTGGTGTTCACCGAGAACGCCGCGAACAAGGTGCGGCAGCTCATCGACGAGGAAGGCAACCCCGACCTCAAGCTGCGCGTGTTCGTCAGCGGCGGCGGCTGCTCGGGTTTCCAGTACGGCTTCACTTTCGAGGAAGCCGTCGCCGAGGATGACACCGCGCTCGAGAAGCACGGTGTGACGCTGCTGGTCGACCCGATGAGCTTCCAGTACCTGCAGGGCGCCGAGATCGACTACAGCGAAGGCGTCGAAGGCGCGCAGTTCGTGATCAAGAATCCGAACGCCACCAGCACGTGCGGCTGTGGTTCGTCGTTCTCCGCCTGACCACGCCCGCGTTCAGGCCGGCGCAGGATACACCGCGCCCAGCACCCGGGGCCCGGAAGCCCCGGTGACATCCGGAAGGTTGGCTGGCCTGCCATAGAGCCGGGCGCAGGCGAGCCAGGCGAAGGCCAGCGGCTCGATGGACTCGGGTTCGAAGCCGAAGACATTCGACGACAGCATGCGCGCCGGCGCGACCTGAAGCGCGAGTGCCTCCATGAAGGCGGTATTGCGTGCGCCGCCGCCGCAGGCGACGACGTCCAGTGCGGTCGAGTGCGCGCCGACGGTCGAGCGAATGGCCGTGGCGATCGTGGTCGCCGACAGTGCCAGCAGTGTCGCCTGCACGTCTGCGGGCGATTCGCTGCCGTCTAGCCGGCGGTCGACCCAGCCGAGGTCGAACAGGTCGCGGCCGGTGCTCTTCGGCGGCTGCATCGCGAAGAACGGCTCGTCCAGCATCCGCTCGAGCAGCGGGGCGAGTGTGAGGCCGCTGCGTGCCCATGCGCCATCGCGGTCGAACGGCTGGCCCAGGTGGCGTTCCGTCCAGCCATCCATCAGGATGTTGGCGGGTCCGCAGTCGTAGCCGGTCACTGGCTGACCGGGTACCAGCCGGGTGATGTTGGCGATGCCGCCGAGGTTCAGCACGATGCGCGGGGTGATCGGATCGGCCAGCACGGCGGCGTGGAAGCCGGGCGCGAGCGGCGCGCCCTGCCCGCCAGCAGCGATGTCTGCCGAGCGGAAATCCGAGACTACGGCAATGCCTGTGCGTTCCGCGAGCAAGGCTGGCGCGCCGATCTGCAAGGTATAGCCGCGTTCGGGGCGGTGGCGCACCGTCTGTCCGTGGCAGCCGATCGCCGCGACTGCGGCGGGCATCACGCCGGCGCTCGCTGCGACGGCCAGGGAAGCCTCGGCATAGGCAGCAGCGAGTTCCAGGCCGACCTCGCTTGCCGCATCGAGTTCGCCGGCGAACGGTTGCGCCAGTGCAAGCAGGCGGGTACGCAGCGCACTGTCGAACGGCCGGTGGTGCGCCGCCAGTACGACCGGCCGCTTACCCGTGAAATCGGCCAGCACTGCATCGACGCCATCGACGCTGGTGCCCGACATCAGTCCGATGAACAGCTGCCCGGCCATGTGTTCGTCGAGGGTTGCAGCAGGCGACTCGCGTGCGCGGCGCCTACTCGAGGCGCGCCAGGTTCGACCCGCGCAGCACGCGCAGTTGCTCGGAGTACTGTGCGGTGGTCTGTTCGAACACCGGGCGCAGGGCATTGGTGATGGGCTGGGCCTCCGGCATCGCGACCTTCAGCGGGTCCATGTGCACGCCGGAGATACGGAATTCGAAGTGCAGGTGCGGTCCGGTGGCGAGGCCGGTCATGCCGACGGTACCTATCACGTCGCCCTGGTTCACGCGGGCGCCCTTGCGTATCGACGGCGCAAAGTTGTTGAGGTGGCCGTAGACCGTCGTCACGCCATTCGCATGCGCGAGGATCACGAGGTTGCCGTAGCCGCCCTGCCGGCCTACGAAATCGACGGTGCCGTTGGCGACTGCCTTGATCGGTGTGCCGATCGGCGCTGCGTAGTCGATGCCACGGTGCGCGCGCATCTCCTGGAGGATCGGGTGGTAGCGGGCATTGCTGAAGCCCGAGGTGATCCGGCTGAACTCGAGCGGCGAACGCAGGAACGCACGCCTCAGGCTCAGGCCACCGGGCGTGTAGTAACTTCCCTGTCCGGGCTCGGTCTCGAACCAGACGCCCTGGAAGACACGGCGGCCATTCAGGAACTCGGCAGCCACCACGCGGCCGACGCGCACCCGCTCGCCCCGATGGTAGAAGGATTCGTAGACAACAGTGAAGGTGTCGCCGCGGCGCAGGTCGCGATGGAAGTCGATGTCCGAAGAGAACATCTCGGCCATCTGCGTGGCGATCGCATCGGGAAGGTTCGCGGCATCGGTGGCCGCGAACAGCGAACTGCGGATCTCTCCCGACTTCATCTCGATGCGGCGCTCGAGTTCCAGCGGATGCTCTGCGGCGGAAAAGCGATTCCCCTCGACACGCTCGAGCCGTAGCACGGTGCCCTGGCCGGTGGCGTACTCGAGCCAGTGCAGGTCGCCCTCGATATCGGTCCTGGCGCGAACCGCGCGGCCCGGCGCAAGCTGGTGCAACGGCCGCATCGCGCGGTCATTGCGGATGAACTCGACCGCAGCCTGGTCGCGGATGTCGAGTCGTTGGAGCATTGCGGACACCGTGTCGCCACGGACCACGCGCTCTTCGCGTACGAAATGCTGGCCATCGTCGATCGCCTGCGGCGTCGGCAAGTGGATCGATTCAATCACCGAGCGCAGTTCGACCGGCCGTGTCTCGGTCGGGGGTGCTATACCGAATGCGGCAGCCACACCGAACAACGGAATGGCCGCAACGAGCGCCCACCCGCGCCGACGGCCGGAGTTGAAAACCTTTTCGGCTAGAATCCGCCAGCGCGACTGGTGATCTGTAGGTTTAGTCATTGATGCGCCTGAATTTTTCCGAAGACTAACAGAAAACCTGCCGACGCCCCGGCCCCAGGCCGCGTCGCCGGCGTCGACCAGCGGAATGCCGTGGATATCCAGCAGAAAAGCAATACTTCCTTGGTGGCCGGCGATTCCTCCGCTGCAGCCGGTTCGTCCCCGGTCATCACCGCTCCGGTCGAGTCGCAACTGGCGCTGCTCGGGCGAGGCGCGATCGACCTCATTTCACGCGTCGACCTGGCGGAGCGGCTGCGTACTGGGCGCCCGTTGCGCGTCAAGGCCGGCTTCGACCCGACCGCCCCGGACCTGCACCTCGGCCATACCGTGCTGCTCACCAAGCTGCGGCAGTTCCAGGAGCTGGGCCACCACGTCATCTTCCTGATCGGTGACTTCACCGGGATGATCGGCGACCCGACCGGCAAGTCGGCCACCCGGCCTCCGCTGACCCGCGAGCAGGTCGCCGCCAATGCCGAGACCTACCGGCAGCAGGTGTTCCGGGTGCTCGATGCGTCGCGCACCGAGGTGGCGTTCAATTCCACCTGGTTCGACCGGATGAGCGCGGCCGACATGATCCGGCTGGCTGGCACCCATACGGTGGCGCGGATGCTCGAGCGTGACGATTTCAGCAAGCGTTACCGGAGCGAGCAACCGATCGCGATCCACGAGTTCCTCTATCCGCTGGTTCAGGGGTACGACTCGGTGGCGTTGCGCGCCGACGTGGAACTGGGCGGTACCGACCAGACGTTCAACCTTCTGATGGGCCGTGAACTGCAGCGCCAGCATGGACAGGCGCCGCAGATCGTGCTGACCATGCCGCTGCTGGAAGGCCTGGACGGCGTCAACAAGATGTCCAAGTCGCTGGGCAACTACATCGGAATCACCGATGCACCCGCTGACATGTTCGGCAAGCTGATGTCGGTCTCGGACGAACTGATGTGGCGCTACCTCGAACTCCTGTCGCTGCAGTCCACCGATGTAATTTCACGCTGGCGCGCCGAGGTGGCCGACGGCCGCAATCCGCGCGAGGTGAAGGTCGAGCTGGGGCGCGAGATCGTCACCCGCTTCCACGGAGAGGCGGCTGCGCTGGCGGCCATCGAGGCGTTCGATGCCCGCTTTCGTCGTGACGAAGTCCCGGCTGACCTGGTCGAGATCGAGATCGCGGCCGGTGCTTCCGGCATGGCCTTCCCCACGCTGCTCAAGGCGGCCGGGCTCGTCTCGAGCACCTCGGATGCGATCCGCCTGATCGGGCAGGGCGCCGTGAAGGTCGACGGCGAACGCCTCGAGGACAAGGGCCGTGTGCTCGCTCAGGGGGCGAGTGCCCTTCTGCAGGTGGGCAAGCGCCGTTTCGCGCGCGTGCGCCTGGGCTGAACGCGTCAGCCTCGTCCGTTTCGTCTCTTAAATACAACTGGCAACCCACGAGCGTGCAAAGTCAGTGTGTCATCGTGATGAAAAGTGCTTGACGACTCGAATTCACTCGCTATACTTCACCTTCTTTGCAGCACACGAAGCGCCGGAGACGAAAGTTCCTGAACGCTTCATGGTTCCGGTGATGAGCAAAAGTTCATCGTAACGAACGGTTCCGCTGCACGCTCTTTAACAAACTACAGCCGATAGGTGTGGGTGCTTGATACAGGCGGGTGGAAGGTTACGTTTTGGTTGAAAGACTGAAGGGTGACTGGAAGCTTGAAGAGATCGAGTACTTGCACGAAAGATGAAGAGAGTCGTTTGACGTATCTG
>CANGXU010000134.1 GCA_947457885.1 Betaproteobacteria bacterium
GGCTGTTGCTGGGCCTGCGCGACTTCGCAGCGATGCCTGCAGCCAGCCTGTTCTATGGCCTCATGTTCGTGGCGATGGCCTTCGTACTCGAGGCGTTCATCCACGATGGCGCCTGGATGCTGGCGTTCGTCACCGGCTTCGCGCTGGTGGCACCCTTCCTGGCACTGGGCCTGTACGCGCTGTCGCGCGACCGTACGGCGCCAGTTCCGGTGCCGCTGCTTGCTTCGTTCATCGCTTCGCTCACCGCCTGGCGCATCAACCTGGGGCAGGTGGCGATCTACGGCGTGATCCTGACCCTGCTGCTCGCCGCCTGGGTGCGGGTGTCGGTGGTGCTGGTGGCACTGTTCTTCGACCAGCCGGCGAGCAGCCTGTCGGCGCTTGCGGCCGGCCTTGCGCAGGATCCTGAAGGCTTCGTGTTCTTCGCGGTGTACTTCGTCGTCGGCGGCGGCTTCGCCTGGCTGGTGTTCGCCACCGGCGTGGTGTCGCTGCCGATGATGCTCGACCGGCCGGTGGACGTGCTGTCGGCGATGATCTGGAGCGTGCAGGCCGCGCTGACCAACGGCGCGACCATGCTGCGCTGGGCGGCGGCGATCGCGGCACTGCTCGGCCTGGGCATGCTCGGCCGGTTCCTGCCGCTGGCGCTGATCGTGCCGGTGATCGGCCATGCGAGCTGGCACGTGTACCGGGAACTGGCCGGCGGGGACCGCCGGCGCAAGCAGGCCGCCTGACCGCCCCGGCTCAGTCCGCCTTCAGCCCGAGCGCGCGCACGATCTTGCCGGCGCGGTCGGTCTCGACGCGCAGGAAGTTGTCGAACTCGGTTGGTGCCATGCCGCCGGTGGTGAGGCCGAGCTTGGCGAAGGTGTCTATCACCTCCGGCAGCTTCAGCGCGCGCAGCATCTCGGCATTGAGTCGGTCGACGACCGGCTTGGGCACGCCAGCACGGGTGACCGCGCCGAACCAGTTGGTGGCGTCGAAGCCGGGATATCCCGATTCGGCGATGGTCGGCACCTGCTTGAGCGTGTCGGCGCGCTGCAGCGAGGTGACCGCGATCGGCCGCATGCGCCCATTGGCGACATAGGGAGAGCAGTCGAGCACGTTGCCGATCAGCATGCTCGTGTGCCCGCCCAGCACCGAACTGGTGGCCGGCGCACCACCGCCGTAGGCGACGTTGGTCATGCGGATCTTCGCGGTCATGGAGAAAAGCTCGCCGGCGATCCGGCCGCCGCCGAGCGCGCTCGACACGCCCCAGGTCAGCTCGTCCGGGCGCTTCTGAGCCAGCGCGACCAGCTCTTTCACCGTCTTGACCGGCAGCGCCGGGTTCACGCAGATGATCAGCGGGTTGTGCACCAGCCGGGTGATGCCGGCGAAGTCCTTCGCGGAATCGTAGGGCAGCTTCGAATACGCGGCCGGGTTCACCGTGAAGCTGGTGGCGATCACGTTGAAGGTATGGCCGTCGGGCGGCGAACGCATCAGCAGTTCGGTGGCGATCACCGTGTTCGCGCCGGTGCGGTTCTCGACCACCACCTGCTGGCCCAGCGCCTTCGACAGCGGCTGCGCGATCACGCGGCCGACGGTGTCGCCGGTGCCCCCGGGCGGGAACGGCACCAGGAAGCGCAGCGGCTTCGACGGGAAGTCCTGTGCCAGCACCGCAGGTGCGAAGGGCGCGGCCAGCACGGAGATCGCGAGGGCTGCGGCCGTGACTGCCGGTCGCGGCAGGTCTGTGGTGCGTGTGCGAGCGTGCATGGTATCCCCCGGGGTTTGCAATCGTTTCTTGTCGTATCGCGGCGTGCTGTCATTGTAGTCAAACTTTGCTGCGACGTTGCGACGGCTGGCGCATGAACTATCCTAGCCGTGGCGGCTCTGATGGTCGTCAAGCTGGAGGCAGCTGTCGCTGCCTCCGGGGGGCGGCAGCGACAACGAACACGACAACGACAACGATGGCGGCGATGGCGTTGGCCTGCGGGCCGGCCCGCCGATCCGCAGAGGAGGGGTTCGATGCATCCAGTCCAGGGATCCATGCTGTCCGCAGGCCCGGCTGCCGCGGTTGCGGGCAGCATCATGCTCGCGCTCGCGGGGTCGTTGCAGGCGCAGCCGGAGACGAAGATCACCCGCCCGATCCGGATGATCGTGCCGTACGTGCCCGGCGGCGGCACGGACACGCTGGCGCGCATCGTCGCGCCGTTCATCGCCGAGGCTTTCGGGCAGACGGTGCTGGTCGACAACCGGCCGGGTGCGAGCAGCACGCTGGGCACGCAGATCGTCGCCCAGGCGGTGCCCGACGGCCACACGATCGGCATGATCGACGCCGCCTTCCTGATCAACCCGAGCCTGCTCGGCAAGCTGCCTTACGACACGGTGAAGGATTTCTCGCCGATCGTGCTGGTGGCGACATCGCCGCTGGTGCTGCTGGTGCATCCGGCGGTGCGCGCGGCCAGCGTGAAGGAACTGGTGGCGCTGGCCCGGGCGCAGCCGGGCAAGCTCACCTTCGGTTCGGCCGGCAACGGTACCGCGGTGCACCTCGCCGGCGAGCAGCTGCGCTCGGCGGCGGGCATCGACCTGCAGCACATCGCGTACAAGGGTGCGGGCCAGTCGATCGGTGAAGTGCTCGGCGGCCAGATCACGATGGTGTTCACCACGCCCAGCGGCGGTCGGCAGCATGCGGCGAGCGGCAAGCTGCGCGCGCTGGGCATCACCTCGGCGAAGCGGTTCGGCGGCATGCCCGACGTACCGACCTTCGGCGAAAGCGGCTTCCCGGGCGTGGATGCGGCGACGATCAACGGGCTCGTCGGCCCGGCGCGCCTGCCGCGCGACTCTGTGCAGCGCGTGAACGATGCGGTGATGCGCGGCATGCAGCGGCGCGAGACGCAGGACCGGCTGCAGGAACTCGGCTTCGACGCGGCTGGCGGCACGCCGGCGCAGTTCGGCGCCTGGATCGTCGCCGAGACCGCGAAATGGGCGAGGGTAGTGAAGGATTCCGGCGCGAAGCCGGAGTGAGACGGAACAAGACGGAACAGGACGGGAGAACAGACGATGACGATCCGCTCGGTCGATACCGTGGCCGTGACCCTGCCGTTCGAGATGGGCGGTCCGAAGCCGATGTTCGGCGGCAAGCCGCGCCAGATGGAGATGCTGCTGGTGCGCGTGGAGACCGAGGACGGGCTGGTCGGCTGGGGCGAGGCGTTCGGCTTCGCGGTCTGGCCATCGACCCGCACCGCGCTGCACACGCTGGTCGCGCCGCTCGCGGTGGGGCGCGACGAGGCGGATATCGCCGGCATCCGCAACGACCTCGTGCGCAAGCTGCACCTGCTCGGGCGCACCGGGCCGGTGATGTTCGCACTGTCGGGGCTGGACATCGCGCTCTGGGATATCGCCGGCAAGCGCGCCGGGCTGCCGCTGTGGAAGCTGCTCGCGGCGCTGCCGGCAGGGCGCGGTGCGGCCGCAGGCAAGGGCGTGCGCATGCCGGCCTATGCCAGCCTGCTGCGCTATGGCGATGCGAAGCTGGTGGCGGCCAATACCGCGCGCGCGGTCGCGGCGGGGTATCGGCAGGTCAAGCTGCACGAGATCACCGTCGACGCGGTCGCGGCTGCGCGGGCCGCTGCGGGCCCGGACGTCGCGCTGATGATGGACTGCAACTGTCCGTGGACCGGCGACGAGGCACTGGCGATCGCCGACGGAGTGCGGCCGCATGGCCTTGCATGGTTCGAGGAGCCGGTGTGGCCGCCCGAGGATTTTCCGACGCTCGGGCGCGTGCGTCGCATGTGCGGCATGCCGGTGTCCGCCGGCGAGAACGCGATGAGCGCTGGCGACTTCGAGCGCATGTTCGAGGCAGGCGCGGTCGACATCGCGCAGCCGAGCGTCACCAAGATCGGCGGCATCAGCGGTTTCGTCGAGGTGGTCGATGCGGCGCGGCAGCATGGCGTGCGGGTGGTCGCGCACTCGCCGTACTTCGGGCCAGGGCTGCTGGCGACGCTGCACCTCACCCATGCGCTGCTCGAGCCGGATACCCCGATCGAGTATTCGTTCGTGGACCTTGGCGAGAATCCGCTGCGCTCCGCAACGACCGTCGAGGGTGGCACAATCGCCGTGCCGGGCGGGCCGGGCCTGGGAGCCGATCCCGATCCGGCAACGCTCGAGCGCTGCACGATCGACTGATCGCGCGGCGGTGCTGGATGATCGGAAGCGAACGACGATGCGACAGATGACCGCCTGCGGTAACCGGCGTTTTCTTGCAGTTGCGCTGGCTGCCCTTGCGACGAGCCTTCTGGCGCCTGCGGGTCCCGCGTCCGCGCAGGAATGGCCGGCGAAACCGATCCGGTTGCTTGTCGGCTTTCCGGTAGGCGGCGCGGCCGACATCCTCGCGAGGCTGCATGCGGCCCGCCTGCAGGATGCGATCGGGCAGACGATCGTGGTCGACAACCGGGGCGGCGCCGGCGGCGTGATCGCGACCGAGCTGGCGGCGCGCGCGGCCGGAGACGGCTACACGCTGCTGTTCACCTCGCTGCCGCATGTGATCAACCCGCCGCTGTATGGCAAGGTCGCCTACCACCCGGTCAGAGATTTCCAGCCGGTCACGCTGCTGGTGAATGTGCCGCTGCTGATGGCGGTGCCGGCGTCCCAGCCGCTGAAGACCCTGAAGGACGTGATCGCGCTTGCGAAGGCGAACCCGGGCAAGGTGAACTACGGCTCCGCCGGTAACGGCAGCAGCAGCCATCTGGCGGTGGAGATGTTCAAGTCGATGGCCGGCGTGGACATCCAGCACATCCCGTACAAGGGCACGGGGCCGCTGATCACCGACCTGCTGAGCGGGCAGGTCAGCATGACGATCGCCAGCATCGTGCCGCTGATCCCGCAGGTCCGGGCCGGCAAACTGCGCCCGATCGCGGTCACCGGGGTGCGCCGTTCAGGCGCGCTGCCCGAGGTGCCGACGATCGCCGAGGCCGGCGTGCCGGGGTACGACATGACCAACTGGTTCGGCATCCTGGCCCCGGCCGGGCTGCCGACGCCGATCCTCGGCCGCCTCGATACCGTCCTGCGCAGGATCGTTGCTGCCCCCGACGTGCGTGAGGTCTACGCCCAGCAGGGCGCCGATCCGGTCGGCGCCGGCCCCGAGGCCTTCGCGAAAGTGATCGCCGCCGACATCCCCAAGTGGGATAGGGTCGTCCGCCAGTCCGGCGCCCGCGTCGACTGAGATACCGGGGTCAGACCCGGGTGGCGACCCCTCGGCCGAAGGTCGATTGTCAGCTCTCGGGTCCCTCCCTGAATCCGTCCAGGCTCACGCCTTGTTGGAGAAGATTGGGGGTTGCCAAACGGGATCTTCGCGCCTATGATTCGCGGTTCACTCAACCGACCCGACGCCAAACCGCATGCCAAGTGTCCGCGTAAAAGAAAACGAGCCCTTCGAAGTTGCGCTTCGTCGCTTCAAGCGGACGATCGAGAAGACCGGCCTCCTGACCGAACTGCGTGCGCGCGAGTTCTACGAGAAGCCCACGTCCGAGCGCAAGCGCAAGCTCGCGGCCGCGGTCAAGCGCCATTACAAGCGCGTGCGCGGGCAACTGCTTCCGCCCCGGATGTACTGATCGCCCAGTTGTTGCGCCTGCCGCTTGCCGGCTGGCGGTCCTGACGGCGGCTGCGGCCGCCGTTTTGCATTCCGGGCGTCGTTGAAACCGCGTCACCCCCACACGATCTTCAACGCCATGACCCTACGTGCCACGATCCAGGAAGACATGAAGGCCGCGATGCGCAGCCGGGAGGCCGATCGCCTCGCCGCCATACGCCTGCTCTGGTCGGCCGTGAAGCAGCGCGAGGTCGACGAGCGCAAGGAACTCGTCGATGCCGAGGTCACGGCAGTCATCGACCGGATGATCAAGCAGCGCCGCGACTCGATCGCGCAGTTCGAGCAGGGCGGCCGCGCCGACCTCGCCGCGAAGGAGCAGCAGGAACTGGCGGTGCTGCAGGCCTACATGCCGCAGGCCCTGTCCCAGGCCGAGGTCGACGCGGAGATCGCCGATGCGATCGCCTCGGTCGTGGCTTCGACCCGCGTCGCTTCGGCCGCCGACATGGGCAAGGTGATGGCGGTGCTCAAGCCGCGGCTCGCAGGACGGACCGACCTCGCGAAAGTGTCGGCCACGGTGAAGGCACGCCTCGCGCAGCCCGCCGCTTGATTCCCCAGTCCTTCATCCAGGACCTGCTTGCGCGCGCCGACATCGTCGAGGTCGTCGAGCGCTACGTGCCGCTGAAGCGCGAAGGCTCGAATCACGTCGCCTGCTGCCCGTTCCACAACGAAAAGTCGCCGTCGTTCAAGGTCAGCCAGCCGAAACAGATCTACAAGTGCTTCGGCTGCGGCGCCAGCGGCAACGCGATCGGCTTCCTGATGGCCTACAACGGGCTGGAGTTCGTCGAGGCGATCCGCTCCCTCGCCGAGCAGATGGGCATACCGGTGCCGGAAGAGCCCTGGCGTGGAGGCGGCGGAGGCGGGGGCGCCAGCGAGGATGCAGCCGCGATGGAGGCGACGGCGCGGCTGTACGAGCACATGCGTGAGGCGACCCGCTATTACCGCGAACAGCTCAAGCACCATCCGAAGGCGATCGAGTACCTGAAGCAGCGCGGGCTGACTGGCGAGATCGCTTCGCGATTCGCGATCGGCTTCGCGCCGCCTGGCTGGCAGAACCTCGAGCAGGTGTTCGCCAACTACACCTCGCCCGAACTCGACCAGGTCGGGCTGGTGGTGAACGGCGAATCCGGCCGCCGGTTCGACTTCTTCCGCAACCGGATCATGTTCCCGATCCTCAACCAGCGCGGCATGATCGTCGGCTTCGGTGCACGAGTGATCGATCCTGAAGACCAGCCCAAGTACCTGAACTCGCGCGAGACCCCGCTGTTCGACAAGGGGCGCGAGCTGTACAACCTGTTCGCCGCGCGGCGGGCGATCCGGGAGGCGGGCCGGGTGCTCGTCGTCGAGGGCTACATGGACGTCGTTGGTCTGGCCCAGCACGGGGTCGACTACGCGGTGGCTGCGCTGGGTACCGCGACCACGCCATTCCACGTACAGAAGCTGCTGCGCCAGACCGACAACATCGTGTTCTCGTTCGACGGTGACGCGGCCGGGCGCCGCGCGGCCTGGCGTGCGCTCGAGAACAGCCTGGCCCAACTGGTCGACGGCAAGAACCTGTCGTTCCTGTTCCTGCCGCAGGGGGAGGATCCGGACAGCTTCATCCGGCGCGAAGGCCGTGCGGCGTTCGAGGGCCTGCTGGCGGCCGCAATGCCGATGTCGGGTTTCCTGGTGCGCGAGCTGACGCGCGAGAACGACCTGGCCAGCGAGGAGGGCCGCACCCGGCTGCTGCGCGACGCGAAGCCGCTGGTCACCCAGTTGCAGCAGGCACCAATGCTGGGCCGGATGCTGCGCAAGCGGCTGGCGGAGCTGGCCGGCATCACGCCGGCGGAACTCGACAGCCATTGGGGGATCGCCGCGGCGGAATCGCCGGCGTTGTCGCGCCCGCGCGACGACCGTACCAGTCCGGGCGGCGGACGCGGTTTCGGCGACGGGCGCCAGCGGGGCGGCGGCTTCGGGCGGGCGAGGGGGGGCGGCGACGGCGTGCCTTTCGCGGAAGGTGGCCGGGCGGTGCCGGCCGGTGGTGCCGGGGGGCGGCGGCCGCGTCCCGCACCGTCGCTGGCGCGAACCATGTTGCAGGCCCTGTTGTCAAAGCCTGAACTGGTGAGCCGAGTCGACCTGCCCGAGGGGCTGGAGCCCCATCCCGAGCTTCGCACCCTCAGGGTGCTGGTCGAATTCCTGCGCGGCCAACCGGAGGCTGCCCTCGTGGGCATGCGGGCGGCGGGGGTGCTGCAGGCGTTCGCCGGCAGCGATTTCGAAGACATGTTGCGCGATGTCGAGGCGGATGCACCGGAATGGGTGGAAACCGGCGAAGTGCAGGCCGAACTCGACGGTGCGATGGAGCGGTTGCGCGACCAGATCCGGCGTGCGGAGGCGACGAAAATGGCGGGCGCCACCTCCCTGGCCGGCCTGACACCCGAAATGCGCGATGCGTTGCGCGGCCTGCTGCGGCGGCCGGGTGCCTGACTGCTCAGGATGCCGCCAAATGCACGGGGCAGAGTTTCTTGGCAAGCATAGACCTCACATAATCAATTAAACTAACTGGTTTTTTCGAGCGGACGATACCGATGCCCAGCACCAAAGCAAAAACCAAAGCGAAGTCGGCACGATCGAGCGCGCCGAGTCGCGCAGCCACGTCGCGTGCGGGCAAGTCGACGTCCGCGCGGACGACCAGCGCGCCGGCCGCCACTCGTGCGGCATCGAAGGCGTCGGCGGTGCGCCAGGGCGCGAAAGTCGCGGCAAAGGCGCCAGTCAGGCCGGCTGTATCCAAGGCAAAACTGCCGGTGAAGGGGGCGAAGCCTGCCGCTGCCCCGACAAAGCCGGTGGCCCAGGCCCGCAAGCCTGCGGTCGCAAAGGTTCCCGTGGCACCGCAGCGCTCGGTCGCCCCGACGCGCGCCAGCGCCGCAAATGCCTCGAAGGCTGCAGCACCGGCCGTGCGCGCCGCCGGTGCACGCGTGGCGAGCGGTGACAGGGCGCTGCTCGAGAAATCCACCAGGCCAGCGGCGAAGAAGGCGGCATCGGCCGCTGCTGCGCCGGTGGCGAAGAAGGCCGCACCCGCCGCTGCTGCGCCGGTCGCGAAGAAGGTCGCGTCCACCGCTGCTGCGCCGGTCGCGAAGAACGCCGCACCCGCCGCTGCTGCGCCGGTCGCGAAGAAGGTCGCGTCCGCCGCTGTGGCGCCGGTCGCGAAGGCTGTTCCCGCTGCGCCCGTTGCTGCCGCCACTGTCCCCGTGGACGCCTCGGACGCCGCCAAGGCTGCGCCGGCCAATGGCGCCGCGCCGGCCGTCAATCCGCTGCTTGCCGGCCGTCCCACCAAGGCCGAGATCGCCGAACGCGCTGCCGCGATGGCGCGCGCCAAGCTCGCCGCAAAGGAAAAGGGCGGCAAGGGCAAGAAAGACCGGCTGATCGGTGCGAAGGACGCTCCGGTGATCGACCCCGAGACCCGGCGCCTGCGGCTGAAGAGCCTGATCGTGCTTGGCAAGGAGCGTGGCTACCTGACGTACGCCGAGATCAACGACCACCTTCCCGACGACATGCTCGATGCAGAGCAGATCGAGAACGTGATCAGCATGATCAACGACATGGGTATCTCGGTGTTCGACGAGGCGCCCGATGACGAATCGCTGCTGATCAACGAGGCCGCTCCCGCTGCCGCCGACGAAGATGCCGCCGAAGAAGCCGAAGCCGCGCTGGCCACCGTCGATTCCGAGTTCGGCCGCACCACCGATCCGGTGCGCATGTACATGCGCGAGATGGGGTCGGTCGAGCTGCTCACGCGTGAAGGCGAGATCGAGATCGCCAAGCGCATCGAGGAAGGCCTGAAGCACATGATCCTCGCGATCTCGGCCTGCCCGACGACGATCGCCGAGATCCTCGCGCTGGTCGACAAGGTCTCGCGCGACGAGATGCGCATCGACGAACTGGTCGACGGACTGATCGATCCGAACGCCGAGCAGGTCGCCGCAGCCGAGATGCCGGAAGAGGCGGAGATCGAAGACGAGGACGCCGAAGAGACCGACCCTGAAGAAGACGAGGCGAGGGCCGCCGCGGCGCAGACCGCGAGCCTGCTCAAGCTCAAGACCGAGGCGCTGGAGCGCTTCGCGGTACTGCGTTCGTTGCACGAGCAGATGGTCAAGTCGCTCGCCAAGGGTGGCCCGCAGAGCAAGACCTCGCGCCAGGTCCAGCAGGACATCTCCGGCGTACTGATGCAGATCCGCTTCTCGGCCAAGCAGATCGAGATCCTCTGCGACAGCGTGCGCAAGCTGGTCGAGCGTGTGCGCAGCCACGAGCGGCGCATCATGGACCTGTGCGTCGAGAAGTCGGGCATGCCGCGCACCTACTTCATCAAGAACTTCCCGGGCAACGAGGTCAACCTCGACTGGATCGTCGCCGAAGTCAATGGCCGCAAGCCGTACAGCGACTCGCTCACCCGCAACGTGCCGTCGGTGCTCGAGCACCAGCAGTCGCTGATGAACGTGCAGAAGACGGTCGGCATCCCGCTCAAGGACCTGAAGGAGATCAACCGGCAGATGTCCACCGGCGAGGCCAAGGCCCGCCGCGCCAAGCGCGAGATGACCGAGGCCAACCTGCGCCTGGTGATCTCGATCGCGAAGAAGTACACCAATCGCGGCCTGCAGTTCCTCGACCTGATCCAGGAAGGCAACATCGGCCTGATGAAGGCGGTGGACAAGTTCGAATACCGCCGCGGCTACAAGTTCTCGACCTATGCCACCTGGTGGATCCGCCAGGCCATCACGCGCAGCATCGCCGACCAGGCGCGCACCATCCGCATCCCGGTTCACATGATCGAGACGATCAACAAGATGAACCGCATCTCGCGCCAGCACCTGCAGGA
>CANGXU010000135.1 GCA_947457885.1 Betaproteobacteria bacterium
CGCGGCAGCCGGCGTGCTGCCCGTGGCGGGTGCGGCACCGCCGGTCGCTGCCTGGCCAGCGGCTGGCCGCACCGGCGCGGCAGCCGTTGCGGTGACGGGCCCGGTAGCCCAGCCGAGCGCGATCACCGGCCGCGGGCTGAGGCTCAGGAAGGACAGCTGCATCGAGGTCATGTAGACCGCGGTCCAGGTCGAGAACATCTCGGCCTCGACGCCACCCCGACCGGAGACCACGGCCTCGCGGAACTGGGCGGGTGTACGCCCCTGCGGCGGCCGCACGAACGCTTCGACGTACAGGCGCCGCTTCAGGTGTTCCTGCAGAGACAACTGCACCAGCAGCACGCCGGTGAGGTTCGCCGAGGGCTCGATGGCGAGTGCTGCGGGACCCAGGTCATTCCACCAGGTGTCCGACGGCACCGCGCGTGCGCGCCACTGCGCGAAGTCGCCGAGCGGCCATGCGCGCGAGCAGCGGTTCACCACATCGTTCGAACCGGAGCCGTGTGCAGTCCGCATGAACTCCGTGCTGCCCTCGCGCGCGGGGCCGGCATCGCAGGGCAGTGGTGGCCAGCCGCTGGTGCGGTTGTCGCGGATATGCCGGATCACCAGCAGCGGGATCGGTGCGTCATCGCGCAGGTGGCGCAGCACGATCACTTCGTACTTCATGTTCGGCTGGTTGATCACCGGCGTTGCCGTGACCAGCCAGTCGCCCTCGGGCAACGGCACGCTCGCCCCCCAGCCGAGCGCCAGTGCACCGCGCACGGTGCTGCCGACTGCCGGCTGGGACAGCGCAGGTCGCGCAGCGAACGCGAACAGGCAGGCAAGCAGCAGCAGCGCGAGCCATTCGCGCGAAAGGAGATGTTGCCGGCGTATAGCCTGCGACAGGTGCGCTGCATTCATGGGTTCATCCACCACCGAGGCTCTTGAGGCCGGAGTAAAGGGCAAGGCCGCCGGCGCAGATCGGCGAGAGCAGCCCGGCCAGTTGCTGAAAGCGTTGTGCATAGCCGACGAGTGCGCCGTGCGAGGCTGCAGGCACCGGGCGATGTCGTGCCCGACGCAGGCAGCGCATCACGAGGTAGCCGGTGAGGAAGGCGAGTGCGATCGATGCGCAGTACTCGAGCGCCTCGCGCATCTCGCGCAGGTCCTGCGGCAGCAGCGGCACGCCGTCGATCAGGTGGGTGACGGCGAGCATCGCCGCCACCGATGCGATGCCGCAGCAGGCCGAAGCCAGCGCGTGGGCGGCGAGGCTTGCGCCGTCCGACCCGCTCACACGCAGGCCCAGCGCGAGCGGCACCAGCAGCGTGACGATGCGCAGAAGCATCGGCGGTGCGTCGTACACGAACAGCAGCAGCCAGTGCAGCAGGGCAGAGGCCGCGACGACCGTGACGACGGCGGCAGCCAGTCTGGCCGGCTGGGTGGCTTCGGTCCGGCGCGGCTCCTGCGGCGTGTCCAGCGGAACGGCCGCCGCCCCCCGCGCTATTGGCGCCGATGCAGCGTCCCTCAATCTCGCGACTTCTTCCCGAAGCACGGCGACCTCAGCCGACAGTTCAGACTGGCGCACCAGCAGCGGCAAAAGGTGCCCGACCATCCGCCCGCAATGCCGACAGGCCATCACGCCTGTGGCAAGGTCCCCGGCACAGTAGGGGCAGCCGAGGTGCGTGCCAGTCACCGCGCACGCAGCATGAAGGTCAGTCCGCCTTCACGGCCTTCGGTGTCTCGCACACTTACCCGGATCGGGTGCACGCCTGCCGGCACCACCACACGCGAAAGCGAAATCTGGTTGCCGTTGAAGCCGGACTTCATGCGCGGAGTCAGGTCCACCGCGGGCTGCTTCAGGTAGGTGACCTTCAGGCTGTCGGGATCGATACGTGCACCCCCGCGCGGTTCGAGCGCGAACTGCAGCGGGAACCCGCGCGCGGTGACCTCATCCGGCGTGGAGAGCCGGACCCCCGGCCCTCGGGAGATACCACGGGTAGGTGCGACAGACGGCGCATCTGGCAGTCGTGCTTCGTCTTCGGTGATCAACGTGTCGGCAGCGGATGCGGCCACGGGAATGGCGATGCCAGCCGTCGCGAGGAGCAGGAAGGCGGCAGCGGCCAATCCGCGGCACAGGGCGTCGATAGGCAAGGTAGGCATGGGTGAATAGCGCGAAACGGGCGCAAGCCTTGAGGGCGATGCAGCGTCAACGGTCGCCCGGACGGAAACTTTAGGCCCGGCTGCGGACGCCGGGTTGCGCGGGGCAGGACGGACTGCAGACGATGCACGCGGTTACCAGCTCGAATGCACCTTGCTGTCATCGACGTGTCACCCGCGCGCTGCAGACTTCTTCGCTCGCTATCCAACGAAGGACAGACCATGTCGCGATCCAGCGCCGCGCCGCAGGCGCGAGCCACACTGTGCGCAGGCGCGATGGGGATCTTCACTGCAGCACTGGCGCTTGCGCCGTCTGCCCTCCTGGCGCAGGGGAACGATCGACCGATCCGGCTGGTGATCCCGTATCCGACCGGTGGCGGCACCGACATCACGGCACGCGCGATCGCCGCCCGCCTGAGCGAGGCGTTGCAGCAACCAGTAATCATCGAGAATCGGCCCGGCGCCACCGGCATGGTGGGCGCGGCCTATGTCGCGCGCAGCACGCCCGACGGACAGACGGTTCTGTTCGGCGCCGCCAGCGAGATGGCGATCAACACCAGCCTGTATCGCAAGATGGCCTACGACCCTCGGACGGACCTGGAGCCCGTGAGCCTGATCGCGGTGTTCCCGCTGGTGCTGGTGTCCCACCCTGCGACACGTCCGACGCTGGCGAAGGTGCTCGCCACCGCACGCAGTAACCCGGGCACCATCACCTACGGCTCGATCGGTGCCGGCAGCCCGCAGCATCTCGCGGGTGAACTGTTGTCGGCGATGGCCAAGGTGTCGCTGGTGCACGTTCCGTACAAGGGTTCGGGTCCGCTCGTACAGGACGCGATCGGTGGCCATGTACATGTGGCCATCAGCAGCGTACCGCCGGCGGTTCCCCTGGTCGCATCCGGGCGCCTGCAGGCGCTGGCAGTGACCTCCAGCCGCCGCGCGACGGCGTTGCCCGACACGCAGACCGTCGCGGAACTGGGATTCCCCGGCTTCGACTTCAGCACCTGGGTGGCCAGCGCCCTTCCACGTGGCGCGCCAGCCGCGATGGTGACCCGCTTCAACAAGGCATTCGTGTCCGCACTGGCCTTCCCCGAGGTACAGTCGACGCTGCTCAAGCAGGGTGCCGAGCCGGTAGGTTCCACGCCCGAGCAACTTCGAAGCTTCATCCGCAGCCAGATCGAGCGGAGCGACCTCATCGTCTCGCGATCGGGCCTGCAACTGGATTGATCGAACTCTGAACGTAGCGTTCATGAAAGGCGGCGCAGCATGAAGCGCGTCATCCTGGTCGTCTGCGACGGGCTCGGCCGCGACTGGCTCGGCAAAGGGCACACGCCCTTCATCGATGGCTGCCTGCGCACGGGGCTTCGCCCAGCCGACCACCGGGCGGTCTTTCCGTCGGTGACCCGCGTGTCCGCTGCCAGCATCGCGACCGGCTGCTTCCCCGGGTCGCATGGCCTGTACGGAAACCAGGTTGCATTGATGGAACAGGGCAGGCTGGTGGTCAGCGACGTCGGGCTGCCCGGCTTCGTCGCGCACCTGCGCGCGGTCACCGGACACGCCCTGCGCCGGCGCACGATGGCCGACCGTCTGGCAGCCGCCGGCCTGCGCCAGGTCGCGTACTCGAACGTGTCTGCCGGCGCGGCGTACTTCCTCGATCCGGAGCACAGCGGCTGGGTACTGCATCGATCAGGATCGTACGGCCCCGGCGGCGTCGCGCTGCAGGGTGCGGAGCATCTCGCGATCAGCCACGATCTCGACGGCGATTGCGCGATGACCGAACGCTTCTGCACGCAGGTCGTTCCGGACAACGACATCGCGGTGGGCATCCTCTGGCTGGCCAATCCGGACCTGACCCTGCATCACGCAGCACTGGGTGGCCCCGAGCACCTGGAAGCACTGCGCGTCGTCGACTCGCTGGTGGAGAAGACACTCGGCGCGGTCGAGCAAGCGCGCGAGCGCGCAGACATCCTGGTAGGCCTGTGCTCGGATCACGGGCACGAGACGATCGGCGATGCGATCCATGTCGGCCGGTGGCTGGCGTCGAAGGGGCTGGCAACGCAGATCGAGCAGGGCCGCATCGCCGTCGCCTCCCAGGGTACAGCCGGCCTGATCTATTCGACGCCGGACGCTCGCGCAGCCTTGCTGGAACGCCTCGATGAGATGGCGCTGGAACCGTGGGCCGGACGTATCCTCGACGTGGAAACACTGCGCGCGCTGGGGCTGGGCGGGGACGACGCGCTGGCGGCTGCGGTCGATACGGCGCCCAATGCGCGCGGGATGCCAGGCAATCGCTG
This sequence comes from Betaproteobacteria bacterium, assembly GCA_947457885.1. Lineage (GTDB taxonomy): Bacteria > Pseudomonadota > Gammaproteobacteria > Burkholderiales > CAIKXV01 > CAIKXV01. The sequence continues at coordinate 4,419 of CANGXU010000135.1, forward strand.
GCTGGTCGCCGACGGAGAGAAGGCACCCGAGATCGGATGCGGCCACCACGGCGGCATCGGTCCCGACGAAACACGGCCGTTCCTTGCCCTGATGCACCCGCGGGTCACCGCTGCAGTGATCGAAGATTCCACCAGCCTGCCGGACATCGCGCCCACCCTGTTGCGTTTCCTCGGCCAGCCTTGCGACGGCATGGAGGGGCGCTCGCTGATCGGGGGAGAGTGAGGCCGGATCAGGGCCGTATCCCCGCTGCCTTGATCAGCTTCACATGCCGCTCGTACTCGCTGCGGATGAAGGCGGCGAACTGCTCGGGCGTTCCGGCCACCAGTTGCGAGCCATCCTGCTCGAGCACCTCCCTGAACTCGGGGGAGTTGGCCGCCTTGACCGTCGCCGCGTGCAGCCGCCCCACCCGCTCGACCGGCGTGCCCGCCGGCACCAGGATGCCATTCCAGCCGCCGTACTCGAAGCCTGGCACGCCGGACTCGGCGACGGTCGGCACATCCGGCAGCCCGGGTAGTCGTTGCGCACTGGTCACGGCGAACACCCGCAGTTTGCCCGCGCGCGCAAGCGATGCCGTCGCGACCACGGGCGAGATGGTGAAGTGCGACTCACCACCAAGGACGCCGGCCACCGACTGGCCGCCGCCCTTGTACGGCACATGCGTCCACTTTACACCGGTGGTGGCCATGAACAGTTCACCGACCAGGTGGCTGGTAGAGCCGTTGCCGGCCGAGGCCATCATCAACGCGCCGGGCTGGCGCCGGGACAGCGCGATCAGTTCCTTCACCGACTTGACCGGCAGCGACGGATGCACCGCGATCGCGTTGTAGAAGCGCGAGACGAGGCTCACCGGTGCGAAGTCGCGCACCGGGTCGTAGCCGACCTTGGGGTAGATCGCCGGGCTGATCGCCAGCGAGACCGAACCGCCGACATAGATCGTATAGCCATCGGCCGGTGCCTTGGCGGCGATCTCGGTGCCGATCACCGTGCCGGCACCGCCGCGATTGTCGATCACCACCGACTGGCCGATCGTCTCCTGCAGCCGTGCGGCGAACGCCCGCGACCACAGATCGGTGCCGCTGCCCGGCGTCCACGGCACGATGAACCGGATCGGCTTCGAGGGCCAGGGTGCCGCCGTGCCCTGGGCCGCTGCCTGCGGTGCCGCGACCATGGACCCGAGCACGCTGCCTGCCGCGATCGTCGCGGCGATCGCCCGCCGCAGCGGACGGCCTTCCCTTGCCGGTGATTGCATGACGCATCCTCCATCCTCGATCCGCGCCGGACACGGGCCGCTCTGCCGGCAGCCTCCGATGACGGGCGGGTTGCTGCCTTTACATCATCATCACGCGGTCGCGCGCTTCGCCACGCGTGCGAGCAGCCCGACCTGCTCCAGATCCACGCGCATCGCGGAGATCTCTGCGGCCGGCAGCGGCAGCAGAGGCGGGCGCACCGCGCCACCGACCATGCCGATCATGTCGCACCACGCCTTGATCTGTGCGATCGGCATGATGTGGTGCTTGAGCCAGGGCTCGCGGATCCACCGCTCGTGGACTGCACGCAGCGGTTCGATACCGTCGCGGATCGTCTTCGCGCCAGAGAGGTCGCCAGCCAGCGCGAGTTCGGTGTAGTCGCGCATCGGCGTGTAGCCCGGCACCTGGATCAGGAACGGGGCTGCGGACGACATGTGGACCTTCATGCCGTTGTGCGTGATCAGGTGCAGCAGTTCCGTCTCGGACGGGTGGCTCAGCACGATCGAATCGCCGACCAGTGCCTGCACGCGTGCATAGTGGTCGAGCGGCCGCGAGCACTTCAGCCCGCAGAGGTTCTCGAGCCCGGCGATGCGCGCGGTCACCTCGGGCGACAGGGCGACCTCGGAGAACGGCGTGTCGAACATCCAGATGCCGATGTTCGTGCGCGCGCTCACGTGCGCATACCACTGGTACAGCGCCTCTTCGCTCGCCGGCGGGTAGTACGGGTTCATCACGATCGCGAAGTCGGCCCCGGCGCGCTCGGCCTGGTTGGTCAGCTCGACCGTCTCGTCGGCGCTGTGGTGGCCAGTGTGCGGGATGGTCAGGCAGCGTCCGCGCGCCTCTTCGCAGACGATCTCGACCACACGCATCCGCTCTTCCTTGGTGAGCGCCCAGAACTCGCCCATGGTGCCGGTGCAGAACACGCCGTCGATCTTCAGGTGCTCGATCAGCCAGCGCATGTTGTGGCGCAGGCCCGGCTCGTCGATCCGGTTGTCCGCCGTGAACGGGGTCGTGATCGCCGCCCATACCCCCCGGAACCGTTCGCGCGCGGCGCGCTTGGCCTCGCTGCGGCTGTAGTCCATCGTCTGTCCTCCTGGTCGGCACGCGCCGCCCGGTCAGGCGTCCGGGCCCGGTCTGTCGTCGCGCCGGTGCGCAATGATAGACCCGAAACGCGGTACGCTTTCGGCTCTTCCCGACCGCAACCGGAGCGCGTCCTTCGATGCCAACGATCCTGCAAGCCCTCGTCGACCGCCGCAGCGAGCGCCATTTCGCCAACCGCCCGCTCGAGCCCGATGTCGTACAGACACTGATCGAAGCGTTCCGCTGGGCACCATCATCGAACAACAAGCAGCCGTGGCGGCTGCTGATCGCGCAGGATGCCGCGTCGATCGCCGCCTATGACGACGCGCTGAGCGAAGGCAACCGCGCCTGGGCCGCCGCCGCCGCGCTGAAGATGGTGGTGGTGGGCAACCCGGACGAGCAGCCCGACCGCAATGGCCAGCAGTCGTTCCTGCTCGACTGCGGCCTCGCGCTCGAGAACCTGCTGATCCAGGGCTGCGCCCTCGGGCTCACCACGCACGCGATGATCGGCTGGGATTTCGACAAGGTCACCAGGGCGTTCGCGATCCCGGCACCGATGCGTCCGGTCGCGCTGGTGGTTGCCGGCTATCGTGGCCGTATCGAAGACCTGCCGGAAGAGGTTGCGGCCAAGGATCGAAAGCCGCGCACGCGCAAGCCGGCCGAAGAGATCGTGGTCTGGAACCGGTTCGGCTGAGCAAGCCCTCGTGTCCCGTTCATTCACCTTCAGCCGTGTCGGCCTGGCACTCGTCGCGAGCGCCGCGGTGACGACCACACCCGCCTTCGTCGGCCATGCTTCGGCAGCCGACGCACCGGTCTCCTATCCCTCGCGCCCGGTGCGCATGGTTTCCCCATTCGCGCCCGGCGGCAACACCGACATGGTCGGCCGCACGATCGCGCCTCGGCTGGCCGAGCGTCTTGGCCAGAACGTGCTGGTCGACAACCGGCCCGGCGCCGGCGGCATGATCGGCACCGCGGCGGTGGCCAAGGCCCTGCCCGACGGCCACACGGTGCTGTTCGCCAGCGGCGCGTTCACCTCGGTGGCGGCCACCGCATCGAAGATGCCCTACGACCCGGTGAAGGATTTCAGCTGGGTGACGATCGTGATCACCTACCCGTTCGTGGTGGTCGTGCGCAACGACTCGCCGGTGCGCAACGCCGCCGGGCTCGTCGACCTCGCACGCCGCAATCCCGGCAAGCTGAATTACGGCTCGGTCGGTATCGGCTCAGTGTTCCATCTCGCGACCGAGCTGTTCAACTCGATGGCCAGCACCGAGATGCTGCACGTACCCTTCAAGGGCAGCGCGGAGCCGATGACCGAACTGATGGCCGGGCGCCTGGACGTGATCTTCGGCACGCTGACCGGCGCCTTCTCGCAGATCCAGGCCAACCGGGTGCGGGCGCTCGCGGTGACGTCGCTGGAGCGTTCGCCGCAGCTGCCCGATACGCCGACGATGGCCGAGACGCTGCCCGGCTATGAAGTCACGTCGTTCGCCGGCATCGCCGCGCCGCGCGCGACACCGCGGCCGATCGTCGAGCGCCTGAACCGTGAACTGCACGCGGTGCTGAAGCAGCCGGACATCGGCAAGCTGTTCGCCGAACTCGGCGGCTCGCTCAAGCTCACCACGCCATCCGAGGCGGACGCCCATGTGCGCGGCGAAATCGACAAATGGCGGCGCATCGTGGCGACACGCAAGATCGAGGTGCAGTAATCGAGGTGCGGTAACCGCGGCACGGATGGCCGCCGGAATCAGCCCGGCCGCTGCTGCGCGCGAAGGCAGCCGATCGCGATCAGCGACGGGATGGCCAGCAGCGCGAAGGCGATGTTGTAGCTGTGCGTCAGCGCATAGGTGGCGGAGAACACAGCCGGCCCGGTGAACTTGCCGATGTTCACGTAGAGCAGCGTGCCGCCGACCACCGCGGCGACACGGCCCGGTGGCGCCTGCTGCCCTACTTCGGCCATCAGGATGCCAGCCCAGGCTCCGGAGGCCAGGCCGAGCCCAGCGAACATCGCGTACACGAACCAGAGCGGCCACGCGGGCGAGAGCCAGAAGAAACCGATGCTGAGCGCGAGCATCGTCCACGACATCCAGGTCAGCACGCGCCCGGCGCTGCCGATGCGGTCCGCAATCCAGCCGGCGGCCATGCGGCCCACTGTGCTCGCCACCTGCACCGCGACCAGCACCAGCCCCGCCTGCACGATGCTCATGCCGAGCACCGCGACGCAGGCGACCACCGCAAAGGTGGCGACGCAGAACTGCGCCCAGCAGAACGACATGCCCGCGAACGACAGGAGCCGCAGCTTGCGGTCGCGCCAGTTCGAACGGAAGCCGTCGAACGGGTTGCGCGCGAGCGCACGGTGGGACGGATCGCGGTCGTCGTCCCATGAAGGGCGACCGATCTGCAGCAGCACCATCGCCATGACGAGCGTCACGATCGAGTACATGAACGCCCAGCGCCAGCCGAAGTGGATGGCGATCGCCGGTGCGACCAGCGCGGCGATCACGCCACCGAGCGGCACGCTGGTCTGCTGTATCGAGAAGACCAGGTTGCGCCGGGCCGGCGGCGAGAAGCGCATCATCAGCGCGGAAGCAGGTGGTGCCAGCAGGCCGAAGCCGATGCCGATCACCAGCGACCCTGGCAGCAGGAACGCGGCCGAGGGCAGGATCGCGCACAGCATGCCAGCCGCCACCAGGCACTGGCCGATCTGCGCGGCACGTGCGCTGCCCAGCCGCCGGCTCAGGCCGGAGAACAGCACCAGCGAGGCGATCAGCCCGATGCTGACCACGCTGATGTGGTAGCCGACCAGCGATGGCTCGATGCCGTACTCGGCGGCGACCACCGGGGCGATCGCCGGCAGCACCATCATCGACGACACCGACATCGCATGGCTGAAGGTGAGCGTGAGCACCAGGTAGGCGAGCGAGGGCGGCGTGCGCGGCATCGCCGCACGGTCGGTGTTCACGCTGGAGTCCTGCCCATTGCCTGGTCCGGCGCCGCCCGCCGGGCAGCCGTTGATTCGTGGAGTGCGAGTCTAACCGCCGCGCTGGGGGCATGTGTATCGGGGGCTGAAGCGGGGTCCGCAGTGATATTCTGTGCCATCCGGGTGACACGGCCGATTCCGGCGCGGCCCGCATGAACGCAACAGGACAGCCGATGAAAAAAGGACTGGTGCCGACGCACACCCGCTACGACTACGTGCCGCTCACCGAGCGCAAGGATTACAACTGGCCGGGCGGCAAGCGGCTGGCGTTCTGCATCACGACGAACGTCGAAGTATTCGCTTTCGGCAAGGGCCGAGGGCACGACAACGCGAAGCATGGCGAGCCGCAGACCCAGCGTAACTACTCGTGGCGCGACTACGGCAACCGGATCGGCATCTGGCGCTTCTTCGACATGTTCGACCAGTTCAAGCTGCCGGCTGCGCACAACGCCAACAGCCTGCTCTGCGACTACTACCCGCAGATCATCGACGCGATCCGCAAGCGCGGCGACGAGATCGTCGGCCACGGCCGCACCAATGCCGAGAACCTGAAGGACTTCCTCTGGGAAGAGGACGAGGCGCGGGTGATCAAGGAGGTCGCCGATACCTTCGCCGCCGCCGGCGTGCCAGCCACCGGCTGGATGGGCGCAGGCGCCTACGAGAACGCGACCACGCCCGACCTGCTGAAGGAAGCCGGCTACCGCTACGTGATGGACTGGCC
>CANGXU010000136.1 GCA_947457885.1 Betaproteobacteria bacterium
CCGCCCAGGCTCACACCTCGTTGGAATCAGGGCTCCCCCTCCAGGCTCATACCTCGTTGGAAAAGACTCGGCTTAGCGTCTTGACCAGGGGGCGTGCTATGCTCACGGGTTATGGCGAGTACAGAACACACCGATCAGACATCAGACGACAACGGCGTGGATAACGGCGTGGATAACGGCGAAGCAGAGACGTTTCGCCTGACGACCGTCCCCGAACCATCGCTGACGCAGAGCGCGGCAGCGCCGGAGGCCCCCGCTGCGGAGCCGGCCCCCGTCGTGCAGTTCCGCGACCTCGGCCTGGCACCGGAAATCCTTCGCGCGCTCGACGAACTCGGCTACAAGGTGCCGACGCCGATCCAGACCCAGGCCATACCGCATGTGTTGCGCGGCATCGACCTGCTCGGCGGCGCGCAGACCGGCACCGGCAAGACTGCGGCCTTCGCGCTGCCGATGCTGCAGCGGCTGCGCGTGCACGCGAACAACAGCGTTTCGCCCGCGCGCCACCAGGTGCGCGCGCTGATCCTCGCCCCGACGCGCGAACTGGCCGCCCAGGTCGAAGAAAACGTCCGTGCGTATGCGAAGTACACGATGCTGCGCGTGACCTGCGTGTTCGGCGGCGTCTCCATCGATCCGCAGATCGCCCAGCTGCGCGCGGGTGTCGAGATCGTGGTCGCCACGCCAGGCCGCCTGCTCGACCATATCCAGCAGAAGACCCTTTCGCTGTCCCAGGTCGAATACCTGGTGCTAGACGAAGCGGATCGCATGCTCGACATGGGCTTCATGCCCGACATCAAGCGGATCCTCGCGCTGCTGCCGGAGCGACGCCAGAGCCTGCTGTTCTCGGCCACGTTCCCCGAAGAGGTGAAGCGCCTGTCCGAGCAACTGCTCAAGACGCCGATCCGCATCGAGGTAGCACGCCCGAACGCGACTGCCGAGACGATCACGCACATCATCCATCGCTGCGATGATGGCAACAAGCGTCGCCTGTTGTCGCACCTGGTACGGAGCCGCGGCCTGACCCAGGTGCTCGTCTTCACGCGCACCAAGCAGACCGCACGCAGGCTCACCGTGTCGCTGCAGCAGGAAGGGTTGTCCGCTGCCGAGATCCACAGCGACAAGACGCAGGCCGAGCGGATGCAGGCGCTGGCCGATTTCAAGGCAAATCGGATCACGCTGCTGGTTGCCACCGACATCGCCGCGCGCGGGCTCGACATCGATCACCTGCCGCATGTGATCAACTACGAGCTGCCGCAGTCGGCCGAAGACTACGTGCACCGCATCGGGCGCACCGGTCGCGCAGGCATGCTGGGCGAGGCGATCTCCCTGGTCAGCCCGGGCGAAGACGAAATGCTCGCCAGCATCGAGAAGCTGATCAAGCGCAAGCTGCCGGTACGCGAGGTGGAAGGCTGGATACCGTCCGCCCGTCCCGGCCCCGGCCTCGGCGGCGGACATGAACGCGAACGGCCCTCACGCGACGGCGACCGCGGTGGCCGCTCCGGCGCGCCACACGGGCGCTCCTCGGCGCCCGCGTCCGAGCGACCCGCGCGCGGCGAACCGATGCGCGAACGCAGCCGTCCTTCCGACCGACCGGCGCCGGTCACTGCACGGCGGCGCATTCCGGACGATCCGTTGTTCACGACCGCCTACGTGCCGCCGCCCCTGCCGGACAAACCTGCCCTCACCAGCCCAGCCGGTCAGGCCGCCATCGTTCGTCGCCGCCGGTCGCCAGTGCCGGCGCTGCTGGCGGCACCGCCCGAGTCGGCCTGACCGGTACGACGATGCGGTTGCCCGGTCGCCTTGCCGGTGCAGCCCGTGCGATCGCGGCGGGTGCCACGATCGCGGTGACGGTGGCCCTCGTGCCGGCGAGCCTCTGCGCGCTGCTCTCCGCGGCGGTGCCTGCGCGGGCGGCGGTGCCCGGCGATCCGTCCGCGCGACCAGTTCTGGTACCGGCTTCGCGCGAAGGTATCGCCTCCGCGCATCCGCTGGCGAGCGAAGCAGGCCGCCAGGTGCTCGCTGCGGGCGGCAACGCCTTCGACGCCGCGATCGCGGTCGCCGCCGCGCTGGCTGTCGTCGAACCCTATTCGTCGGGCATCGGCGGTGGCGGATTCTTCCTGCTGCACAGGGCACATGACGGGCATCAGGTGATGGTCGACGCGCGCGAGACCGCGCCTGGCGCAGCCGATGCACGCATGTATGTGGACGCTTCCGGGCGTGCAGTCCCGCGCGCGTCGCTGGACGGCGCACGTTCGGCGGCGATCCCCGGACTGCCCGCCGGGATCGTGCACCTCTCCCGGCAGTACGGGCGGCTGCCGCTCGCACGCTCGCTGGCACCGGCGATCGAGCTCGCACGCGAAGGCTTCACGGTGGATGCGCGCTTCGCGGCCGTCGCGCGTCTGGCCTCCGCGCGCCTGCAGCGCAACGCGCGCACTGCCGCCGTCTTCATGCCCGCCGGCCGGGCGCTCGCGGAGGGAGACCGACTGCGCCAGCCCGCGCTCGCAGCGACGCTCGAGCGGCTCGCCAGGGACGGCCACGCCGGCTTCTATGCCGGTCCGGTCGCCGCCGAACTGGTTGCCTCGGTGCGCGCCGACGGCGGGATCTGGCAAGCGCACGACCTCGCAGCCTATGCCGTCGTCGAACGCCCGCCGATGCGGTTCGAGTACCGCGGCGCCACGATTACCGCGGCTTCGCTACCGTCGTCCGGCGGCGTGGTGATTGCACAGAGTCTGGCGATGCTGTCGCGGTTCGGCGCGCTGGAGCACCGATCACCGGCAGGCGCACACCTGGTCTCCGAAGCGCTGCGCCGTGCATTCGATGAGCGAGCGCGCTGGCTCGGTGACCCCGACTACGACCCGGTACCCCTCGACCGGCTGCTGTCGGAAGCGCACCTGCGCGCGCGCGGGGCCGATATCGACCCTCGGCAGGCGACCCCGAGCAGCAGCCTGGGCGACAGCCCGGCTGCGCGCGAGAGCACCGACACCACCCATCTGTCGGTGGTCGACCGCGACGGCAACCGGGTCGCTGCGACGCTCACGATCAACACGCTGTTCGGCTCCGGGTTCATCGCCGGCAGCACCGGCGTGCTGTTGAACAACGAAATGGACGACTTCGCCCTGCCCGGCGCACAGCCGAACGCCTACGGGCTGTCCGGGCGCGAAGCGAACCGTATCGAACCCGGAAAGCGTCCGCTTTCCAGCATGACACCGATGTTCGTCGAGACGGCCCGCGGCGTCCATGTACTGGGTGCGCCCGGAGGCTCGCGAATCATCAGCATGCTGCTGCTGGCGGTGCTCGACATCACCTCCGCCGATCCGCCCTCGCCCGCCGCGCTGGTGGCACGACCGCGCTACCACCACCAGTTCAGGCCTGACCGGGTCGAGGTCGAGCCGGACGCGTTTGCCGACGACTGGATAGACGCGCTGCGCAGCCGCGGCCATGCAGTTTCGATCGGCGGCCGTGCGTGGGGCAACATGCAGGTCGTCCACATCGACCGAGCCAGCGGCGAGGTCAGCACGGCTAGCGATCCGCGTGGGCGCGCCGGGATAGCCTGGTTCTGAATCACGCTGGCCCGGCAGGCGGGCGCACCCGCGCAGCCTCGTAGCCTATGCAGCCCGCGCCAGATGGTCGACATAGCGCACGACGCCCTCGCCCACGCCCGCGAAGGGTGCACTGTAGCCCGTACGCCTCAGCAGCGAGAGGTCGGCCTCGGTGAAGCTCTGGTACTTGCGCGCGAGGTCGGCGGGCATCGGGAAGTATTCGATCAGGCCCGCGGCCCGCATCGCGTCGAGCGACAGCGAAGCCTGGTCGTGCTGCGCGCGACAGGCATTCACGGTCGCCACCGCTACATCGTTGAACGTCTGCGCCCGGCCGGTCCCGCAGTTGTAGATGCCGCTGGCGTCGGCCTTGCCGAGGAAATGCATGTTCACCGATACCACGTCGTCGACCGACACGAAGTCGCGCCGCTGATCGCCATCGCCATAGCCAGCGGAACCCGCGAACAGGCGGACCTTGCCGGTGGCCCGGTACTGATCGAAGAAATGCATGGCTACCGACGCCATCCGCCCCTTGTGGCGCTCGCCGGGACCGTACACGTTGAAGTAGCGCAGCCCGACGATCGGCGCAGTGCGCACGGCGAGTTGCCGGCGCACGACCTGGTCGAGCAGGAACTTGGAATAGCCGTAGACATTCAGCGGCCGCTCGAACTCGCGCGACTCGCGGAACACACCGCTCCCGCCGTATACCGCGGCCGACGATGCATAGACCAACGGGACCTCCTCGGTCTGGCAGAACTCGATCAGTTCGGCCGTCCAGCGGTAGTTGTTGTCCATCATGTAGCGGCCGTCGGACTCGACTGTGTCCGAGCAGGCGCCCTGGTGCAGCACGGCCTCGATGCCGCCCTCGAACGCACCGTTCGACAGGGCTTCGAAAAAATCTTTCTTGTCGAAGTAATCGGCGATCTCGCAGTCGACCAGGTTGCTGAACTTGTCGCCGCGCGTGAGGTTGTCGACCGCGATGATGTCCCGCTCCCCACGCGCATTGAGCGCCCGCACGAGGTTGGACCCGATGAACCCGGCCGCGCCGGTGACGATGTAGTAGCCTGCCATCTTCAGCTTCCTTCCTGCATGGGGGCAGCGAGTTCTTCCGGATGCACGACCGCAGTGCCCAGCTTGCCGACGACGATCCCTGCGGCACGATTGGCCACGCGCATCGCCTCCGGCAGCGCTGCGCCGCAGGCGAGCATCACGCCGATGGTCGCGATCACCGTATCGCCAGCGCCGCTGACGTCGTAGACCTCGCGTGCATGCGTCGGCTGGTGGTGCATGCCGTCCGCGTCGAACAGCGTCATGCCTTCCTCGCTGCGCGTGACGAGCAGGGCCTCGATGCCGAGGTCGGCGCGCATGCGTTGCGCCTTTTCAGCCAGAGAAGCGTCGCCGCTCCAGTTCCCCGCGACCTGCCGGAACTCGCTGCGGTTGGGCGTGAGCAGCGTAGCGCCCCGGTAGCGCCGGTAATCCTCCCCCTTCGGGTCGACAAGCACGGGCTTGCCCGCCGCGCGCGCCGCCGCGATCATCCGCTCGATGTGGACGAGTCCGCCCTTGGCGTAATCGGACAGGATCACCACGTCCGACTCGGGCAGCGCCTCCTCGAACGCGACGAGCTTGGCGGCCAGCACCTCATGGCTAGGCAGCGTCTCGAAATCGATGCGCATCAGCTGCTGCTGCCGGCTGATCACGCGCAGCTTGACCGTGGTCGAGATGGTCGGGTCGCAGTGCATGTCGGCGACCACGTGCTCGGCACTGAGCAGGCGCTCGAGTGTGGTGCCCGCCTCGTCATCGCCGACCACGCACAGCAGCCGCGTGCGCGCGCCGAGGGCGGCTGCGTTGCGCGCCACGTTAGCCGCCCCGCCAGGCCGCTCCTCGCTGCGCTCGATACGCACGACCGGCACCGGCGCCTCGGGGGAAATACGCTCGACCGCGCCGAACCAGTAGCGGTCGAGCATCACGTCGCCCACCACCAGCACGCGGCCCGCGCTGGCGCGTTCGTGTGAGTAGCCGTCCGGATGCGCGTCCTGTGGGCTCGGAGGATTCTTCATGGTGCCCCGGTCACCTTCGACTGGGCCCGGCCGATCGGGTAGTACTCGACCCCGGCGTCGGTCACCATTGCGGGATCGTAGAGGTTGCGTCCGTCGATGATCACCGGATGCCTGAGATCGCTGCGGATCGACTCGAAGTCGGGACTGCGGAACTCCTTCCACTCCGTGGCGATCAGCAGCGCATCGCAGCCCTGCAGCGCGGCACGGGCGCTGTCGAAGAAACTGACACCGGTACGCGCCTCGAGCAGGGCGCGCGCGACATCCATGGCCACGGGATCGTAGGCATTCACGGTGGCGCCCCGCGAGAGCAGCGCGTCGATGATCACCAGGCTAGGTGCCTCGCGCATGTCGTCGGTGTTCGGCTTGAACGCGAGCCCCCAGAGCGCGAACCGCCGGCCGGCGAGCGACTCGCCGAAGCGCGCCACGACCTTGTCGACCAGCACCTGCTTCTGCCGTTCGTTCACGTCGTGCACCGCTTCCAGGATGGCCAGATCCATGCCGCACTGCCGGGCGGTGTGTCGCAACGCCCGCACGTCCTTCGGGAAGCACGATCCACCGAAGCCGACACCGGGATACAGGAAGTGGTAGCCGATACGGGGATCGGAACCGATGCCCTTGCGTACCTGCTCGATATCCGCCCCCAGCCGTTCCGCGAGGTTGGCCAGCTCGTTCATGAAGGAGATGCGCGTCGCGAGCATCGCGTTGGCCGCGTACTTGGTGAGTTCGGCCGAGCGCACGTCCATCACGATCAGCCGCTCGTGGTTACGCTGGACCGGTGCATACAGCTCGCGCATGATGCGCAGCGCGCGTTCGTCGTCCACGCCGAGCACGACGCGGTCGGGCCGCATGAAGTCCTCGACCGCCGCGCCCTCCTTCAGGAACTCGGGATTGGACACCACGCTGAACGGATGCGACACGCCACGCTGCGCGAGTTCTCCGGCGATCGCCTCGCGCACGAGGTCTGCGGTACCCACCGGCACCGTGGACTTGTCCACGATCACGCGATAGCCGTCGAGGTACCGGCCGATCGACCGTGCCGCGGCGATCACGTACTTCAAGTCGGCCGAGCCATCCTCCCCCGGCGGCGTGCCGACGGCGAGGAACTGCACCCGGCCGAACGCCGCAGCCTGCTGCGGGTCGGTCGTGAAGGTCAGGCGCCCGGCGGCGACGTTGCGCTTGACGATCGCCTCCAGCCCGGGCTCGTGGATCGGGATGCCGCCGGCCCGCAACTGCGCGACCTTGCGCGCGTCGATATCGAGGCACAGTACATCGTTGCCGAGGTCGGCGAAGCAGGCGCCCGAGACGAGGCCCACGTATCCCGTACCGATCACGGTCACTTTCATCGGCTAGCCCCCGGTCTGTTCGATGATCGACGACAGTGCCGCGACAGGATCGGCCGCCTGCGTGATCGGGCGTCCGATGACCAGATAGTGCGCCCCGGCTGCTACCGCCTCCGCCGGCGTCGCGATGCGCGACTGGTCGTCAGCCGCGGCCGTCGGTGGCCGCACCCCCGGTGTGACGAGCACGAAACCCGGACCGCAATGTTCGCGCAGCAGGCGCGCCTCGCGCGGGGAGCACACTACGCCGTCCATGCCGCTGTCCCTGGCGAGCAGCGCGAGCCTGAGCACCTGCGCTTCCGGATCGGCGGGCACCCCGACCTCGGCAAGGTCGCGTGCGTCCATGCTGGTGAGGACCGTCACCGCGACCAGCAGCGGGCGCTGGCTGAATGGGGCAAGCGCCTCGCGCGCGGCTTCCATCATCCGCCGTCCGCCGCTCGCATGTACATCGAGCATCCAGGCCCCGTCCGAGGCCGCTGCGCGGCAGGCGGCTGCCACAGTGTTCGGAATATCGTGGAACTTCAGGTCGACGAACACCTCGAAGCCCATCGCCCGCAGCCGCGTGACCAGCAGGGGACCGCCGGTCGTGAACAACTCCTTGCCGACCTTCACGCGGCAGCGGCGCGGGTCGAGCCGGCGCGCCATCTCGAGCGCTGCGTCGGCGCTGGCGAGATCGAGCGCGACGATCACGCGCGGTCCGATCGGAAAGGAGGACTGGTCGGTCATCGTCAGGGTCATGGAATGGACTTGGAGTTCGTGAAAGGTGCCACAGTACAGGGGCAAAGTGACCCTTGCAGGACGGCGGATCGAAAAGCCCGTCAGACGCTCAGTTCACGTTCCTCGGTGCGTTTCGGCGAATAGGTCTCCCAGCCGCGGCAGGCCGGGCAATGCCAGTAGAACTGGCGAGCCTTGAAGCCGCACTGGTCGCAGCGATACATCGCCAGGCTGCGCGTCTGCTGCTGCACCACGTTCCGGATGAGTTCGAGGTCGGCACGCTGCTCGATCGGTGTGGTGACCAGTTGCGCCTCGAGCAGCTTGGCGAGCCCGATCAACGTCGGGGTACGCTTCAGTTCGTCGCGCACCAGCCGGTAGGCATCCTCGGCCCCCTGCTGCTCGAGCGTCGCCTGAAACACCACGGCCATCAGGTCGAGGGACGGGTGGTTCGCCAGGTAGTACTGGATCAGGCGCAGGCCGACCTCGGGCTTGTCCAGGGCCCGGTAGGCATTGAGCAGCCGTTCGGCGACCATCGACAGATAGGCAGGATTCTGCGACTCGATCCGCTTCCAGGCGTCGATCGCCGGCTCGACCTGCCCGGTCGCCAACTCGATATCGCCGAGCAGGATGCTTGCTCGGACGCTCTTCCTGTGGCCGGCCAGCGCCTTCTCGAGGTGATGGCTGGCCTCCTCGGGGCGGGCATGGGCGAGTTCGTTTGCGGCCAGCTCGCAGTAGTAATTGGCGATATCCATCTGGAACGAGCGGCCGTCGCGCGATTCGGCGCGGCGCGCGGTCTCGATCGCACGCTCCCACTCGCGTTCCTGTTCGTAGATTTCCAGCAGGGCGAGCGCCGCGAGGTCCTCCCTCGCCGTGCCTTCGAGCTTCCTGAACAACTCCTCGGCACGGTCGAGCAGGCCCGCTTTCAGGTAGTCCTGGGCGAGTTCGTAGATCGCGTCCAGCCGCTGCTCGGCAGGCAGATCCTCCCGGTCGACCAGGCTCTGGTGCATGCGGATCGCCCGCTCGACCTCACCGCGCCGGCGGAACAGGCTGCCCAGCGCGAAGTGCAGTTCGACGGTCTGAGGGTCGACCTTGACGACCTCGATGAACGCCTCGATCGCCTTGTCCTGCTGCTCGTTTACCAGGAAGTTGATGCCGCGGAAATAGGAAACCGGCAGCGCCCGCGACTCGGTCACCAGCTGCTTGATGTCGATGCGCGCGGCAAGCCATCCCAGACCGAAGAACGTCGGGAAGGCGAGCAGCCACCAGTACTCAAAGTCCATGGGGCACCGGGCGGGCAGCAACCGTATTGCCGGCCATCGGCAGCGCAGCATCCGCCGGCACCGGTGCGACCGGCGCCAGCGCCGCGAGTTCGCCACGCAGCCGGTCGCGTTCGACGCACAGGCCGTCGCGTTCGCCACGCAGCGCTACCGCTTCCGCCCGTGCGCGCGATCCGTCGCGGCGCAGGCGGAAGGCATACCCCGCCATGGCCAGCACGCCGAAAAACGCGCCGGCACAGAGCGCGGCCACCAGGGCGAGCGCGAGCGAGGTCTCGACTTCGCGCCCGAGGAAAAAACGAAGCGTGACCGGCTCGCTGTTCTTGACCGCCAGCACGAACACGAGCGCAAAGAGGGCAAGCTTGACTGCCAGCGCCACGTAGCCGAGCAGGCGCTGCAGCACCGAGGGCCTGCCGGGTGGTATGGCCGATGGCGCCCCCGCGCCAGCCATCGACTCCCGTGCAGGAACGCTAGACACGAGGGGGGGAACCCGGATCGACGGCGCTCACGCGCCGGCGACGTCGACGCGTTCGCGCAATTCCTTGCCGGCCTTGAAGTGCGGCACGTGCTTTGCGGGCACGTGCACCTTCTCGCCGGACTTCGGATTGCGTCCGACCCGAGGCGGCCGGTAGTTGAGGGCGAAACTGCCGAACCCGCGGATCTCGATGCGGTGCCCGTCAGCGAGGCTGTGCGCCATCGCGTCGAGGATCATCTTGACCGCGAGTTCGGCGTCCTTCGCGACCAGTTGCGTATGACGCGCCGCAAGGTTGGCGATCAGCTGCGACTTGGTCATGGCAGACGATTACTCCGACTTGTTGTCGAGTTTGGCCTTCAACAACGCACCCAGGTTGGTCAGGCCCGCGTTCGACGGCTGCTCGCGGGTGACCTGCTGCATCGCCTGGGCCTCGTCGGCCATTTCCTTGGCCTTGATCGACAGGTTGATGCCGCGGTTCTTGCGGTCGATGTTGATCACCATGACAGTGATGGCATCGCCTTCCTTCAGGTGCGTGCGGATGTCTTCCACCCTGTCGCGCGCCACTTCGGAAGCCCGCAGGTAGCCTTCGACCTCGCCCTCGAGCATGACCACGGCGCCCTTCGGATCGATCGCCTTCACCGTGCCGCTGACGATGCTGTTCTTGTCGTAGCGCGACACGAAGCTGTTGAACGGATCGCCCTCGAACTGCTTGATGCCCAGCGAGATGCGCTCGCGCTCGACATCGATCGACAGCACCATCGCCTCGACCTCGTCGCCCTTCTTGTAGTTGCGCACGGCCTCTTCGCCCGGCGCCGACCACGACAGGTCGGACAGGTGCACCAGGCCGTCGATGCCGCCCGGCAGGCCGATGAACACGCC
>CANGXU010000137.1 GCA_947457885.1 Betaproteobacteria bacterium
CCCAGATCAGGGGGTGGTGGGGGCGGGGGCAGCGGCGGCGCGGGGGAACCCTGTGCGCGACCGGTTGCAGATGTCCGCTCCGGAAGCCACGTAGTCCCAGACCACTGCAGTAGCAGTGACGGTGGCGCGGGCGGTCAGGATACAACCTGACGTCAACGCTGCGCCTGCCGCTCCGGTGGCCGATGTCAAGGTCCAGCTCGAGGTACCACCAATACCATTGGTGCCAGCGACTGCAGTAGGAGTCCCCCCCAACGCAACCTGCGCCGGGCTGGTTCCAATGTTGGCCGGTATTTCAACCAAACCCAGTTGCGCGGCCGTCGTACAGAGGGTGGGATCGCCAGCGCTGCGCTGGATACACTCCGCAACGGAAGTACGGATCGACGAGAACTCGGACAGCACGTTCGCCCACCGCGTGCGGCTCACGTAATCCTGATACTGCGGAATGGCCACGGCAGCGAGAATACCGATGATCGCAACCACGATCATCAGTTCGATCAGGGTAAAGCCTTTCTGAACCTGTTTCATGTCATCTCCAGCGGCAAATTGAAAGTAGGCGGAAGCTTCGAGCGCTCCACGCTGAAGGTTACCGCAAAGTGCATGCCAGCAGTAGATCTCTGCCTCACTTCATTGATCCGGAATGCTTTTTTCAGATTCGCGCAGACGCTCAATGCACTCCCGGACCAGCATTCGCCGTCCATGAGTGACGAAAACCGGCAGCTTGTGTACAACGTCACACCGGGTGCGTGAACACTGCACGGCCCACGCCAGTGCATCAGCCGCGGAAACCCGGGATCGCTGCCGTGTCGACGTCGTCGATCTGCTCGGGATCGAGAAACTGCTCGGCGTAGCGCAGGTAGACCTTCTCGCGCACGAACACATCGAACAGATCGGGATCGATGTGGCCGTTGATCCGCATCCTGCCGAGGATGGTCAATGACTCCGTCAGGGTCTTTCCGGCCTTGTAGGGACGGTCTTTCGCAGTCAGCGCCTCGAACACATCTGCAATCGCCATCATCCGTGCCTGCACCGACATCTGCTCGCCCGACAGCCCGCGCGGATAGCCCTTGCCATCCACCCGCTCGTGGTGGCCACCGGCGAACTCGGGCACGTTCTGCAGGTGCTTCGGCCAGGGCAGCGCCTCGAGCATCTGGATCGTGACGTCGATGTGATGGTTGATGACCCTGCGCTCTTCCTCGGTCAGCGTACCGTGAGCGATGGTGAGGTTCTCGATCTCGTCGGCCGTCAGGAACGGCGTCTGAAAGCCCGCCTCGTCCATCCGCGGCCAGCGGGCGGCGATCTCGCGCACGCGCGCCCGGTCTTCGGCACTCATCGATTCACTGCCGATGTTCGCCCTGCGCAGGAAGTCGCGGTCCTCGTTCACCGCCCGCACCCGCCG
This sequence comes from Betaproteobacteria bacterium, assembly GCA_947457885.1. GTDB lineage: Bacteria > Pseudomonadota > Gammaproteobacteria > Burkholderiales > CAIKXV01 > CAIKXV01. Next base: position 1,397 of record CANGXU010000137.1, read on the forward strand.
CTTCAGTTCGATCTCCATGCCGAGCAGGTTGGCCCGCTCGCCCGCCTGCATCGCGGCGATGTGCTCGCGCAGCAGTTCGACCTCGAGGTCGCGGCGCACGATCTCGAACCGGGTGTCGATCAGGTGGATCCGGTCGAAGATGGTCTCGAGCTTGGTGGCCTTGTCGACCACGTGGACAGGGGTCGTCACCTTGCCGCAGTCGTGCAGCAGCCCCGCGATCTTGAGTTCGTAGCGCTGCGCGTCATCCATCCCGAAGTCGGCCAGCGGGCCGGTGGTGGTGTCGCACGCTGCATCGGCCAGCATCGTCGTCAGCACCGGCACCCGCTCGCAATGACCGCCGGTATAGGGCGACTTGTCGTCGATGGCCGAGTTGATCAGGTTGATGAACGACTCGAACAGGTTCTCCAGGTGGGAGATCAGCAGCCGGTTGGTCAGCACCACCGCGGCCTGCGATGCCAGCGACTCGGCAAGGCGCTGGTCGGTACCGGAAAACGGATGCACGGCACCCGAGGCATCCCGGGCGTTGATCAGCTGCAGCACGCCGATGATCTCGTCCTCGTGGTTCTTCATGGGGACGGTCAGGAACGAGCGCGAGCGGTAACCGGTCTGCATGTCGAAACGCCGCGTCCCCGAGAAGTCGAAGCCCGCCTCGGCGTAGGCATCCTCGATATTGACGGTACGATCCTGGTTCACCGCGCAGGCAGCCACGTTGTGCACGTTCGGTGCTCCATCGCCCTCGAACAGCGGGATCGGCGCGAACGGCACCTTGCGGCCGGTGCTGCCGCCCATCGCGATGCCCAGCGAGTCGGTGCGGATGATCTCGAAAGCCAGCGACTGGCGGTCGTCACCGACGCGATACAGCGTCCCGCCGTCGGCGCGGGCGATGTGCTTCGCAGCCACCAGGATCGACTCGAGCAGGCGATCGATGTCCTTCTCGCGGGACAGGGCCGCGCCGACCTCGTTCAGGTACTCGAGGCGAGCCAGCATGTCGTCCACACCGGCCTCCGGTTACTTGATGCAGACAGCGCGTACCTGCTGGATGTCGGTGATGCCGAGCAGCACCTTCTCGATGCCGTCCATCTTCAGCGTGCGCATGCCCTCTTCGAGCGCGATCGCCAGCAGCTCGGCGACGCGGGCGTGTTCCTGGATTCCCTTCTTCAGGCGGTCGGTGCCGATCAGCAGTTCATGCAGGCCCGCCCTGCCCTTGTAGCCAGTGCCGTTGCAGGTGTCGCAGCCCACCTTGCTGTGCAGCACGATCTCGCCCCGCGGGTTACCGAACTGACTGAACCAGCGCTGGCGGACCTGCTCGCGCGCCGCTTCCGGGTTCTTCTTCCAGGTTTCGGTCTGCCGGAGTTCCTGCACGTATTCGTCGAGCAGCAGCGTGAGTTCGTCCTCGCCGGCAACCCGCGGCTTCCGGCACTTCGAGCACAACCGCTTCGCCAGGCGCTGCGCAAGGATGCCGAGCAGCGCATCGGAGAAGTTGAACGGGTCCATGCCCATGTCGAGCAGGCGGGTGATCGACTCCGGCGCGCTGTTGGTGTGCAGCGTGGCAAACACCAGGTGCCCGGTGAGGGACGCCTCGATGCCGATCGCGACGGTCTCCTTGTCGCGCATCTCGCCGACCATGATCACGTCGGGATCGGCTCGCAGGAAGGCCTTCATGGCGGTGGCAAAGGTCAGCCCTGCCTTCGGGTTCATCTGCACCTGGCGCAGCCCGCGCTGCGTGATCTCGACCGGGTCTTCCGCCGTCCAGATCTTGGTCTCGGGCGTGTTGATGTAGCCGAGCACCGAGTGCAGCGAAGTGGTCTTGCCGGAACCCGTCGGTCCACAGACGAAGAACAACCCGTACGGTTTGGTGATCGCGCCCTTGAGCAGGCCGAGGTTGTGATCCGACACGCCGAGCTTGTCGAGCGGGATCGGCTCGCCGGCGGCCAGGATACGCATCACGATATCCTCGACGCCACCCTGGCTGGGGATGGTCGCGACGCGCAGCTCGATGTCGAGCGGGCCGAACTTGCGGAACTTGATCTTGCCGTCCTGCGGCCTGCGCTTCTCGGAGATGTCGAGGTCGCACATGATCTTCAGCCGCGCGGCGATCGCCGGGCGGTAGCTGGCCGGCACCTCGATGTAGTTGTGCAGCGAGCCGTCCTTGCGGAAGCGGATCAGCGTCTTCTGCTTGCCGGGGCCGGGCTCGACATGGATGTCCGATGCACCCTGATGGTACGCATCGATGATGATCTTGTTAACCAGCCGGACTACTTCGTTCTCGGAGGCGGCCGAGAGTTCGGCAACCGCGGAGCCTTCCTCTTCGGACTCTTCGGACAGTTCGGAGAGCAGGTCACCGACCGAGCTGGTGTCGATCGCGATTTCCGGGCCGCCGCCGAACACCTGGTTCATCGTCGCTGCGAACTCGCGCTTCGTCGTGACCCGGTAATCGACCTTCGCCTTCGGGAACACGTTGGCGACCTGGCGCGAACCGCGCACCTTTTCGGGGTCGGTACAGAGGACGACCAGGCCGTCCTTGCCCTCTTCGAGCGGCAGCCAGCCGCTCTCGGCCGCGAATTCGCGCCGGATGTTCTTCAGCAGGTCGAGCGGCTTGAGCCGGTCAGCGCGGAACGGCTCGTAAGGGCACTGGAAGAACAGCGCCAGCGACTCCCCGAGCAGCGGGACCTTGACCTGGAACTCATCGATCAGCACATCTTCGATATCGATGTTCTTGCGCCGCGACGAGCGCAGCGCGAGCTCCATCTCGTCTGCGGACAGCACGGCGCCCGCGACCAGCTGGTCGTACTTGCCACGGATCTTGAATGCCGGCTGCTTCTGCCGCTGAAGCACCGCGATCGCCAGCGTCTCGGCCAGCTGGCGCGCGCCGTCCTCGGCAGTCTGCGAGAATGCCTCACCCGTGCGGGAGTTGATGAGCTGGATCACGCCAACGAGAGGTGCCTGGGCCGCGCTGCCGGCACCTGGCTGCGCTTGCCTGACCGACTCGCAGATGGGCACGACCAGCATGTGCCTGGTGCGGTAGCCGGTGCGCTTGTCGACTTCCTTCAGGAAGTGCAGTTGCGGACTGTAGCGCTTCAGTTCGTCGTCGTTGTAGACGTCTGCGACGTTGACCACGCGCCGGGTGCTCGCCACGAACCCCGCGATGCTCTGCTCGTTGATCGGAAGCTTCAGGTCCTTGAACGAATTCAGACCGGTCTTGACCTTCGAGACGATCGAATTGCCGTCTTCCGTGCAGACGTAGAGGGTCAGCCGGTCGGCTTCGAACAGCGTACAGATGTCCTGCGACAGCTCGACCATGATCTCGTCGAGTTCGCTCAACGAGTGGATGCGGTTGGTGACCGCCTGCAGGCCCTGCGAAAACCTGAGTCGGTCCGCCAGCGCTTCCCCGCCGGCCGCGGGCGCCCCGCCCTGCAACTGGGGCCGGGTTTCGAGAACGCTGCTCATGGTGGGTTGCCCCCGGGTCGGAATCGCATCATGTCGATCATGGCTGTCAGAACTCGAACTGCTGGAACGTCAGCAGCATCTGCGGGGCGAACCGGCCCGCGCACGACTGGATTTCCTCCATGATGGCCTCGTACTCTCCCGGCTTCAAGTGCGTGATGTAGATATCGACCTGCCGCTGCAGCTTTTCGAGTTCGCCGGCGAGCATCATCGGGCTCAGGTGCCTGGATGTACGCGCGAGTTCATGCTCCCGGTTGCAGAACGCGGTCTCGATGATCAGGTAGCGGAGGTTGTCGATGCGGTTGACCATCGGCCAGAGAGCCTCGTTGACCGTCGTGTCGCCGGTATACACCAGGCTTGCCCGGCCACTGTCGAGGTGATAGCCGACCGCCGGCACTACATGGTTCGCCGGCAACGGCGTGATGCTTCGCCCTTGCCCCAGATCGAGCCGCTCGCCGACGGTCACCGGCTGGTAGCGCATCCACGGATTCAGCACATCGGGAATCTGCGCGAAATCCGGCCACAGCTTCCAGTTGAACAGATGCTGGCGCAGTACCTCTATGGTCTCGGGCAGCGCATGCACGGTGAGCGGACGGTCGCGCATCCAGCCGACCGTGTCCACCAGGAATGGCAGCGACGTCACGTGGTCCAGGTGGGAATGCGTCAGGAAAACCCGGTCGATGCGCTGGAGTTCTTCGATGTTGAGGTCTCCGACGCCGGTTCCGGCATCGACCAGCACATCGTCATCGAGCACGAACGACGTCGTGCGCAGACTGCCGCCGATACCGCCACTGCAACCGAGCACGCGCAACTTCATGCGGGACATCTGCCTTGTCTGGTCTGGAACATGCACATGCCGCCCCGGCAGACCGGCAGAGGCGCGGCCACGCAGGAAGCGGCCGATTCCCGCCAGGACGCGTGCGCCGCGCTGCCGGGCGACCAACTGTCCTTGCCCTGCATGCGCCCCCCGCTCTGTATCCGGGTCGAGGCACGCCGTCGCGCTGCATGACCGGATCACGCAACATGATATCAGCGGCCTGTCCTGTGTGAAACCGTACAACAGGCAGCCCGGAATCCCCGTGTCGTGCGTCACAACACGACCGCGACATACTGCCGATCCCAGCCCCCGAAGCTCCTCCGAGGTGCATCCTTGCCGGGTTGATTCGTTATCGGCAGCCCGCCGCCGGCCTTGAGCAGCGGTTGCAGCGCACCCATCCGATCAATCGGGCTTGTGGAAGAACTCCATCTTGACGCCCGCCAGATCGATGATGTCGTGGTCGTGCAATTGTCGCGGTTGCCCGTCGAGCGAGTGTCCGTTCACGCTCGGATACTGCGCCCCCTCGACATGCGTAAGGAAGAAGCCGTGCGGACGCCGGGTTATGACCGCGACCTGCACGCCCGGCTTGCCGAGCGTGGTGAGGTTCTTCACGAGGTCGAGTTCCTTGCCAGCACTCGGACCCGTGAGGATCTGGATCGCTGCGGGTGGTGGCGACGCAGGGCGCGGCGACGGTACCGATACGCTTGCTGCCGGCCCCGGCGCCATCGCCGAGGAGAGACCGGCCAGCGGCTGAGAGGCGCCTGGCGCGACGGCCGGCGCAGCCACCGGGGACGGCGACTGCTGGCCAACCACGCCGGTCGACAGCGCGGGCAGCGGACCCGGCACGGTAGCGGTCGGGTCGACATAGCCTCCCGGACGCGTGCTGGTCGGGTCGCCGACGCGCGAGCCTACGGGCGCCGATCCCGGTTGGGCGGCTGCGACCTGGGACGGCCGCAACAGCATGGTCTTCTCGAAGTCGCCGGCCGAGGTCTGGGACGCCTTCTCGTTGATGTACTTGAGCTTGTACTTCCCGATCTCGACGACGTCGTTGTTCTGCAGGAAGTGCTTCTTGATCGGGTGGCCGTTGACCGTCGTCCCGTTCGTGCTGCCGAGATCCTCGAGGAACGAATCGTTCAGGATCGTGACGATCGCCGCATGTTCGCCACTGACCGCGAGATTCTCGATCCGCACGTCGTTATGCGGCTTGCGACCGACGGTCGTGCGCTCCTTGACGAGGTCGACCTCGTCAAGCACCTGCCCATCCACACTGATGATCAATTTTGCCATGGCGAGGTGTTATACCTTATTTTAACCAGGACATAAATCTGGACATCCAGCCGCCGTCGGCCGAAAACGGTTCGTTCACCTGTACCAGCACGACCGACACGTTGTCCCGCCCACCGTAGTCGTTGGCCGTCTGCACCAGCTGGTCGGCCGCCAGTTGCAGGTTTGCCTTCAGCGTGTCGAGCGTGCTGTGAATCTCCGCTTCCGGGATCATGTCGGACAATCCGTCCGAGCAGAGGAGGTAGATGTCGCCCGGCAGCACTTCGTAGCTGTGGATCTCGGTTTCGACCTCCGGGTCGACCCCGAGCGCGCGCGTGACCAGATTCTTGTTCATGGAATGCCGCGCGTCTTCCTTGGAGATCATCCCGCTGTCGATCTGCTCCTGGAGCAGGGAGTGGTCGCGCGTGATCTGCTCGAAACTGCCACCGCGCAGACGGTAAAGCCGGGAGTCTCCGATATGCGCGACCGATACCTGGTTGTCGGCAAACAGAACCGAAACCAGCGTGGTACCCATGCCTGCATACTGCGGCTGGGTCTGCGACGACTGGAAGATCGACGCATTCGCCAGGGTCGACTGTTCGCGCAGCACGCGTTCCGCGCGCAGCACCGGCGACGCCTCCGCTCTGGACGGGTCCGTGTCGGCCAGCGCCTTGCGCACTTCTTCGCGGATGAGTGCCACGGCGATGCCGCTTGCAACCTCGCCGGCGTTGTAGCCACCCATGCCGTCGGCCAGGATCGCGAGCCCGATATCGGGTTCGATGGCAAGGCTGTCTTCGTTGTGGGAGCGCACCATGCCTGGATCGGTGCTGCTGGCCATGGTCAACGCGGTGGAAAGGTCGGTCATCGGGGAAGGTACCCGGCAGTGGTTCGGAGGCAGATCAACGGGATCGTACACGGGATCATGCCAGTATCTCGAGGCGTTCGCGCACGGCAGCTGACCTCTCGTCGGCGCGACGCCGAAGAATCCGACGGCCTGCCCGCGCGCCGTGAGTTCCGGAGTCGCGTACGTGCGGGCCGGCCCCGGGCCGTCGCTCAAGTGCCCAGGAGGCTGCCGGCAGCCACCGCTCCACCCGCCGCATACTCGCCGGCACCCATCTTCTTGCCGTCCTCCGGCTTGACCCGGAGCACCTCGATCCGCCCTCCCTGGCAGCCGACGAAGAAGCCGCTCTCGGACACGTCGGTCACCTCGCCCACCTTCCCCTTCGTCGCGCCGAAGGTGCGGTAGGCATGCTTGCGCGCCTCGAAGATCTGCAGTTTCTTCCCGCCGAGGGTCGTCCACGCGCCGGGCGCCGGATTGCAGCCCCGGATCAGGTCATAGGTGAAATCGACGTGGCTCGCCCAGTTGATCCGCGCTTCGGCGTCACGGCACCAGCCTTCGTACGTGGCGAGCGTCTCGTCCTGCACCACTTCGCGGTGCTGGCCGGCGAACACCAGGTCGGCCGCCTCGAGCATCGCCGCGACGCCCATCGGGTACAGCTTGTTGAAGTAGACCTCGCCGATCGTCTCGTCAGGCCCGATGTCGCATTCCTTCTGCAGGATCACCGGTCCTTCGTCCAGCCCGTCCGTCGGCCGGAAAATGGTCAGGCCGGTCCTCTTCTCGCCGCGGATGATCGGCCAGTTGATGGACGACGGGCCGCGGTACTTCGGCAGCAGCGACGGGTGGTACTGGATCGTGCCCAGGCGGGGAATGCCGACGAAGGCCTGCGGTGCGAACTGCAGCACATAGGCCATCACGCCGATGTCCGCGTTCAGGCTGCGCATCGCCGCTTCCGCCTCTGGCGTCTTCAACGAAGGGAACTGGTGCACGGTCAGGCCCTTTTCGACCGCTGCCACCTTCAGGGGGTCAGGCCTGCCACCCGCTTTTTCCGGGGCGCAGAACACCGCAGCGACCTCGTCGCCGCGCTCCAGAAACTTCTCCAGCACGGACTTGCCGAAGTCCTGCTGGCCGATGATCACAACCTTCATGGGGGGCAACCTCCGTCTTATTTCGGCTTCTTCGGCGGCGCGGTAAACGCACCGGCGGTCTTGAGCGCGTCGACCTTCTGCGCGTCGTATCCGAGTACCGCGGTCAGCACCTCGTCGGTATGTTCGCCCAGCGTGGGCGAACGCTCGATCTTCGCGGGCGACGCGGACAGCTTGATCGGCATGCCCACGTTGTACCACTTGCCGCGCTGCGGATGGTCGAGCTCGACCATCATCTCGCGGCCCTTAACATGCTCGTCGGTGAACAGGTCCTCGGTGGACATGATCGGGCCGCAGGGCACGTTCAGCTCGTTCAGGATGCCCATCATCTCGCGCTTGGTATGCTTGCGCGCGAACTCGCCGAGCATTTCCCAGATCGAGGCCTGGTTGCGGCGGCGCTCGTCGATCGTCGAGAAGCGCGGGTCGGTGTCGAGGCCGGGTTCGCCGAGGTCGGGACCGATGCGTTTCGCGAGTGCAACCCAGACCGCTTCCTGGACCACGACGTAGATGAAATCGTTCGGGCCGCCAGGCGCGCAACGGATCGCGTTGCCGAGCTGGCCACCGCCGGAATCGTTGCCGGCACGCGGCGTCTCGCCCATGCCCTTGTGCGTACCGACCGAATACTCGGCCAGCGGGCCATGCCACAGCCGCTGGTGGTCGCGCCACTTGACGCGGCAGAGGTTCATCACGCCGTCCATCATGGCGACTTCGACATACTGACCGACGCCGTCACGGTCGCGCTGGTGGAGTGCCGCGAGCAGGCCGATCGCCAGGTGCAGGCCGGTGCCAGAGTCGCCGATCTGCGCGCCCGTGACGAACGGCGGCCCGTCGGGCACGCCGGTGGTACTCATCGCCCCGCCCATCGCCTGCGCCACGTTCTCGTAGGCCTTGAAGTCAGCGTACGGACCGGAGGAACCGAACCCCTTGATCGAACCCATGACGATACGCGGATTGATCTCGTGGACCTTTTCCCAGGTGAAGCCGAGGCGGTCGAGCACGCCCGGACCGAAGTTCTCCATCACGATGTCACAGGTCTTCAGCAGGTCGGTGAACACCTGCCGCCCCTCGGCCGTCTTCATGTTCACGGTGATCGAACGCTTGTTGCAATTGAGCATCGTGAAATAGAGGCTGTCGGCACCGGGCACGTCACGCAGCTGGCCGCGCGTCGCATCACCCTGTGGCGGCTCGAACTTGATCACGTCGGCTCCCATCCATGCGAGCAACTGCGAGCAGGTGGGCCCCGCCTGCACATGAGTCATGTCGAGAATTCGAACGTCCTTCAGGGCTTGCATGTCACCTCCTGTGCGGGGGGTC
>CANGXU010000138.1 GCA_947457885.1 Betaproteobacteria bacterium
CCCGCGCAGCGGCGGCCGACCCCCGCAGCGTCCCGCTTTCCCGAGGTAGACCCGATGCCACAGACGACACTCGATACCGGCCTTGAACGACTCGGTCTCGATCTGCCCGCCGCCGCGCGCCAGAAGTTGCTCGACTATGTCGCGCTGATCGCGAAATGGAACCAGGTGCACAATCTGACCGCGATCCGCGAGCCGGTGAAGATGGTGACCCACCATCTGCTCGACAGCCTCGCGCTCCTGAAGGTGATCGACGGCCCGGCCAAGCGCGTGGTCGACATCGGCACCGGGGCAGGGCTCCCCGGCATCCCGCTGGCGATCGCGCGCCCCGACTGGTCGGTCACGCTGCTCGACAGTAACCACAAGAAGGGTGTGTTCCTGCAGCAGGCCGTGAGCGAGCTGGGCCTGTCGAACGCCACCGTCGTGGTGGACCGCGTCGAAGCGTTCCGGCCCGAGCGCGGTTTCGACTATGTCGTGTCGCGTGCATTCTCCGACCTGCCGGAATTCGCCGAACTGTCGCGCCACCTGCGCGGCGCCGGCGGTGCACTGCTGGCGATGAAGGGCGTCTATCCCTACGAAGAGGTGCTGCAGCTGTCGCCCGAGATCGGTACCGTCGAGGTGATCCGCCTCGACGTGCCCGGGGTCGATGCCGAGCGCCACCTCGTGTCGATCGGTGCCGCCTGATGCCGCGCATCCTCGCGATCGCCAACCAGAAGGGCGGCGTCGGCAAGACCACCACCAGCGTGAACCTGGGTGCGAGCCTCGCGGCCGCGAAGCGGCGCGTGCTGCTCGTCGACCTCGACCCGCAGGGCAATGCGACGATGGGCTGCGGCATCGACAAGTCGGCGCTTACGCATTCGCTCTATGACGTGTTGCTCGGGGCGGTGCCCGCCGCCGCCGCCCGGGTGCGCTCGGAGAGCTGCGACTACGACGTGCTGCCGACCAACCGCCACCTGGCCGGTGCCGAGATCGAACTGGTCACCATGCCCGAGCGCGAGGCCCGGCTGAAGCAGGCGCTTGCCGCGATCGCCGACGGCTACGACTACATCCTGATCGACTGTCCGCCTGCGCTGAGCCTGCTCACGGTCAATGCCTTCGTCGCGGCCGATGCCGTGATGATCCCGATGCAGTGCGAGTACTACGCGCTCGAGGGGTTGTCCGATCTGATGGAGACGATCAAGCGGGTGCGCGCCAACCTGAATCCGAAACTCGAGCTCGAAGGCCTGCTGCGCACGATGTACGACCCGCGCAACACGCTGTCGCTGCAGGTCTCGCAGCAGCTCACGCAGCACTTCGGCAGCAAGGTGTACCGCACGGTGATCCCGCGCAACGTCAGGCTGGCCGAAGCGCCGAGCTACGGCCGGCCGGTCCTGGAATTCGACCGGCAATCCAAGGGTGCGCTCGCCTATCTGGCGCTCGCCGGTGAAATGCTCAATCGGGCGGCAATGACATGATGGCAAAACCCAAGGGACTCGGACGCGGCCTCGATGTGCTGCTCGGTGGCGGTGCGATGGATGCATTCGACGCGCCGCCGAAACCGGGCAGCGAGGGCGAAGGCACGCGCGAGCTGCCGATCGACGCGTTGCTGCCGGGCAAGTACCAGCCGCGCACCCGCATGGACGAGGCTGCGCTGGCGGAGCTCGCCGAGTCGATCCGCGAGCAGGGTATCCTGCAGCCGATCCTTGTACGACCGGTGGGCGAGGGCCGCTACGAGATCATCGCCGGCGAACGCCGCTGGCGCGCGTCGCGCCTGGCCGGGCTGACGCAGGTGCCGGTGCTGATCCGGACGATCCCCGACGAGTCTGCGCTGGCGATGGCGCTGATCGAGAACATCCAGCGCGAAGACCTGAACGCGCTCGAGGAAGCGCACGGCATCCAGCGTCTGATCGACGAGTTCGGGATGACGCACGAACTGGCTGCCAAGGCCCTCGGCCGCTCGCGTACCGCGGTGTCGAACCTGCTGCGGCTGCGCGCGCTCGGTGCTGCGGTGCAAGAACTCCTCTATGCCGGCGCGATCGAGATGGGCCACGCGCGCGCGCTGCTGGCGCTGGAGCCCGCGCAGCAGATCGCGCTCGCCAACCGGATCGCCGCGCAGAAACTTTCAGTACGCGAGACCGAACGGGAAGTCGCCCGACTGAACGCACCCCCCGGTGTGCCGGGCGCCGGGGGGCGGCGCGCCGCCCAGGATCCGGATGTCGCGCGCCTGCAGGAGCGGCTCGCCCAGTCGCTCGGCACCGGCGTCCGGCTGAAGGTCGGGCCGAAGCATACGGGCAGGATGGAAATCTCCTGGTATTCCCTGGAGCACCTCGATGAACTGACCCGTCGCCTCGGGCTACCGCCCGAATGATCGCGGTCGGCGGCCGTCCCCGGCAAGGACCCGCACGCAGCCCTGGTTGCGGACGCCGCGTAAATGCCGGATAGTTTTTGCCGCCGGAATACCTCAAGAACGAGATCGGCTGTACGGCCGACCCTGCCACCAGGAGGAGCAATGCGCGCTTCGATGCACCGCTGCCAGCGGGCGATCACGACGCTGGCGACCATGACGTTGCCGTTGATGGCGCTGCCCGTGATGACGCTGCCAGCGATGCTGCGGTCCACGCCGGCCCTGGCCCAGGAGTTTCCCACCCGACCGATCCGCATTGTCGTGCCCACCGCAGCAGCCGGCTCGCCCGACGTGCTGGCCCGGCTTCTCGCCGAGCGCCTGCGCGATCGCTGGGGCCAGCCGGTCGTGATCGAGAACCGTGCCGGTGCCGGCCAGATGATCGGCGCAGAGACGGTCGCGAAGGCGCCAGCCGACGGTTATACCCTCCTGTTGCCGACCGGTACCTACACCACCAGCGTCGCGATCCGTCCATCCCTGCCGTTCGATCCGATGCGCGACCTGACCGGCGTCGCGATGGTCGGGCAAGGCCCGCTGATGCTCGTGGTACATCCGTCGCTGCCGGCGCGCAACATGAAGGAGCTGATCGCGCTGGCGAGGGCCCGACCGGGCGATCTCAACTATGCGACTGCCGGTACCGGCAGCATTATCCATTTCGCCGCCGAGGCATTGTCGGTCGCGGCGCGCATCGACATCACCCACGTGCCCTACAAGAGCGCGACGCCCGCCGTGACCGATCTCGTAGGCGGACATGTGCAGATGATGATCGTCAGCCTGCCTTCGGTCTGGCCGCAGGTGAAGGCCGGGCGCCTTCGAGCGCTTGCACTGAGCACCGGCAAGCGGTCGTCGTTCGCTCCCGAGATGCCGGTGATCGCCGAGACCGTGCCGGGCTACGAAGCCGGGCAGTGGTGGGGCATGCTCGCGCCTGGCAAGACCCCGCCCGACGTGCTGCGCAAGCTCAACGGCGAACTCAACCGCATCCTGGCGTCCGAAGACATGCGCCCGCGGCTCGCCGACCAGGGCGCCGAGCCGGTGCTGATGACGCCAGAAGCATTCACTGAGTACGTGCGCGCCGAGATCATCAAGTGGCGCAGGATCGCGCAGGATCGAAACATCAAGCCCTGATCCGGGAGCGGCTGCAGTGCCGCCGCCACCGAGACACCTCCAGGAGTACAAGCAATGAGTGGAACACCTGACCTGCCCGAAGGCCCCTCGATCGCCAACCCGGCGAAGGACCGCCTGCTGGCCGGCGAAGTCGTGCTCGGCATGAACGTGCGCATCGTGCGCTCGGGCGACATCGCACGCATCGCGAAGACAACCGGCCACGACTTCATCTTCATCGACATGCAGCACTCGCTGTATTCGGTGGAGACCATCGGTCATATCGCCCAGGTCGCGCTGGCGATCGGCGTCACGCCGATGGTCCGGGTCAGGAGCGTCGATGACCCCGATACCTCGGTGCTGCTCGACAACGGCGTCACCGGCATCGTGTTCCCCGACGTCAGCACCGCCGACCAGGCCCGGCGTGCCGTCGACCGCTGCCGCTTCCCGCCGGTGGGCCGGCGCTCGGTCGGGGGCGGCTATCCGATGTTCGACTATCGCCCGACCTCGACCGCCGACGCGGTGCCGGTACTCGACCGCGCGGTGCTCACCGTATGCATGATCGAGACGCGCGAAGGACTCGAGAATGTCGAGGAAATCGCCGCGGTCGACGGCTTCGACGTGCTGCACGTGGGCTCGAACGACCTGCTCGCCGCCATCGGACTGCCCGGACAGTTCGGCTGTCCGCAGCACCTGGCCGCGCTCGACCGTGTGATCGCAGCAGCCAAGGCGAACGGCAAGATTGCAGGTGTCGGTGGCGACCGTAACCTGGCGCGCCAGGTCGAGTTCATCAAGAAGGGCATGCGCTTCGTGACCACCAACAGCGAGATCGCGTTCATGGTCGCCGAAGGCACGCGCGTCACCACCGAACTGCGCAAGGCGCTGGGCTGACCGGGCAGGCAACCCTGCCCGGCACGGGGTTCAGAATCCGAACAGCGCCTTCGGGTTGTCGACGAGGATCCGGTGCCGGGTCGCTTCATCCGGCGCCCAGCGCAGCAACAGGTTGAACAGCTGGTTGCTGCCGACCTTGTCCGCGAACGACAGGTGCGGATAGTCGCTGCCCCAGATGATGCGATCGGGGGCAGCGGCGATCAGTGCCTGCGCGATCGGATCGGCATCGGTGAAGCCGGGTACTTCCGACATCCGGTAGACCCCGGTGAGCTTGACCCAGCAGCGCCCGGGCCCATTGCGTAACAGGTCGAGGAACGCCTTGAAGCCTTCCTGCTGCGGGCCGTCCTTGCCGAGGAACAGCCCCATGTGCGCGACCGTGTGCTGGCAGCGCAGCCGGCGCAGCGTGGGCAGCAGCTCGTAGGTGCACCAGCCCGGGGTGAGAAAGTCGATCTGCCAGCCCCGGTCGGCGAGTTTCGCGTCGAGCTGCTCGATACGCGGCAGCAGCGTCTGCGTGAAACCGGCCTCGAACGGCTTGATCGGGCGTACGTTGAGGCGCACCCCGCGTACGCCCAGCGCATGCAGGCGGTCGAGCTCGGCCTCGGAGATCGACTCGTCGACATCGACGATGCCGCGGCAGGGCAGGGACATGCGTGCCATCGCATCGAGCATGCAGGTGTTGTCTCGGCCGTAGGCGCTGGGCTGCACGAACACGAAGCGCTCGAAGCCGTTGGACGTGGCGTGCGCGAGGAAGTCTTCGAGCGGGGCGAGCGGCGGCGCATAGCGAAGATCGTCGCCGTACGGATACTGGCTTGCCGGGCCGAACACATGGAAATGGGCGTCGCAGGCGCCGGCGGGCGCGCGGAACAGGGCCGGCTCGTCTTGGTAAAGGGTCATGACTTCCTCGTTCTACGATGATGGGACTGCGCGATCAGGTACCTGGCGGCGCCGGCCTGCGCGTGATGGAATGCTCGGCGCCACGCCGCAGTTCCGCTGGCACCGGGCGCCAGGCCAGCGCGCGCACCTCTCCGAACTCGTGTGGCAGCCGCTGCCACTGTTCGCCACCGTCGGTGCTGCGAAACAGCTGGCCCAGGTTGGTACAGAGGAATCTCAGCCGCGGCCGGGAAGCGTCGGCGGCGATGCACCATGGCGTGCTGTTGAGCACGCCGGGCAGCGCGACGACCTGCCAGTCGACACCACCGTTGCGGCTGCGCCACAGGCGGCCGGTGCTGCCGGGCGGTCCGTTGCCGTTGGTGAGCCATACGGTTTGCAGGTCGCCCGGGTCGGTGCTGATCGCGCGCGTATATTGCCACGGCGAATCGAGCGGGCGCAGCTGCCAGGTCTTGCCGTTGTCGCGGCTCAGGTGCAGGCCGTAGTTGGTGGTGGCGAGCAGCAGCTTGTCGCCGTGTACATCCCGGGATACCGCGATCCCGTGCACATCGGACGACACGAGGCCCTGCTCGAGCTGCACCCAGGTTTCGCCCCGGTCGGTACTGCGGAAGATGCCGCCGATCTCGACGCCGGCCCAGACGGTGTCGATGTCGATCGGGTCGAACAGGATCTGTGTGACCCGTGTCGGACCCATCACGATCTCGGAGAACGGCCGGATGCCGGGCGCTGGCAGCGCGCGCCAGTGGCCGCCGGCGTCTTCCGACAGCCAGAAGCCTGCGGGGCGGGTCCCGCAGATCATCCGTGCCGGATCGCGCGGGTCGATCGCGACCGACCAGATGTCCTGCATTGGAGAGGCGAGCGGCGACCAGCGGCGCGTGGTCTCGTCGAAGCGGAACAGGCCGTGATCGGTACCGGCGTACAGGAATCGCGGCGCGTCGGGGTGGGACGCGAAGCTCCACACCCGCGCCTCGAGGTACATCCCCGAATGGCTGTTCGGATGCACCCAGGAATCGCCGAGATCGTCGGAAAACCAGGCCGAGTGTCCGGCGGTACCGGCATAGACCTGCACGCCCTCGCCTTCGACTGCAGCGGGCTCAGGCAACGACATCGGCCGCGACCTGCAGCTGCTGCCCGATCTGCCACGCGGTGGCATGGATCGATGACGACACCGGGCAACCGAACCGGGCACGCAGGCTGTCGAGGATCGACTGCGTGGGCAGCTGCGAGCAACCGATGAACAGCGCGTCGCAGCCATCGCCCTGCCCTTGCATCAGCTCGACGGCGCGTGCCTCGACCTGCGCGGCGGTGATCCGGCCGAGCTCGGCGACACCGGCGGCCTTGAAGCTCGACAGGGCGTGCACGTCGATCGAGGCATCGCCCAGGAAGCGCGTCAGGTCGGCGTTGACGCTGTCACTGTACGGCGTCACCAGGGCGATGCGGCGTGCACCCTGCGCACGCAGCCACGCGATCATCGAACCGGCGGTCGTGACGGCCGGGACGGCCGTGACTTCCGAGAGCCGCTTGCCGATCGCAGCATCGCGGGCCGGCCCTGCGAGGATGCCCGCGGCCGTACAACCGTAGGCTGTGACATCGACCTCGCCATGGAAAGCCTGCGCGAGGTGCATCGCCTGGTCGACGTAAGGGTCGAGGTCGGGCAGGGTCAGCAGGCCTGGCGACCGGGAGATACCCGTACGCTGACAGGTCGAGCCTTCGGGCAGCCAGGCCGGAAGCTCGAGATGCATGGTGGTGTTGTTTTCCGGCACCAGCAGACCGATGCGCACGGGCGACGGATGCATGGGCAGACCTCCTGAGGGCGCAATCGACGTTCGGCGTTGGACACACGATTTTCTGTCAAACGAGTATGGCACACTGAATGCCCTCTTCTGGAGCGTCGCCGCGGTGACGTTGTGCAGTGCCGCACGCCCCCGTTGACAACAGGGGCGGTGGCAGGCAAGAATCAAGGGCTTTGTAGGCGCGGCGTAAGCGAGAACCGTCGGAACCAGGGCGAGTCGACAACCTGATGCACCAGGAATGATGTCTGCGCCATCCGGTTTCGTCGCGATCATCGGGCTTCAGGCAGCGCTGGTTCTCGTTGCCGCCATCTCCATGGGTGTCTTCATCGATGCCCCTGCGGGGTGGTCGACGCTGGCGGGTGGTGCTGCTTGCTGGTTGCCGAGCGCGCTGTTCGCGTGGCGACTTTCGCTGGCACTGCGTTTCCGGCCCGATCAGGTTGCTGCAGTGTTCTTCATCGGCGAGTTTGCAAAGATGCTGTTCACCGTGCTCATCCTGTTCGCGATGGCACGGGTGGTCGACACGATGTTCTGGCCGGGCGCAGTGCTCGGCGTGATCGTCGCGGTGAAGGCGAACTGGCTGGCGCTGCTTCTGCGGCGCTGACCCGGCGCCCGTGCCGCCGTAGTTCGCGCGACACCCGCGACAAACCTGCCCCGACTTCTGCCCGTCACACCGCGCAGTCCCCGATCCCCAAAGACCGACCCGATCCATGTCCGCCGCCGATCACCACTACGCGCCCAACGCGACCGAATACATCGTCCACCATCTGGCGCACTGGCAGACGGAAAAGCAGAAGTCGATCGTCGACTTCTCGATCATCAACATCGATACCCTGCTGTTCTCGCTGCTCTGCCTGGCCCTGACGCTCTGGATGCTGCGCTCGGCCGCGAAGCGTGCGACCAGCGGCGTGCCGACCAAGTTCCAGGCGGCGATCGAAATCCTCGTCGAGATGGTCGAAGACCAGAGCAAGTCGATCGTGCATGGCAACCGCGCTTTCATCGCGCCGCTCGCACTGACCGTGTTCGTCTGGATCGTCATGATGAATGCGATCGACCTGCTGCCGGTCGATCTGCTGCCGAAGATCGCCGCACTGTTCGGCTACTACGGTGCCGGCCTCAATGCGCACGACGTCTACCTGCGGCCGCTTCCCACCGCCGACCTGAACGGCACGCTCGGCATGTCGCTCGGCGTGCTGATCCTGATGCTCTACTACGGGGTCAAGATCAAGGGCCTCGGTGGCTTCATCCACGAACTGTTCTGCGCTCCGTTCGGTGCGCACCCGCTGCTCTGGCCGGCCAACTTCCTGCTGAACCTGATCGAATACCTGGCCAAGATGGTGTCGCTCGGCATGCGGTTGTTCGGCAACATGTACGCCGGCGAACTGCTGTTCTTCCTGATCGCGCTGATGGGCGGCTACGCGGCGATGCACGCCACCGGCCTCGCACTGGCCCTGGTGCACGTCATCGCCGGCACGGGCTGGCTGCTGTTCCACATCCTGATCGTGCTGTTGCAGGCTTTCATCTTCATGATGCTGACCCTCGTCTACATCGGGCAGGCGCACGAAGGTCACTGAGTGCCGCTTTTTTCAGTTCCCGTTTCTTTCCTTTCCCTTCACCTGTTTCATTCGAGTTTTTTCCACAGGAGTAGTTGTGATGACTGACGTAGCCTTCGTAGCCCTCGCCTGCGGTTTGATCATCGGCCTCGGTGCCATCGGTGCCTGTATCGGCATCGGCGTCATGGGCGGCAAGTACATCGAAGCCGCCGCGCGCCAGCCCGAACTGATGAACACGCTGCAGACCAAGATGTTCCTGCTGGCAGGCCTGATCGACGCGGCGTTCCTGATCGGTGTCGGTATCGCGATGATGTTCGCGTTCGCCAACCCGTTCGCCGGCTGATCCACCCCCGCCGGCACCTGCTGTGCCCGTCGCCTGTCCACGCCCTTGCGTGAGGCGGCGGTGCCCGAAGGTCGGGCAGCGGGTTCCGCAGCAGGCAGCATCCACCAGCGTTCGCGCGCAGTCGCCCGGCCGGGCATCCGGAACGGGGCTGCACGGATCGATCGAGGTTTGACATGAGTATCAACGCTACGCTGTTCATTCAGCTGATCGTCTTCTTCATCGGTGCGATGATCACCATGAAGTTCATCTGGCCGCCGCTGATCGGTGCGCTGGAAGAGCGCCAGAAGAAGATTGCCGACGGCCTCGCCGCCGGCGAGCGCGGCAAGCAGGACCTGCTCGCCGCCGAGAAGCGCGCCCAGGAAGCCGACCGTGCCGCCCGCGATCGCGCCCAGGAAATCCTGGCGCAGAGCGAGAAGCGCGCCGCTGCCGTGATCGAAGAAGCGAAGGTTGCGGCGAAGGCCGAAGCCGACCGCATCTCGGCCGCCGCCAAGGCCGAAGTCGAACAGGAAGTCCAGCGCGCCCGCCAGGCCCTGCGCGAGCAGGTCGCCGCCCTCGCGGTGGCAGGTGCCGAGCGCATCCTCAAGCGTGAAGTCGATGCCAGCGCCCATGCGGCGATGCTGAACGACCTCAAGCAGGCACTCTGAGCGTAACGATGGCCGAGATCTCCACCGTCGCCCGTCCGTACGCCGAAGCTGCGTTCAAGCTGGCCCAGGAGTCGGGTTCCGTCCCGGCATGGGCCGACCTGGTCGGCAGTCTCGGTTCGATCACCGCCGATCCGCAGGTGTCGAGCCGGCTCGGCGACCCGGGCCTGCAACCGGCCCGGCTCGCCGACTTCTTCGCCAGCCTCGTGCCGGGTGGCCTGCCCGCCGAGGCAAAGAACTTCGTGCTGATGCTGGCCGAGAACGGCCGTGTCGAACTGCTGCCCGAGATCGCGGCCCAGTTCCATGCGCTGCGCAACGCGGCCGAGGGCCGCGCCGACCTGGTGATCGAATCGGCCTTTCCGCTGGAAGGTGCAGCACTCGCGGATCTGGTCGCCAGCCTCGAGAAGAAATTCGCGCGCCAACTCAACTATCGCGTGGTGATCGTCCCCGAACTCATCGGCGGGGTCCGTGTCACCGTCGGCGACGAAGTGCTGGACGCTTCGGTGCGCGGCCGTCTCGCGCAGATGGCCACCGCCCTTCAATCCTAGGAGCACTGTGATGCAATTGAACCCGTCCGAGATCAGCGAGCTGATCAAGAGCCGAATCCAGAATCTGGGCG